>JBKPSZ010000298.1:0-33690 GCA_046735265.1 Acidobacteriota bacterium | reverse complement strand
GCACCGCGAGCGCGAGCGGATCCTGAAGGCGACGCTGCTCACCGCGCAGCGGGCCTCCGAAGACATCCGTACGACTGCGCAGAAGGACGCCGAGCGGATCGTTCAGGGGGCGCAGGAGGCGGGGGAACGCTTGACGCACAGCGCTCTCCAGCGTTCCGCCGAGATCGAGAAGGCGATCCACGAGCTGAAGATTCAGCGCGCGAACTTTCGCCTGCAGCTCGGGAAGATGATCGAGCTCTTTCAGCAGGTGCTCGACTTCGATCGGGAAGAGGACGACAGGGACCGGCCCGTTTCGTACCTGACGAGGAAGCAGGAGAAGGAAGAGGGGGCGGTGTAGCCGACCGAGGACTGAGGACTTGGGACTGAGGACGGACTCGGCTTCTGCCCAGCTGCTCCTTGGCATAGCGCGGTGAGTCCTCCGTCTTCAGTCCTCAGTCCTCAGTCAGGGCCTCTCCCCTCCCTCGAGATCCGCAACGCCTCCTGCCTCGCGACCCCTGTCGGCCGCGCGGCCAAGCGCGGTCGGGAGCAGGGCGAGATCCTCCGGATCACCGGCGCGGCCGTCCGTGTCGAGAACGGCCTGATCGCCTTCGCAGGCCCCGAGACGGAGTATCGGAGGAGGTATTCCGGCTCGCCCGCCTCCGTGTCGGTCGATGCGACGGGTCACACCCTCCTCCCCGGTCTCGTCGACTCCCACACGCATCCGGTCTGGGCGGGCGACCGCGGACCGGAGATCGGCCGCCGTCTCGCGGGCGAGAGCTACGCCACGATCGCGGCCGAAGGCGGCGGCATCAACGCCACGGTGCGCGCGACCCGGGAAGCGACGACCGAGGAGCTCGCGCGGCTCTTGCGCGGCCGCCTCGAGCGCATGAGGGCCCACGGCACGACGACCGTCGAGGCGAAGTCCGGCTATGGGCTGACTTCGGGAGACGAAATCCGAGCGCTCGAGATTCTCGCCGAGGCGGCGCGGGACGCGGAGCTTCCCCGAATCGTTCCGACGCTCCTCGCCGCTCATGAGATCCCGCCCGAATACCGCGACCGCCGAGCGGAGTGGGTCGAATGCATCGAGCGCGAGATCGTGCCCGCGGTCGCCCGCCGCGGGCTCGCGCGTTTCTGCGACGTCTTCTGCGACGACGGGGTCTTCACCGTGGACGAGTCGCGCACGATCCTCGAGGCGGCCCGGCGCGCTGGGCTCGGGCTCCGGATCCATGCCGACGAGCTCGCGCGCTCCGGAGGCGCGTTTCTGGCCGCCGAGCTCGCGGCGGCTTCCGCGGATCACCTGCTGCGAATCGGCGCCGAGGAGGTCGCGGCGCTCTCTCGGTCCGGAACCGTCGCGACGATCCTGCCGGGAACAGCCTGGTGGATGCGATCGCGCCCCGCGCCGGCGCGGGAGCTGATCGCGGCGGGCGTGCCGGTCGCCGTCGCGACCGATTCGAATCCCGGCACCTGCCTGACGGAGTCCCTCCCCTCCGTCGCAGCGCACGCCTGCCTCGACTCGGGTCTCTCGGTCGAAGAGACGCTGACGGCGATGACCTTGAACGCGGCCGCTTCTCTCGGGCTCGCCTCCGAAACGGGGACGCTCGAGGCGGGCAAGTCCGCCGACGTGATCTGGATCGCCGCGCCGGACGACCGGCATCTCATCTATCATTGGGGCGTCAACCTGGTCGCGGGCGTCGTCTGCCGCGGCCGTCTCGTCGAACCGCGATGACCGATTTTTCGAAGCTCCCCCTCGACGGCTTCCTCGCCGCTCTCGCGTCGGATGCGCCGACGCCCGGCGGGGGGACCGCGGCCGCCGCCGCGGCGGCGATGGGCGCCGGGCTGGCGGAGATGGTCGCGGCCTTGACCCTCTCCAAGGAGAAGTACGCGTCGGCGCACGAGGCCGTGCGGCCGATCGCCGAAGCGGGGCGAAGCGCGCGCGCGGAGTTCCTGTCGCTCGCACGCGAAGACGCCGAGGCTTACGACGGCGTCGTCGCCGCGCGCCGCCTCCCCAAGGAGACCCCGGAAGAGAAGACGCTCCGGAACGAACGGATCGAGGCGGCGAACCGCCGAGCGACCGAGATTCCGATGAAGACCGCCCGGCTCGCCGTTCGGCTGCTCGCGAGCTTGCCGGAGCTGGTCGAGAAGGGAAATCCCAACGCCGCGTCCGACGTCGGATCGGCCGCCCTGCTGCTCGAGGCAGCCGCCGAAGCCGCGCTCTTGAACGTCGGGATCAATCTCTCCGGAGCCACGGACGCCGAGTTCGTCGGCCGGATGCAGAGAGAGACCGCCGATCTCCAGACGGAGGCGCAGCGGCTTCGGGACCAGGTGCTCGCGGCGGTTCGCCGCCGTTTCTGACGCGCCGCTCTCGCCGGATTCCTCTGATCTCAAGCGATTTACATTTGCGAACATTTCTCTTGACAACTGCGTGCATTTTTCGTATTCTGTTTTTATTGAATCGCGCGACTCCGGAGACGGGTCGCGCGTTTTCATTTCCGGCCTTCCTCCGAATTCCTCGAAGCTTCTGACCGCCCGGGAGATCGCGCTCGCGGCGCCCTTGTTCGGACGGCCGATTTGCCCCGTCGGGCATCGCGATCGCACGCGAAAACACGACGTTTTCTCCGAGCCGGAGGTCGCCGGACCCGGGCCATAGAATCGCCCGGATGCCCCAGTCCCGCCCTTCCCTCTACCTCGTGGACGCCATGTCGAACATCCACCGGGCCTACCACGCCATCGCCCGGCTCTCGACCTCGGCCGGACGGCCGACCAATGCGATCTACGGATTCGTGACCATGCTCCGCAAGATGCTTCGCGAGCACACCCCCGACTATCTGGCCGTCGCGTGGGACGGTCCGCAGCGCACTCAGCGCCACGAGGCGTACGCGGCGTACAAGGCGAACCGTCCGACGATGGCCGGGGATCTCGCCGGACAGATCCCGGAGGTCCGGCGGGTCCTCGACGCCTATCGGATCCCGGTTCTGGAGCTGCCCGGATTCGAAGCGGACGACGTCATCGGCACTCTGGCGACGAAGGCCGCCGCCTCGGGCCTCGACGTCGTGATCGTGACGGCGGACAAGGACATGTTCCAGCTCGTCCGGCCGGGCATCCGCGTCTTCCATACGGGGAAAGAGGCCTTTCTGGACGAGGCGGGGGTTCGCGAGTCGTTCGGCGTCCGCCCCGATCAGGTCGCCGACGTCCTCGCGTTGATGGGAGACAGCGTCGACAACGTGCCCGGCGTGCCGGGGGTGGGCCAGGTCACGGCGAAGAAGTGGATCGAGACGTACGGCAGTCTGCCGGCGCTCTTCGAGCACGCGGATGAGATCAAGGGCAAGGTCGGCGAGAGCCTGCGGGCGCACCGCGAAGACGCGCTTCTCTCCCGGAGGCTCGTCGACATTCCGACCGATCTGCCGGTCCCCTTCGACCCGGACGCGTTGAAGTGCGCCAGCCCGGACTTTCCGCGGCTGCGGGACATCTTCGTCGAGCTCGAATTCCACTCGCTCGCCGCCGAAATCCGGGGCGAGGCCGCGGCGCCGCCCGAGCTCTCCTTCCGCCGTCTGGCGGAGGGGGAATCGTTCGCGTTCGACTCGGACCTCCTCGGAGCGGCACTTCTGCGGCGCGGCGACCGCGTGCTCTTCGCCGTCGCCGACGCGGCGGAAACGGCGATCGTCGAAGAACCGGCCGAGGCGGTCGTCACCCGGTGGAAGCGCCTCGACCGTTCGACGCTCCGCCTGGCCGTCGCGGACGCGAAGCCGCTCGACACGCTGCTCGCCCGGCAGAACGAGTCGGCCCGGGCGGAGATCCTGGACGTCTGCCTCGCACAGTATGTGCTGCAGCCGGGTGTGGCGAGCGCCGAGTTCGAGCCGATGGCGTTCCAGCGCCTCGGGGCGAAGATGACGAGCGACAAGGACTCGGGTGTCGAGGGTTGCCAGCTCCCGGAGGGATACGAGATCCCGCGAGCGGACCGATGGCTGGCCGAGCGCGCGTCCGGCGCTCTCGCTCTGGCGGAGCCTCTCGCGGCGGATCTGGCCGCGCGGCCGGAGCTCGAGAAGATCTATCGGGAGATCGAGCGGCCGTTGACGCCGGTCCTCGCGCGCATGGAGCTCGCCGGAGTCGCCATCGACTCGGTCTTTCTGAAGGAGACCTCCGCCCGCATGGAGCGGCAGCTCCGGGAGCTCGAGCAGAAGATCTGGGCCGAGGCGGGCGAGTCGTTCAACGTGAACTCGCCGGTGAAGCTCGCTCAGATCCTCTTCGAGAAGCTGGGCTACCCGCCCTCAAAGAAGACCGCGAAGACCCGGACTTCCTCGACCGGCGTCGAAGTATTGACCGAGCTCGCGGAACGCGGATATCCGCTTCCGAAGCTCGTTCTGGAATTCCGCGAGATCTCGAAACTGAAGGGGACGTACGTGGATGCGCTGCCCGCGCTCGCCGACGTGAACGGACGCGTGCACACGTCCTTCCGGCAGACGGTGGCCGCCACGGGGAGGCTTTCCTCGTCCGATCCGAACCTTCAGAACATCCCGATCCGGACGGCCACGGGGCGCGAGATCCGGCGCGCGTTCGTCGCTCCGGAAGGCTTCCAGCTGGTGGTGGCGGACTACTCGCAGATCGAGCTCCGGATCCTGGCGCATCTTTCCGGCGACCAGAATCTGATCGACGCCTTCGAGCGCGGCGACGACATTCATCGCGCGACGGCGGCCAAGATCTTCCACGTCGCGCCGGATCTCGTGACGCACGAGATGCGCTTCGCCGCCAAGCGCATCAACTTCGCTCTTCTCTACGGGATGGCTGCGTACACGCTCGGCAAGGATCTCGGCGTGTCGACGTCCGAGGCCAAGGCTTACGTGGACTCCTACTTCGATCAGTTTCCGAAGGTGCGCGGATGTCTCGACGGCGTCCTCGAGGAGGCGCGGCGCACCCGGGAGGTCCGGACGATCTTCGGCCGCGTGCGGCCGATCCCGGACATCGCCGCATCCAACGGCTCCGTCCGCGGCAACGCGGAGCGCATGGCCTTGAACGCGCCGTTCCAGGGCTCCGCCGCCGACATCATCAAGATCGCGATGATCCGGCTCGACGAAGCGCTCGCCGAGAAGCGCCTCGCCTCCCGGCTGATCCTCCAGGTCCACGACGAGCTCGTGCTCGAGTCGCCGGAGTCGGAGGTCGAGGCGATCTCGGCTCTCGTCGTGGAGGAGATGGAGGGAGCCGCCAAGCTCAAAGTGCACCTGGCGGTCGAGGTCGGATCGGGCCCGAACTGGCTGGCGGCGAAGTGAGCCGGTCTCCGACGAAGCGCCGCCCGGAGGGCTTCTCACCCGTTCGCTATACTTCCGCCAAAGTCATGGGAAACCGATTCGGTCTCGCGGCCGCCGCCTGTCTGCTCGGCGCGGCGCTGGCTGCCGCGCAGGACGCCGCACCTCCGTTGACACCCGTGCCCGTGCCGCCCACGTCGGGATCCGTGCCGGCGGCCCCGGCTCCGGCCGGCGTCACGTTGCCCGCTCCGGCGCCCGTGCTTCGACTGGTAGACCCCCCCGTCATCTCCGTCGAGAGCCTGCCGACGGAGAATCCGTTCGCTTCCCCGGCCGACGCCGCGGCGATGGTGCCGGTCAAGCCGACGTACGCGGACGCCCGGGTGCCGACGGCTCTCTTCGCGATGGTCCGCGTCGATTCGAAAGGAAAGGTCTCAAGCGTGCGGCGGGCGCGAGACCCGATCCCTTCACTCGGCGCGCAGACGCAGCAGTCGCTCATGCGCTGGACATTCGACCCGGGACGCAAGAGCAGCCAGCCGGTCGACTCCTGGGCCTCGCTTCGGCTCGATCTGACCGCGGAGATCGATTCCCCGAAAGTCGAGCAGTTCGTCCTGACGCCGATCACCGCGACGACCCCGATTCCGAAGCCGCTCGAGTGGGGCGCCGACGCCTCCTGGCTCGAGAGCCTGAAGCCCGGGCCCGTCGAAGGCGGGATGGCGCCCGAGCAGCTCGACACCCCCCCGATGCCGAAGAAACAGCCGTGGTCCTCGAGCTCCTACAAGGGGCCGTTCACGATCAAGTTCTGGGTGCGCATCAATCCCGCCGGCCGCGCCGAGAAATCGATCGCGATCCAGGCGAGCGACCCGCTCCTGATCGGATACTTCCGAAGGGCCATGGAGTCCTGGCTCTTCCGCCCGGCTCGCGCCGGCAACGCGCCGGTCGCGACGTGGAACGAGCTGACGGTCGCCGGCCAGATCGATTTCTCGACGGACCTCCGGATGACGGCAGCGCTTCGGCAGACGCTGTAGTCAAGTCCCGATTCCTTGGTCCTGAGTCTCGGGTCACGGATTCCGACCGAGCCTAGGAGCGAGCGGCCGCAACTCACGCAAATGGCAGCAGCGCTCCACGAAGGCCGATTCGCGCGCGTGGCTGCGAGTCTCTTCCGCGCCGACGCCTTCGTCTTCGGCCGACACGTCTTCCTCTCCCGCCGGGGAGCGCTCGAGATCCGGGCGGGCACCGAGGAAGGCCGGGAGCTGCTCGCTCACGAGCTCGTCCACGTCGAACAGTATGAAGAGCGCGGGGTGCCGCGCTTCCTGCTCCGGTACTTCGGCGAATATCTCGTCGCGCGCGCCCGCGGGCGGTCCCACTTCGATGCCTATCGCACGATCGGTTTCGAGCGGGAGGCGAGCCGCCTCGCCGCGGAGCGACGCGCGCGCGGCGACGCGGCGCGGCCGCAAACGCGCGCGAAGATCGTCTGACGGTCAGCCGCGAAGGATCTCCCGCCGGTCTCCGACGCGGCGCGTGACTTTCGCGCCGTCCAGGTGCTCCAGAAGCGGGATGGCCAGCCGGCGCGTCAGACCGAACATCTGCTTGAACTCCGGGACCTCGAAGGAGGGCCGCCCGCTCGTGCGCAGCCGCCGGACGACGCCTTCCACGGCTTCGCGGGCGATGAGCCAGCCGCCCGGCAGGCGGACGAGATCCCCCTTCTTCACGAGATAGCCGATCAGCCCCTCGACGACCTTCGGGCGGTGATGCACGATCTCCGCGACTTCGGAAGGAGACGGCGGATCGAGCCCGCGCTCCCGGAAGCAAGCGACGATCCGCTCGGACAAGTCCCGGTCGTCCGGCGCGAGGTCTTCCCTTCCTGGCGGGCGCGCTTCTTCGCCGGCAATGCGGAAGACGCCCCGGGAAGCGAGCGCCGATTCGATCGCTTCGGCCCAGCGCGGCTCGGCCCCGGCGAGGAGCCGCGAGAGCAGCGTCGATCGCGGCATGCCGATCGACGTTCCCGAGGAGGCGAGAAAGGCCTCGATCTCCGCCGAAGCCCGGGCGCCCAGTTTGGCGAGTGCGCTCTCGGAAATGTAACGATCCGGAGAGCGGCGCAGGGCGTGGACCCGGCCCGCGGCGACCTCGCCGGCCAGTGCCTCCCGGACTTCGGTCGGCCCGAGGCCCGCCCGCGTCCCGAGCTCCTCCTCGCTCGCACCGAGCTCGCGCGTCTGTTCGATCCAGAGAAGCGCCCGGGCGGCGAGATCGCCGGTCTCGAGGCGCGCGAGGCGCTCCGTTTCCCCGGGACGGCGGCGCGAGACGGCGGGCCAACCGGCGTCGAGAACTTCGCCTCCGCCCACCGTCTCGACCGGCGAAAGTCGGCGCAGCACGAAGCGATCGCCGGGAGCCGCGGCGACCGGAGCGGAAAGCCGGAGCTGAGCGAGCGACGAGCCGCCGGGGGGCAGCTCGCGGACGGAGATCAGCCGCAGCCGAGCGCGGGCCTCGGTCGAGAAGTGATGGAAGAAGAAGCGATCTCCCGAGCGGACGGGCCGGGACCCCGGCAGGAGATCGACCCGAACTGTCAGGAGCGCGCCGACGGCGAAGGCTCCCGGCGTCGCCAGCCCCTTTCCGCGCGTGAGATCCGAGAGCTCGACGCCGCCGAGATTCGCGCTGACGCGCTCGCCGGCGCGCGCCTCGGACACCTCCCGCCCGTGCACCTCCAGGCGCCGCACCCGGACGGTTTTCCTCTCCGGAAGGAGCTCCAGCTTCTGCTCCCGCGAGATCGTCCCCGACACCAGGCTCCCCGTGACCACCGGTCCGAACCCGGCTACGAGGAACGCTCGATCGATCGGGAGACGTGCGGCTCGCGCGGCCCGCGCCGCTTCCCGATCGGGACGCGCGAGGTCGAGAAGCGCCGCGCGCAGCCGGTCGATTCCCTCGCCCGTGCGCGAGGAAACCGGGACGACGGGCGCGCCCTCGAGAAACGAACCGCGCACGAGCTCCGCGACGTCCTCGGCCGTGACCGCCGCGAGCTCGCCCGGCGCGCGATCGATCTTCGTCACCGCGATGATCCCCCGTTCGAGCCCGAGTAGACGAACGATCTCGAAGTGCTCGCGCGTTTGTGGCATGACCGACTCGTCCGCGGCCACGACGAGCAAGACGGCGTCGATGCCGCCTGCGCCCGCGAGCATGTTGCGAACGAAACGCTCGTGCCCCGGCACGTCGACGAAGGAGACCCGGACGCCCTCCCACTCCGCGTGCGCGAATCCGAGATCGATCGTGATCCCGCGACGCTTCTCTTCCGGAAGACGGTCGGCGTCGATTCCGGTCAGCGCGCGGACGAGCGCGGTCTTCCCGTGGTCGATGTGCCCCGCCGTGCCGATTACGAATCGCTGCACACGGAAAGGCTAACGCAGGCGCGGTGATAGCCTCTGGCCGTGCTCGCCCGTCTGGAAGCGGATCTGAAAACCGCGATGAAGAACGGGGAGAAGCGCCGGGTCGCCACGCTGCGGTTGCTCCTCTCGGCTCTGAAGAACGAGCGAATCCAGACGCAGCGCGAGCTCACCGACGAAGAGGTCGAGGCGGCCATCCGCCGGGCGGTCAAGCAGCGGCGGGAAGCAATCGAACAGTACGAGCGCGGCGGCCGGCGCGACCTCGTCGAAGCCGAGACGGAAGAGCTGGCCGTCCTGCAGGGATATCTGCCTCAAGAGCTCTCGGAGAGCGAGATCGAACAGGCGGTCCGATCGATCGCCGCCGAGAAGGGATACTCCTCGGCGAAGGACGTGGGTCTCGCCATGAAGGAACTGATGGCTCGCTACCGCGGCCGCGTGGACGGGAAGCGGGCGCAGGAGATTGCGCGCCGCCTCCTGACGTGACCGGAGACGGGACGCCTCAGGAAATCGAGGTCAAGCTTCCGGCCGCGGACCTCGAAGCCATTCGGGCGCGTCTGCGCCGCGAGGGCGGAGAGCTCGAACGCGAGCGGCACGACGAATCGAACGATCTCTACGACGATTCGCAAGGCCGGATCGCGACGGCGGGATGCGCGCTCCGGGTGCGCCGCGTGCCGGGGAGGACGATTCTCACGTTCAAGGGGCCGGGGCGCTTCGAGAAAGGCGTCAAGACTCGAGAGGAGCGCGAGACGGACGTCGCCGACCCGATGGAGCTCGGGGCGATTCTCGAGCGCCTCGGATTCCGGCGGACGTTTCGCTACGAGAAGCGCCGGGAGGAATGGCGCTTCGCCGGGTGCGCCGTGGCGCTCGACGAGACGCCGATCGGGGACTTCGTCGAAATCGAGGGGGACCCGTCCGCGATCCGTCGCGCCGTCGCGGCCCTGGAGCTCGATTTCGCGTCCGCCATCCCGTATTCATATGCGCGTCTCTATGCGATGAAGCGACGCGACGACTCCTCGCTCCCTCGCGACATGCTTTGGGGAGCGGAGCCGGGCGCTCCGTCGCGGCGAATTGCCGGCCAGCGTCCAGGCGAGTAGAGCCCGGGACTCCATTCCGTCCCATGAAGGCCTTCCTTCTCGCGGCCGGACGCGGCGAACGGTTCCGCCCCGTCACGGAGGCGATTCCCAAGCCGCTTTTCCCCTTCCTGAACGTTCCGCTAGTCGTCGCTCATCTCGAGCGGCTCGGCCGCGCCGGCGTTCGAGAGGCGGGCGTCAACCTCCATCACCTGGGCGACCAGATCGAGCGCCGCCTCCGCGAGCATCCGGGCGAGCTTCCGAAGCTCGATTTTTTCTGGGAGCCGCGGATCCTCGGGACCGCCGGAGCCCTGCGCAACGCGCGGCTGTGGCTCGAGGGAGAAGACTTTCTCGTCGTTAATGCCGACGCGGCCATCGCCTTCGATCCCGCGACTCTGTTCGCCCGGCATCGCGAGACCGGCGCCGCGGCGACGCTTCTCGTCGTCGACAATCGACAGCCCCACCGCTACACGCCTCTGCAGTCCGAAGGGGATGCGATCACGGGATTCGGGGGCGTAGGCCCATCCCCGCTCCTGTACACCGGCGTCTGCGTGCTCGCCCCGGATCTGATCCGAAGGATTCCTCCGGGCGAGGCCTCTCTCGTCGCCGATCTCTGGAAAGGTCTTCTCGCGGAAGGGCGAAAGATCGGGTTCGTTCGCCACGCGGGGGCGTTCGCGGACCTGGGCGTCGCGGGCGATTTCCTGCGCGCGACGGTCGAAGCGCTCTCGGGCGCTCTCCCCATCCCGCCCGGCGGCGGCGCCTTCGATCCCGGCTCGAGGACTCTGACGCGAACGCCCGTCGCCGGGTTCGAGTCGCGTTCGAGCGCGATCGGGCTCTGCCGGATCGAGACGGGATGCCGGTTCTCCGAGAGCGCGATCTGGGACGGGGTGGAGATCGGTCCGGGAACGACTCTGACGCGCTGCCTCGCCGCCGGCGGCGTCGTGCCCGCCGGGGCGATCCACGAGGAGGCGCTCCTCTGGGGAAGGCCCGGCGAGCCGGCCGCCGTCTTTCCGCTCGCGCCGGTCTAGCGCCCGAGCGCGGTCGCGACCGAGGACGAACTTCATTTTGTCCAACGGGAGTCTCCTCGACGGTAGAAGAGGGTGCGAATCTTGCCGGTTCGCCCGTACACTCGGACGACCGCCATCCGGTCGCCTCCGTCCCACAGGTAGATCGAGCCCGGCGTCGACTCTCCCAGCAGTGAGAAGGAACAGATGTCGGACCGGTTGAAGCGGATCGGGTCGTCCGGGCTTCCCGACAACCGCCCTGAGCCGTCCGGGTCCGGTATCGAAGCGCCGGTCATGATCGCCGGCCGAACGTCGTTGCGCCCCCAGGTCGCGAGAACGCCGAGGGATCGATCGACTCCGCTCGCGATCTCCGCGGTGCGAACGCCGTTGCCGTTTCCGTCTCCGTAGAGGGCCCACTCGTATCGCCCCTCTCGAAAGCGGTACTTCACGCCGACGTTGACTCCCTGGGTGATCGCGTACATGCGCGCGCGATAGAGCGCGGCAGCGACCTCCGAAGCCGCGGAGCGGACCGAGAGAACGGATTTCAGGTGCGCCAGACCGGCTCCGGCCGCCGCGCCGACCGCGAGGAGGATCGCGAGAGCCCCCACGAGCTCGACGGCCGAGACTCCGGCCGAGGCGGAGAGAGGCCCGGGGCCGCCGGAGCGGCCCCGGGCGGGCGCGGGATTCACCGCTCCTTGCCCACCGGAGCGGCGGAGGCGGGGGCTTTCTTCGCCGCGTCACCGCGAGCGCGTCCGCGGGAAGAGCCGGAGCGGATCTTTTCGGTCACCGTGGTCGGGCCGGAGACCGTGACGTAGGGCTTGAGGACAAGGAAGAGCTTCTCGCCGATCCCCTTGACCTCCATGAGGTCCTCCGGGCGCGAGAAGTTGCCGTGCTGCTTGCGGTAGTCGACGATGCGGTCGGCGACCTTCTCGCCGATGCGCGGCAGGAGCGCGAGCTGCGCCGCCGTCGCCTGATTGATATTGATCTTTCCGCCGGGCGCCGCCGCCGCGGCGGGCTCGCCGCCGCCGGCGCTCGCGGCGGCCGCCACGGCCAGCAGAGCGGCGGCGATCGTGGTGAAACGAGTCCTTCGGTTCATGTCGCTTCCTTTCGAGTCGTTCTTCAGTTGCGTTTCGGTTTGGTGTCCTCATCGGTTTCCCGCTTCAGGCGCTCTCCATCGGCACCTCCTCGAAGTTGTTTTGCGGCGGGCGAGGAGGGCGAAAGGCATGCCGTAGCCGGCGGATCACGCAAACTGAGGAAGGGCCGCGGGTTATCTCTGCGGGGGCGTCGGGCGCGGTTACGAGAGAGGGAGCGGACGCTTGCCCGAGAAGAAGGGGGATGAGGTGAAGCGCCGCGTCGTCAGGGAATTAGCGAGTGGGAAAAGCTTCTCCCGCAGGCAGAAAAGCTTGTCGCGGCAGCCGTCGATTTCAAGGGTCGAGTTTCCGGAGAGCGCGAGAAGCGCTCGGGCCGCCGCCAGACCTCGACGATAAACTCGCGCCGTGGCGGCGGCGGAGCTCATCGTCGGGGTCTCCGGAGGCTCGGGCGCGTGGCTCGCCCGGCGCTTCGTCGAGCGGATCTGCACCGCGCGGGTCGCCCGCCTGCACCTGATCTTCTCGGAGGCCTCCCTGGAGGTCGCCCGTAACGAGATCTCTCCGGAGATCGCGGGACCGGAGGACTGGCTCTCCCGTCTTTCGCTTCCTCGCGGCGCCGCGGCGCGGATCCGCATCCACGCCAACGAGGACGTCGGCGCGACGATCGCCTCCGGCTCCTATCCGGTTCTCGGCATGATCGTGATCCCGTGCAGCGCGGGGACTCTCGGTGCCGTGGCAAACGGGATCTCCCGGGATCTGCTGCAGCGCGCGGCGGACGTGCAGTTGAAAGAGCGGCGGCCGCTCGTTCTCGCCTTCCGCGAGACCCCCTATTCCTTGATCCACATCGAGAACATGCGACGAGCCACGATCGCCGGAGCCATCATCGCTCCGCCCGCTCCCGCTTTCTATGTCGAATCGCCCGACATGGGCCGCTTCCTCGACGCGTACTGCGTGCGCGCCGCGCGCCTCCTCGGGCTCGAGTTGCCGGGCGAGGACTACCGCTGGAAGGGCGCCCGGGTCCCGAAGCGCTCCCGGTGAAGGCCTCGTCGGCCGGCGCGATCCGGTCTCTCTCGACGACCCTGGAGATGATCAAGTTCTCCCACACGCTGTTCGCGCTCCCTTTCGCGCTTCTCGCTGCCGTCCTCGCCGCGGGCGGCATTCCCGACCTCGCGACGCTCGGAAAAATCGTTCTTGCCATGGTCGGGGCCCGCAGCGCCGCGATGTCCTTCAACCGTCTGGCCGATCGCTCGCTCGACGCCGCCAATCCGCGGACGGCTTCGCGCGCGCTCCCCTCCGGATCGCTTTCGGTGCGGTTCGTCTGGATCTTTTTCTTCGCTTCGGCGGCGCTCTTCTTCGCCGCCGCGGCGAGCCTGAATCGTCTGACGCTCCTTCTCTCGCCGGTGGCGCTCGGGCTCGTGCTCCTCTACTCGTACACGAAGCGACTCACCTGGATGTCGCACCTGGTGCTGGGGCTGTGTCTCGCGATCGCGCCGGTTGGTGCGTGGATCGCCGTGCGCGGGTCCTTCGCGCGGCTGCCGATTCTGCTCGCCCTCGCCGTTCTCTTCTGGACGGCGGGATTCGACGTGATCTACGCGCTACAGGACGAGGTACATGATCGGCGCGCCGGGTTGTACTCGATCCCGGCGCGGTGGGGCTCTTCTCGCGCGCTCGCGATCTCGGCCGGCTTCCACCTGTTGATGCTCGTGTTTCTCGTCGCGGCGTGGCGGGAGGCACGCGGCGGGCCGCTCTTCGCCGCCGGGATCGCCCTGACCGCAGCGGCGCTCCTCTGGCAACACGCGATCGTGCGCCCCGGAGACCTCTCGCGCGTCAACGCCGCGTTCTTCACGGCGAATGGCTTCGTGTCCCTCGCGCTGGCGGTCGCGGGGATCGCCGACGTGCTCTGGAGATAGCTGTCCACTCTCTCGCGGGAAACGCGAGGGCTCGGGCAAAAAACGGATAGCTGATAACTTATTTGCATGGCGATTCCGACCGAGGGCGACGTCAAGCTGCGCCACGTCGCGGTGGACGGGCCGATCGGTGTCGGCAAGACGTCGCTCGTCGAGATGCTCGCGAGGAAATTCCACGGCACGCAGATCCTCGAGGACGTGGACAACCCGTTCCTGCCCGACTTCTACAAGAAGAAAAAGGGCTCCGCTTTCCAGACACAGCTCTTCTTTCTGCTGTCGCGTTACCAGCAACAGCGCGAGATCGCGCAGATCGATCTCTTCTCGAACCTCGTCGTCGCCGACTACCACTTCCCGAAGGACAAGATCTTCGCGTGCCTGAATCTGGACGATTCGGAGCTCCTGATCTACGACCGGCTCTACGGGCTCCTGTCCGAGTCGATTCCGAAGCCGGACCTCGTGATCTATCTCCAGGGATCGCTCGAGACCTGCATGAAGCGGATCAAGAAGGCGGGTCGCTCCTTCGAGAAGGGGATCACGCCCGAGTACGTCGCTCAGCTGGTCGAGGCGTACAACTACTACTTCTACCACTACGAAGAGACGCCGCTGCTCGTCGTGGACACCAACGAGATCGACTTCGTTCACCGGCCGGCGGACTTCGACGACCTCGTCCTGCAGATCCAGCGGGCGAAGAAGGGCGTTCAGTACTACGTGCCGGCGGGGCACGCCACCTAGACCCGAACCCGGAAGCGGGCTCTCAGCCATATATAATTCCCGGGTCGCCCTTTTCGGCGGCGATCCCGGTGTTTCGGGACGTCGACCGAGGGGAAGGAGCGAAAAATGCCGAGCCTTCCGGAAACCTCTCCCGTCAACGCCCCCGCGCTCGTGTCCGCAAAGGGGCGGGAAAAGATCGTGATGCTGACCGCGTATGACGCGCCGTCGGCTCGGCTCCTGGACGAAGCCGGCGTGGACGTGCTCCTCGTCGGGGACTCGGTCGAGATGACCGTGTACGGCGAGCCGTCCACGCTCTCGGCCACGATGGATTCGATGATCCGGCACGCGCGCGCCGTGTCCCGCTCCGCCAGGCGCGCGCTCGTCGTCGGCGACATGCCCTTTCTCTCGTATCAGGCCGATCCGGCCGAGGCCGTTCGCAACGCCGGCCGCTTCCTGGCGGAAGGCGGATGCGGCGCCGTGAAAGTCGAAGGGGGCCGGCGCGTCCTTCCCGCCGTTGCGGCGATCCTCGCCGCGGACATTCCGGTGATGGGTCATCTGGGGCTGACGCCGCAGTCCGTTCGAAAGCTCGGCGGCTTCAAGGTGCAGGGGCGGGACGCCGACGCCGCGCGCGAGATCGTCGAGGACGCCCGCTCTCTCGCCGAAGCCGGCTGCTTCGCGGTCGTGCTCGAGTGCGTGCCTGAGACACTCGCCGCCGAGATCACGCGCTCGATCCCGATCCCGACGATCGGCATCGGCGCGGGGCCGGCGTGCGACGGACAAGTGCTCGTCTTCCACGACGTCATGGGGGTGAATCCCGACTGGAAGCCCAAATTCGCGCGGCGGTACGCCGACCTCGCGGGGACGATCACCGAGGCGGCGCGTTCCTTCGCTCGCGACGTGCGGAGCGGGGACTTCCCGTCGAGAGACGAGTCCTTCGCGGGGGAGAAGCCGCAGCTGCGGCGGGTGAACTAGTCGTCGGCCGTCCGTCGCGGACGATCCGGTCTTGAACACCGCTCACTCCCTCGAGCCTCTTCGGACGCTCGTGCGTGGCGCCCGCGCTCGCGGCGAATCCGTCGGCTTCGTTGCGACGATGGGCGCCCTGCACGAAGGTCATCTGTCGCTCGTGCGGCGAGCCCGGGGAGAGAACGGCTTTGTCACGGTCTCGATCTTCGTCAATCCGCTTCAGTTCGGACCTGGAGAGGACCTCGCGCGTTATCCCCGACAGGTCGAGAAGGACGCGGCGCTCCTGCAGAACGAGGGCGCGGATGTTCTCTATCTCCCGGAGGCGGCGGAGTTTTATCCGCCGGACTTCTCGACCGCGGTCGAGGTCGGCGCGGTCACGGAGGGCGGCGAGGGCGCGATGCGGCCCGGTCACTTTCGCGGCGTCGCCACCGTCGTCGCCAAGCTCTTTCTCCAGGTCGAGCCCGACGCCGCCTACTTCGGGCGCAAGGACCTGCAGCAGGTCGCCGTGATCCGCCGCATGGCGCGGGACCTCGACTTCCCGCTCCGAATCGTCGTCGGCGAGACCGTTCGGGAGCCGGACGGGCTGGCGCTCTCGTCCCGAAACGCCTACCTTTCGCCGGAGGAGCGCGCGCGCGCCGCGTCTCTCCCGCGCGCTCTCTTCGCTGCCCGGGACCGCGCGGCCGCCGGGGGACGGGATGCCCGGGCGCTCGAGGCCGAGACGCGCCGCCGCCTCGAGGAAGAGGGGCTCACGGTCGACTACGTGGAAGTCGTGGATCCCGAGTCGATGCGCCGCCTCGAAGACGCCGCCGCGGGCGCGGCCATTGCCGCCGCGGTGCGCGTCGGAAAAACCCGTCTCATCGACAACGTCCTCGTGCCGGCGTCTCTCTCGCCCGAGAGATAGACTCGGGGCGTGGCCACGACCTTCGAAGCTCCCAGCGCCCCCGCCGCCGCGGCGGATCCCTTCGTTTTCGGCGGCCGGACCTTCGCCTCCCGTCTGATCGTCGGCACCGGCAAATACGCGACGTTCCCTCAGATGAAGGAGGCGCTGGAAGCCTCGAGCGCCGAGATCGTCACGGTCGCGGTGCGCCGCGTGAATCTCGGCGACCGTTCGAAGGAATCGCTTCTCGACTGGATCCCCAAGGGGATGACGCTGCTCCCGAACACCGCCGGCTGCTACACGGCGGAGGATGCGGTGCGAGCGGCGCGCCTCGGGCGCGAAGTCGGTCTCTCCAACTGGGTGAAGCTCGAAGTTCTGGGAGACGAACAGACGCTCTGGCCCGACAACGAGGCGTTGCTTTCGGCCACGCGCACTCTCGTCGGCGAAGGTTTCGTCGTTTTCCCCTATACGTCGGACGATCCGATCGTGGCGCGCAAGCTCGAGGACGCCGGCGCCGCGGCCGTGATGCCTCTCGGCGCTCCGATCGGCTCGGGGCTCGGCATTCAGAACCCGAACAACATCTCGATCATCCTCGAGCGCGCGAACGTTCCCGTCATCGTGGACGCGGGAGTCGGCACCGCTTCCGACGCCTGCGTCGCGATGGAGCTCGGCGCCGCGGGAGTCCTCATGAACACCGGGATCGCCGGCGCGAAAGACCCGGTGCGGATGGCGCGCGCGATGCGCGACGCCGTGCGCGCGGGGAGAGACGCGTATCTTTCGGGAAGGATTCCCAGGAAGCGATACGCGACTGCGTCGTCGCCTCTCGAGGGTGTCATCGGGCGATAGAGAGTAAGTCCTTAATCCTTAGTCCTTTGTCTTCGGCTCTCCGGCTCTGACACTTTTTCGAACCTCGACCCTTCCGACTAGGGACTAAGGACTACGGACGAAGCACTTGCGCGCCGCGATTGGCCCATGCTACCGTCCGCCAGCTTTACGAAAGCCCCGCACAACCGAACCGCCGCCTTTATGCTTGTCCATCCCCCTTCCGTACGCCCATGCGGGGAGACGTGCGCGCGTCCGAAAGGAGGTCGGTCCTAGAGAAACTTCCTTCGGACGCCGGCCGCGATCGGCGGCGTTCGCGGTTTATCGAGTCGCAAACGCATCGAGTTTCCATTTTTTCAAGGGACGCCATGCCGGCGTCCCGGACGGGTGACAACCCAGGAGATCGGCAAGTTTCATGATGCAGCAATACACGGACAAGAATCTGACCTGCGTCGACTGCGGAGCCACGTTCCTCTTTTCGGCGGATGATCAGGAGTTCTACGCGCGCAAGGGCTTCACCAACGAGCCGAAGCGCTGCAAGCTCTGCCGCGACAAGCGCAAAGCCGCTTCCGGCGAGGGGCGCGAACGCACGTTCTACGACGTGACCTGCGACGGCTGCGGAAAGCAGACGCAGGTCCCCTTCAATCCGACCAACGGCAAACCGGTTTACTGCCGCGAGTGCTATTCGGCACGCCGCTCGCAGCAGGCCTACTGAGTTCCGTTCCCACGCATCGGAAAAGCCCCGGCATCGCCGGGGCTTTTTTTTGCTATCGTTCCCCGGGCGCCTCGCCGGCGCCCCTCCGGAGCCGCTCTTGAGATCGTCCGCCGAAACGACGTCCGCGCCCGCCGCCGTCCTCACTTCGCTCGTCGGCGACACACCTTTGATCGAGCTGCCCCGCTTCAGCCGGGGCGCCGCGCGCATCGTCGCCAAGCTCGAGTGGTTCAACCCCGGCGGGAGCGTGAAGGATCGGATCGCGCTCGCCATGATCGAGGAGGGAGAACGTCGCGGGGCTCTCGCCTCCGGCGGCACGATCGTCGAGCCCACGTCGGGAAACACCGGAGTGGCCCTCGCGATGATCGCCGCGGCGAAGGGGTACCGCTGCATCGTCGTCATGCCCGACGGATACGGCGAAGTCAAGGCGAAGCTCATGAAGGGATTCGGCGCCGAGATCGTCCGCACGCCCGCCGCGACCCGAATGAGCGGCGCGATCGCGCGTGCCCGCGAGATCGCAGACCAGACCCCCGGCGCCTTCCTCCCTAATCAGTTTTCCAACCCCGTCAACCCCCGAACCCACTACGAGACCACCGGCCCGGAGATCACGCGCGTGCTCGGCGAAGGGATCGACGCGTGGGTCGCCGGAGTCGGAACGACCGGGACCTTCTGCGGCGTGGCGCGCCATCTCACCGAGCGGATCCCGGCTCTGCGGCGCGTCGCCGCCGAGCCGCAGGGGTCGATCCTCGGGGGCGGCCAGCCGGGCGATCATCGAGTCGAGGGAGTCGGACTTTCGTTCTTTCCGGAGATCCTGGATCGGAGCCTGATCGATGAGGTGATCACGATCACCGACCGGGAGGCCTTCGAGACCGCGCGCCGCCTCGCGAACGAGGAAGGCCTGCTCGCGGGCGGATCGTCGGGGCTCGCCGCGGCCGCCGCGTTGCGCGTGGCGAAGCGTCTCGGCCCGGGCCGAACGGTCGTCACGCTCTTCCCGGATGGCGCCGAGAGATATCCGGGTCAGGGAATTCTGGAGGATTGATGATTGAAGATTGGTGATTGGTGATTGACGATTCGGGGCCCTCAATCACCAATCATCAATCGACAATCACCAATCGTCATTAGCGGGAGAACACAGATGGGCTTTTCCACCGACTGCATCCACGCCGGCAACGAACCGGATCCGACGACGGGAGCCGTAGCCGTCCCGATCTACCAGACCTCGACGTACGTCCAGGAGGGACTGGGTCGCAACAAGGGGTACGAGTACGCGCGCACGCAGAATCCGACGCGCCACGCCCTCGAGGAGAACCTGGCCCGGCTCGAGGGGGGCGCCGGGGCTCGCGCCTTCGCGTCGGGTATGGCGGCGATCACCGCCATCTCGACCTTCGTAAAAGCGGGAGAGCACGTCGTCTGCTCCAACATGACTTACGGCGGGACGTTCCGCTACTTCACGAAGATCCAGGCGCGCTACGGGGTCGAGTTCACGTTCGTCGACACCTCCAACGAGGAAGAGGTAAGGAGCGCCTTCCGTCCGAACACGAAGCTTCTGCATCTCGAGTCGCCGACGAATCCGACCCTGCGGCTCTGCGACATCGCCCGCCTTTCTGAAATGGCGCACGCGCGCGGGGCGATCGCCGTCGTCGACAACACGTTCTGCTCCCCGTATCTCCAGAAGCCTCTCGATCTCGGTGCGGACATCGTCATGCACTCGACGACGAAGTTCTTGAACGGGCACTCCGATTCGGTCGGCGGCATCGCCGTCGCAAAGACGCCCGAGCACGTCGAGTGGCTCTCCTTCGTTCAGAACAGCTCGGGCGCGATCCTGTCGCCGTTCGACTCGTGGCTCGTGCTCCGGGGGATCAAGACGCTCGTCGTGCGGATGGAGCGACACGAAAGCAACGGCCGGGCGATCGCCGAGTGGCTCGCGGGCCAGAAGAAGATCTGCAAGGTCAACTATCCGGGGCTCGCGAAGCATCCGGAGCACGAGCTCGCCAAGCGCCAGATGAAAGGGTTCGGCGCCATGATCTCCTTCGACCTCGGCTCGCAGGAGAAGGCGGGCGCCTTCCTCGCGAAGCTCGACCTCTGCTCCCTGGGCGAGAGCCTCGGCGGCGTCGAGACGCTCATCTCGCATCCGGCGTCCATGACCCACGGATCCATTCCGGAAGCGGAGCGCCACCGCCTCGGCGTCACTCCCGGCCTCGTGCGCATTTCCGTCGGCATCGAGGACGTCGAGGACCTGATCGCGGACCTCGAACAGGCGCTCGCCGCGGTCTGAGCCCACCGTTCCGACGGGGACGAGCGGCCGCGCTCTCGCCGCCGCTCCGGTTACAGTTGACGGCGTGGGCGCGCGGCGTTTGCTCGAGACGATGCTGCTGGCGTTCGGCGTCGCCGTGCTGCCAGAGCGTCCGTCGCCGGCACCGACACCGGTTCCCGAGGACCCCGTCGCCGAAATACGGCGCGCCGTCAACGCCGAGCGGTCGCGCCGCGGGGCTGCCGAGCTCCACTCCGATCCGATCCTGGACCGCGTCGCGCAGGAGCGCGCGGAGGAGATCGCCGGCGCGGGGGCGCTCTCGGACATCGACGACAGCCCGGACGCCATCGGAAAGCGCGCGGCGGCGGCCGGCTACGAGACCCGCGAAGTGAGCGAGATCGTCCTCTTCGGGGGGGACGGTTTCGAGGAGCGCTTCCGGCGATTCGGCGAGTCCAGTCCCGACATCTTCGCCGACGCGATGCGCCCGGATTACTGGAGCCTCGGCGTCGGCGTCGCCTGGAGCTTCGACCACGTCGTTCGGGCACTCGTCTTCGGGCGCTCGGCGCAAGACGAGTTCGAGGAGCGGACGTCCGACCTCGAAAACCTCGACGGCGTGCGCGCTCGGATGATCGATCTCGTGAACGCCGAACGCCGGACGCGCCGCCTCGGCCCGCTCGTCGAGAACGCCCTCCTCGACCAGACGGCGCAGCGCCATGCCGACGACATGATCCGCCGCTCCTACTACTCGCACGAGAGCCCGGAAGGCTCCTCGGTGATGGAGCGCTCCCGCGCGGCCGGTTACGCGGCGAACGTGATCGGCGAGAACATCGCCGAGGGCCAGGGGACGGTGCGCGAAGTGATGCAGGGTTGGATGGACAGTCCACGGCACCGGGAGCACATTCTTTCTCTGACCTTCAAGGAGATCGGCATGGGCGTCGCGTTCGGAAGGAACGACCGCGGCTGGGAGATCGTCTGGGTGCAGGTCTTCGGCGTCCCGCGCGCCGACTCGTCACGCGTGCGGCGGGTACGCTAGGCCATCGTCGCCATAGGCTCGTGCGGGCACGCCGCCGAGCGGTCATCCCGAGCGACAGCGAGGGATCCCGAACTCGGTGGGCTCCGGGCGCAGAAGCTCGGGATCCCTCTTCGCGGACTCCTCGGGATGACCGGCTCCTCACCCCGGCGGGCGGGGACGCTCCGAGCGCTCGCAAGAGTGCGACGCACCGAGCGGCTTCTCAGCCGCGACAAGCGACGGGTTCCTCGGCACTAACCCCCGCCCCTAAAACTCGACGCGATTCGCCGCCTACTGAACCAGGGTCAGCCCGTCCTCTCCGGGCTCGAGCGTGACGTCCTGGGGCAGATGACGCCCCTCCAGCCAGACAATCGACTGGCGCTCGATCTGTTTCTGGAGCTTGTCCACGGCGCGCTCGAGAGCGGAAACGGAGGACACGTCCTCGATCTCGCCCCAGGCGCGGGATCCGGGAGGACGGCGGCCGGGCTCGACGAGCGACCAGACGTACAAGGGGACGTGGAGCCGCTCGAGGTACCGGCGCACCGACTCCGGCTCGTACCGGCTCTCGTCGCGGACCGGCCCGCCGATCACGAGCACGACCGCGCGCCGCGAGTAGCTGGCGAAGGCGCGCAGTCCCCCGAGAGCGACGGCGTCGGCGAATCGCCGCGGCCGGTCGGTCGGGCCCGGGTAGTCCACCCGCGTCAGGAGGAAACGGAAATCCCCCATCCAGCCGGAGAAGGCGCGCGAACCGTCGAAGAGCTCGTTGGAAGTCCCCCGGTCGAGGACCTGGCGGGCGACCGGCCAGAGGATCCGCAGATGGTCTTCCGACTCGAGCGTCATCCTCGGCGATCCGAAGCCCGCGCCGGTGCGCCCGCCCGGCATTCCGAACCCGCCGGGCGAGGAGCGGGCTCCCCCCACCAGACGCAGGACCCGCTGCGCCTCCGCGGAGTCGAGATCGCGCACGATCATCACCTCCGCCGGACCGCGCTCGACCGCAGCGACGCGGAGTGGCTCTTTCCCTTTTCGAAATCGTGCGCGAACCTCTTCGAGCTTCGGCGCCTTCGCCTTGCGGGCGAGTACGGGAACCGCCGTCAGCTCCGTCTTGGCTTCGCTCGCGGACCCGCCGCCCAGCACGACGTCGCTTCTCGTCCGGATGCCGTTTCCGTACTCGAGGGAAGCCGTCAGCACGTGCGTCGTCGCCGGGTCGTACGTCGGGAGCGCGACGCGCTCCCCTTCGCCCAACGGGAGCGGCTTGCCGTCGAACGTGACGGAGACGCTCTCGGGTTTCGCTCCCAGCACGCTCTGCCAGGTCAGGCGCGCGGTCGCGGCGCGCCCCTGGGCGTCGCGTTCGAGCACGACCTCCACTTCGGCGGGCGGGCGCGGCAGGTTGATCCACTGGCGGGCGAGCGCGAGCTCTTCGCCCTTGTCGTCGAAGGCGCGAGCGACGAGCTCGTGCGGAGTGAACTCGGCGCCGAAGTCGACTTGCGCCGTCCACGGCGGACCGGCGAGCTTCCCGGCGGGCCGCCCGTCGAGCTCGAAGGACACCGCCGCGACCTTGTCGCCGACGACCACGGTGACGGGCCGAGCCCCCACGATGAGCCCGAGGAACAGGGTTGCGAATGCGATCACGGAAGGGGGATCGGGCGATGCGCCCGAGGCGTCGCCGTCAGCTCGCGGCGACGGTCCGGGAGGAGGCCTTCCGGCGAACGGACGGCTTCCGCTTGGCGTGCATCGTTGTCTTCGCGATCCAGGACGCGAACCCGTCGGAAGCCTCGTCCACGCGGTACGCCAGCACCTCCGGGAGCTCGTACGTATTGACCTCCTGGATCGTCTGACGAACATTCGTGAATTGCCCGGCCGTCGTCTTGATCAGGAGGAGAAACTCCCCGTCGTCGCACACCCGCCCCTTCCAGCGGTAGATCGAATGCACGTTGGGGATCAAGTTCACGCAGGCCGCCTGCCGGCTCCGAACGAGCGCGTGGGCGAGATCGAGGGCCTGATCCTCGGTGCCGACCGAGGTCACGACGACGATCAGATCCTGCGCTCGCACGCGGCCGATTCCATTCCTCGGCCGACGGGAAGTCAAGCGGCCGGACGCGTGTTATCTTGATCTTCGATCTTTGAGGGCGAGCAACTTCCCGTCGGGGGCGAAACGGTTTCGACGGGGACGCGCACGCGAAAGGTTGCATGCCGAGGGTCTCATCCTTCCTCGTAAATCCGGGTGGGAAAAGTAGCTGCGAACAACAGCAACCTCGCTCTGGCTGCTTAATTAAGTAGCCTCGTCCGAGGAGAGCGCACCCGCCGCGCTCCGAAGGACGTCGCCAAATGCGGGTGTAGGTGCCGCGGACCTCCGGACGCGTCGCCGAAACCCATTCGGGGTTGCCCTGCCGCCGTTTTGCCTCTTCTCGAGGCGGCGGGGCGAGAACTCAGAAGAGGCTGAGCATGGAGTGGCCTTCCCCGTGACGCCTCCGGACGCGGGTTCGACTCCCGCCGCCTCCACCAACCCCTCGACCCTCGCGATCGGCTCCCGGTCTCTCTCGGCCGGCGCGCGAACCCCGGCGCCGCGCGCTTCGTAGCGATCCGTTCAACGACCCGGCCCCGCTCCCCGACCGAAAAAAGAACCGCCGGGGACCGAGCCCCGGCGGTTTGGAGAGGGACGGACCAGGGTTAGAACGAGATTCGCGCGCCGAAGCGCCAGATCCGCGGACTCTGGATCTCCTTCACGTTTCCGGCATTGTCCGGATTCAGGCGATTGAAACGCTGCAGGACCGTGTTCTCGTTCGTGATGTTGAAACAGTCGGCGGACGCTCGACGACGTTTTCGCGATCCAGGAAGAGATCGCCGAGAACGTCGCGACGTCGCTGCGGGGATTTCTGACGCCGAAGGAGCGGAAAGCGCTCCGCCGTCCCGGGACCGCGGCTCGGACCTACGAGGTCTATCTGCGAGGCCGCCAGCATCTCCACCGGCTGGGGCAAGCCGATCTGCAGCGGAGCGGAGATCTCTTCGAGAAGGCGATCGCCCTCGATCCGGATTACGCGCCGGCCTGGGCCGGGCTCGCCGAGACGCACGCGATCCTCTTCGAGTGGTGCGGCGCGAGTCCGGAGCATCTCCACGGGGCGGACCGCGCGAGTCGGCGCGCCCTGGAGCTCGCTCCCGACCTCGCCGAGGCGCACGTGGCCCGGGGGCTCGCTCTTTCCCTCGCCCGGAGCAACGGCGAGGTGGAGAAGGAGTTCGAGGAGGCCATTCGCATCAATCCCCACCTCTTCGACGCCTACTACAACTATGCGCGCGCCTGTTTCGCGCGCGGCGAGATGGCCCGGTCCGCGGAGCTCTTCCGGAAAGCCGCGGACGTGCGGGTCGAAGATTTTCAGAGCGCCATCCTTCTCGGACAGACGCTCCGGATGCTGGGACGCATCGAGGAAGCGAACGATGCGGAGCAGGAAGGCCTCGACCGGGCCCGGCGAACGCTGGCGTTGAACCCGCTCGACGGCCGCGCGCTCTCTCTCGGCTCGAACGCCCTGTTCTGCACCGGGCAGAGGGACCTCGCCATGGAGTGGTCCCGCCGCTCTCTCGAGCTCTACCCGGACGAGCTCTCGTCTCTGGTCAATGGCGCCTGTCTTCGGGCGAAGGCCGGTCTCAAGGAAGAGGCGCTGGAGCTTCTCGAGCGAGTCTGCTCCCGCGGATGGGGAAAGCGGGAGTGGATGGAGCACGATCCGGATTACGAGAGTCTCCGGGACGACCCCCGCTTCCAGAAGCTTCTCGTCGGAATGCGCTGACGCCGCGCCGGCGGCGGCGGTCTAGCGGCGCGTCTTCGATTCCTCCGTCTTCTCGAGCGAAGCGAGGTCGCTTTCGATGCGATCGAGATCGCGCTCGATCCGATCGATCTCCGCCTGCTCCTTCGACAGCGACGCGGCGAGCTCGGCTTCGCGCTCGCGGTTCTGCTCCAGTCTCATTTTGACTTGATCGCGAGCGGCCGTAAGCTGCCGCGACTCCTCTTCCAGCGTCGTCCGTTTCTCCGGCTCCGTCGCGGCGAAGACCGATCTTTCGATGACGGTCAGGCGATCCTCGAGCTGCGCCATCTGCCTCTGAGTTTCCGACTGTTCCGACTTCAGGTTCGAGATCTGGCGCTCGATCTCGCCCGCCCGCTCGTCGTGGCTCCGGCGCTGGACCAGCAGGACCTGCGCCCGGACGGAACCCACGCTCGTGGCCTGCAGGATCTGACGGAGCAGGCGGACTTCCTCGAGGAGCTCGCGCAGAGTCGGGTCGCCCGCGGGCGGCTGCCCGGAAGGGCTCTGCGCCAGGAAAAGCGCCGGGGCGAGCAGGCCGAGCCCGGCCAGCATGCCGAATCGAATCGATCGACGAATCATGGCGACCTCCTCGGGACAAGATAGTCCACGGTCGTCACCGAGGATCGCGGACCGACCCCGCCGAATTTCCATTCGACCCCGCTTCCCGGCGGCTGGCGGGCCGTCATCGCCGCTCCTCCCAGCGGCTCCCGCCGGGAAGGCCCGTTGCGAGAAGATCGACGTCCAGCGAGTCGACATGAGCGTTCGAGGTGCCCTTTCCGGCCGCTTCTTCCGGCGTGGCGCCCGTCCCGGGATCCTCGCTTTCGCGATCGCCGCGCTCGCGGGATCCGCCGGAATGTCGGGAGAGGACCTCGTCCCGGTCCCGGGCGGTCCCGCATCGTACCGGCGGCTCTTCGGCCTCGATCCCGGCCGGCCCGACTCCGCGTTCTTCGTCGACCTTCACGAGATCCTCCTCTTCGCCGCGCCGGAAAACGTCGCGTGGTCGAAGATCGAGTCGCGCCGGAAGGCGATGGACTTCGCAGAAGACCTCGCCGAATGGCGCCGCCTCTTCGGGAACCCCGCTCGATTCTCGAGCGCTCCCGGGGAAGACGGGGCCCGCTGCCAGCGCGCGCTCGAGTGGCTGGGATTCGAGATTTCCCGCGACGGCGCCTCCTTTTCGACGCGCCGGTTGGGAGACGAACGGTCCGCCCGCCGCCAGGAGTTCCTGGACGTCCTCGGCGCCTCCACCTCCGGCTTCCTCGGGAAGCTGCGCGCCGGCGAGGCCGCGACCGTCTCCTCCGAGGATGCGCCGGCGCCGCTCCCTTTCGGTCTCGACGCGTGGCGCGAGACCCTTTCGGAGAAGAGTCTCACCGCGGACAACGCCTTCGTCTTCTTCCTCCAGAACCCGCGCGCCTCGCGAATGCTCGTGGCGCTCCACGGGCTCGACCGGGAAACGCGCGAGGAGCTCCACCATCTCGCACGCGGCCCGGGCGAAATTTCGAACGGCTGGAAGATCCTCTACGAGAAGGCGCTCGATGCCTTTTTCCGTTACCCGGAGGCGGCGGAGCTGCGCGGCGGCCGCTTCGTGCTGCCGGGCGGGCCGGAAGCCGATGCGGTCTGGACGGAAGTCCTCGGCGCCTCTCCTTCCGAGCCCGTCGCTTTTCTCGAAGCGCTGTACGAGAAGGACGGGGGAAAGGGGGCGTATGTCGTCGATTCGCTCCGACACGTTCCGGAATCCGCGGCCCGGGCGCTGCTCCTCGCGGGCGACGCACCGGCGGGGAATACGTCGCGCCGCTTCCGCCGAATCTACGCGGCGATCGATCGCGGCGGGGACAACTACCGCCGCACGCGCCGGGACCCTTACGACTTCGCTCAGCTGGCACCCTTCCTGGCGGCCGCCTCGAAGGCCGCGTACCAGACCGGGGACCCGCGGGAGACGAGGTTCCCGCGCAACGAACGGGAGCTCGCGGCTCTCGTCGCGGAATCCTCCGCGGCCGATTCGTCCGAGGACCCCCTTCTCCGCCGGCTGTTCGGTCGCGATGCGTCCCGGGCCACCGAGGGCCCCTTCCCCGCCCAGCGCCGTTTCCTCTTCCTCTCGAGCCTGCTCGCGCAGCATCCCGCCCTCGCCGATCCGGGTCTCGTGCTTCTCCTCGAAAGGGGCTTCGACCGGTTCGGACCGGCGTACTCGGTCTTCGACGACATCCCGACGCTCTCGCCCGCGCTCGCGCGCCGATACCTCTTCACGCTCGACCGCCTCGAGCGGCGCGGCTCGTCGCGGAGCTCCGAGCTCGCGGCCGGCCTCTTTCAGGGAAGCGTCGGCCTCCTCGCTCTCGTCTCGCGCGCGAAGGGGCTCGACCCCCCCGCGGTCGCGGCGGCTTTCGAAGGCTTGCTCGGGCTGCCGCTCTTCGCGGACGAGGACGTCACGCCGGCTTCCGGGGAAGCGGCGCTCTACGTCTGGCTCGCGGGGACGCTCCTGCCCGCGATCGAAGTCCGACAGCACGGCGCGCCGACTCCTTCCGCCGCTCTCGCGCGCGGTCCGGCCGAGGGCTCGGCCGCTTCCGACCGGCGGGACTCCGACGAGCTCGTGTTCCGGGCGACGGCCGGACCTCCGGCGGCGGCCGCGATCGAATGGCGCGGCACGCGATTCCGATTCGACCCGACGGAAGACGAGATCTCGCGCCGACGGGCGTTTCGGGAGCGCCAGAGGTTGACCTGGATCGCGGACCTCGAGGCGCTGCACCGCACGCGCGACGCCGCGTTCGAAGCCGTCGCGACAGGGAACATCGAGGAAGCCCGGGCGCGGACGTCGGAGCTCGCGGAAGACCTCGGGATCGCCGATGAAAAGGGGGGCGCGCCGGACGGCGAAGACGAGCGAATCCGAAAGGAGGAATCCCGCGCGCGGGATCTCTCCGAAGAGATCGCGGCGTTGAAGTCGGACGCGGATCTCTCCGCATTTGTGGAGCGTTTCGCGGCGTTCGACGCGGTGCTGGCGGAACGGCATCTCGAAGCGCTGCTCGGCCACGCCTACGCGGCGGCCGCCCGCGATCCCGAGGACCTCTACTACCAGGATCCCACGTTCGTTCGAAAGCATTCCTTCCGCTTCGACGAGAAAGGGGGCGAGATCGTCCGGACCCCGTTTTCGCCGCCGGTTCTCGTTCGGGAGGGGGGCGGCGGCGGATCCCGGATCGCCGGATCGATCTTCGGCCTGACGGAGATCCTGGGTCTGCTGCACGCGGACCAGCTCACGTACGGTTCGGGCGGCCGGATCGCCAACGAGGAAATCCGCGCCGGGCTGGTGGCTTCGATCTGGGAAATGAGCGCCTCCCGGCTGAACGACGACAGCCTCGAAATCGTCGCGGCGTCGTGTCGAGCGGCGCAGGAGCTCGCGCGGGATCTGGCGCGCCGGCCGCTCGCCGAGCGGCTTCGGATCTGGGAGGCGGTCGCCCGGGATCTCGTGCCCCGGTCCCGGCTGGCGCTCCTCGCCGCGCGGGAAACGCCGGACGACGAGGCGATCTCCGAGAGCCTCTCGCCGACCGACCTGTATCGGATCGGGCGACGGCTTCTGGCACCCGAGCGTCCGGCCGGCCTGCCGGACCTCGCCGAGGCGGGCCTCGGGCGGGAAGCGCTCACGCGGTTGCAAGCGGGCTACGGCGACATCGGTTCGCGCGAGCTCCTTTCCGAGTTCGGGCCCCTGCCGGCCGCCTACGCCGGGCATTTCCGGCTTCTCGACCTGGACATGCCGGCCTACGAGCGGCTCGCGGCGTATCGGCGCCCGGAGATGTTCAGCGAGCGCCTCTACGACCTGAAGATCGCCGTCGCCTGCCGGATCGCCGAGGAGCGGCTTCCGGCCGCGATCCTTCCGATCGTCCTTCCTCCGGCCGTCGACAATCTGCTCGTCCGCGTTCGGATGGCCTATCCCTACGATTGGGAGGCCACGGCGCGGGCCGCCGTCGCGTTCTCGCGGGGAGATCTCGAGCGGCTCCTGGACGAGGCCGTCGGCGCCGGGCGGCTCGTTCGGGAGGAAAATACCGCTTCCGACACGGGAGGCGCACGGTGAAGACACCCAGCCGCTCTTTCGCCGTCGCGGCCGCGCTGCTCGCGGCCGCCGCCGGCGCTCGGGCGCAGGGAGCCGACGGCACCGCCCCGGTCGCGCGCCCGGCACTGGAGATTCTCGCTCCGACTTCCGCCGACACGCCCGTGGGCGACACCGTGATCCGCGTCTTCCCGAAGAACATCCAGCCCGGCGACACGCTCGACTTCTTCGTGAACGGACGAAAGGTCGGCGCCGTGACGCGGTCGCCGTGGGAGATCGTCTGGCCGGCGGGCGAGACCGTCCGCCGCAACGTCATCACGGTCTCGCTCGTGAGAGAGGGGCGGGAGATCGCGATCGCCCGCGTGAACACCCGAGAGCCGGGCTTCACCGACCGCGCGGCCGCGCTCGCGATCGGGCTCGCTCCCATCGTCACGGACCGCTCGGGCCGATATGTCCTGGGACTCCAGCGCGACGAGTTCACGGTTCTCGACGACGGACATCCTCAGAAGATCGAGACGTTCGAGACCGTCGATTCCCCGCTCGCGGCGGTCCTCGTGCTCGACGTGTCCGCTTCGATGCGGCCGAAGCTGGACGACGCCGTGCGCGCGGCGCGCGCCTTCGTACACGCCTTGAAGCCGGATGACCGGCTCGGCCTCCTCACGTTCAACAGCGGCGTCGTGGGCACCGTCGAGGTCGCGCTCGACCGCAAGGAGGTCCTCGCGGCGCTCGATGCGGCCGTGCCGGAAGGGGACACGGCGCTCTACGACGCCACCGCGGCCGCTCTCCGTCGCGTCAAGAAGACGCGGCAGCGGCGGGCTCTCGTCGTCTTCACCGACGGCGAGGACAACCGCAGCCGCTTCTCCGTCGATCAGGTGATCGAGCTCGCCCGCGCGTCCGAAGTCTCCGTCTTCACCGTGGCCGAGGCGGTCTCCGACCCGAAGACCGCCGGATTCCTCGAGCGCCTCGCCAACGAGACGGGAGGCCGCGCCTACTCGATCGGAAATATCGGGAGCCTCCCGGAGACGTTCGCTTCGATCCTCGAAGAGCTCCGGAGCCAGTACTACCTGACGTACACGCCCTCCCGGAGAAAGCCGCACACGTGGCACTCGGTGGACGTGCACGTCAGCCGCTCGGGTCTCGTCGTGCGCGCAAAAAAGCGTTACTTCATTCCGTAAGCGCGTGTCCGGGCGGCCGGCCTGCAACCAAGCCCCGTTTTCGGTGTTCCCGATGACGAGGGTTCCTTCGGTCGAAAAGGGGGGACGACATGATCGCTCGCATCTGGGATGGGACGACCCGCGCATCGGACGCCGAGACCTACTGGCACTATCTCCAGGAAACGGGTGTGCGCGAATGCCGCGAGACGCCGGGCAATCGCGGCGTGCAGGTCCTGCGGCGCCTCGAAGGCGACCGGGCGCACTTCCGGTTCACCTCGCTCTGGGAGTCGACCGACGCCATCCGGGCGTTCGCCGGCGAGGACATCGAGAAGGCCGTGTACTTTCCGAAAGACCGGCAGTACCTCCTCGAGCTCGACCCGCACGTCCGGCACTACGAGGTCCTGGAGGCGGCCTCGTCGAAATAGGGACGAGCCCGGCTATCTGGACTCACCATCCGCCGGAGCGGTACTCTCGATCCGACCCGGGCGGGTGCCCGGGAAGGAGGCGTGCGATGAAACCGTACGTCCGTCTGACCGAGCCGATGGTGCGCGACGGGGGAAAGCTCCGGAAGGCCTCCTGGGACGAGGCGCTCGACCGGGCCGCGGAAGGATTCCGCCGCTCGCGGGAAGCGCACGGGCCGGAGAGCTTCGGGCTCTTCTCCTGCTCGAAGGCCACCAACGAGGTGAACTACCTGGCGCAGAAGTTCGCCCGCGTCGCGCTCGGCAGCAACAACATCGACAGCTGTAACCGCACCTGACACGCCCCGAGCGTCGTCGGTCTGACGACGGTTTTCGGAGCGGGCGGCGGGACGAGCTCCTATCGGGAGACGGAGGAGGCCGACGTCATCCTCCTGTGGGGCTCGAACGCGCGCGAAGCGCATCCGATCTACTTCCACCACGTCCTGCGCGGCGTCCGCAACGGGGCGCGACTCATTGTCGTGGATCCGAGGCGAACGGTCTCCGCGCAGTGGGCCGACACGTGGCTGGGCCTCGACGTGGGATCCGACGTCGCGCTCGCCAATGCCATGGGGCGAGAGATTCTCGAGGCGGGTCTCGAGAACCGCGCGTTCATCCAGAAGGCGACGGCCGGCTTCGATTCGTATCGCGAAGCGGTCCAGAAATACACGCTCGAGTACGCCGAACGCGAGACCGGGGTGCCCGGAGCGGCGATTCGCGACGTGGCGCACGCCTACGCGAAGGCGGGCAAGGCGCAGCTCTGCTGGACTCTCGGCATCACCGAGCACCACAACGCGCTCGACAACGTCTTCGCGCTGATCAACCTGGCGCTCCTGACCGGGCACGTCGGGCGCTGGGGCTCGGGAGTCTGCCCTCTCCGGGGACAGAACAACGTCCAGGGGGGCGGCGACATGGGCGCGCTCCCGAACAAACTGCCGGGCGGCCAGGACGTCGAGAACCCGAAGTCGCGGGCCAAGTTCGAGCGCGCCTGGCGCTCCTCGATCCCCAAGCGCCGGGGGTGGCATCTCTCGCGGATGTTCGAGGAGATGGAACACGGCAAGCTCCGCTCGCTCTACGTCATCGGCGAGAACCCGGCGCAGTCGGAGGCGGATCAGACACGCGCGCTTCGCCTGCTCGAGAGTCTGGATCATCTGGTCGTCCAGGACATCTTCCTGACGCGCACGGGAGAGATGGCGCACGTGGTTCTGCCGGCCGCCGCCTCCTGGTGCGAAGACGAGGGGACGGTCACTTCGAGCGAGCGCCGCGTGCAGCGCGTGCGAAAGGCGCTCGAGCCGCCGGGGCAGGCGAAACCGGATCTCGAGATCCTCGTGGAGCTCGGCAAGCGCCTCGGCGTGGACCTCGGAAGCCCCGCGGCCGAGCGCGTCTGGGACGAGCTTCGGTCGCTCTCGCCGTGGCATAAGGGGATGAGCTACCGGAGGCTCGAGGCGGAGAGCGGCATCCAGTGGCCTTGCCCGGACGAATCGCATCCCGGTAGCCCTTTCCTGCACGGACGACTCTGGGAGGATCCACCCGGGCCGCCGCTCGCTCTCTTCGTCGCGACCGAGCACGACCCGCCGGTGGATCGCCTGACGGAGGATTTCCCGATCCGCCTGACCACCGGGCGCCGGCTCGATTCGTTCAACACCGGGGTGCAGACCGCCGGATACTCCTCGCCGCTGCGCCAGCCCGAGACGCTCGACATCGCCCCCGAGGACGGCGCGCGGCTCACCGTCTCCGACGGCGAGATCGTTCGCGCGGTTTCCCGGCGCGGGGCCATCTCGGTGCCGGTCCGCTACGACACGACGCTGCGGCCGGGCCTCGCCTTCCTGACGCTCCACTTCCAGGACGACGCCGCGACGAATCTCCTGACGATCGACGCGACGGATCCGAAGTCGGGCACCGCGGAGTTCAAAGCGACGGCGATCCGGATCGAGAAGCTCGAATCGGCCGATCTCGCGGCGGCCGCGACCGGCGCCTAGCGGTCTCGCGCGCCGCCCGATTCGGAAGCGCGCGGCGCGGCTTTCCGCGGACGACGCCTTCCTTCGGCTAGAGTTACGCCAGTGGACGTCCACCTCATTCCCGGCGCCGCCGCCTCGCCCGACGAGCGCGCCGCGGTGGACTCGGTCCTCGGAATCCCCGGGTCGAGCTGGGAGGGAGGATCCCGGCGCTCGAAGCTCGACGGTCACGTCTCGACGGGCGGCGACGCGATCCGGGCCCGCCGGCACGAGCTTCTTCCCGCGCTCTGGGCGGCGCACCGCCGCGTGGGATGGGTCTCGCCGGGCGCGTTGAACTACATCTGCCAGCGGCTCTCCGTCGCTCCGGCCGAGGCCTACGGGGTCGCGTCGTTCTACGCGATGTTCTCGCTCGAGCCGCAGCCCGACACGATCGTTCACGTCTGCGACGACCTCGTTTGTCGCCGGCGGGGCGCGCCGACGCTCCTCTCGGAAGCGCAACGGATCCTCGGGAAAGACTCGGTCCGCCCGTCCCCCTGCCTCGGACTCTGCGAGCGCGCGCCGGCCCTCTTTTTCCAGCGCGCCGGTGAAGCGGCGACCGATTTCGCGGTTGCGCCGGCGAAGCCGCAAGACGTGCGGGGATCCCTCGCCCCCCCTCACACGGACTCTCTCCCCCCTGGAGGGGGCGAGGGAAGACGCGACGGTTCCCGCTCGGCCCCACAGACTCAGGATTCCCGCCGCGAGCACCTCCGCCTTCTTCGCCGCGTCGGGCGCGTCGATCCCGCGAGCCTCGCCGACTACCGGGCGGCCGGCGGTTATCGCGCGCTCGCGCGCGCGCTCGAGCTCGGCCCCGAGGGAGTCCGCCGCGAGGTCCTCGAGTCGAAGCTCCAGGGGCGCGGCGGCGCGGCGTTTCCGGCCGGCCGCAAGTGGGACGCCGTCGCGAAGCAGCCGGCGCAGCCGCACTACCTCGTCTGCAACGCCGACGAGTCGGAGCCCGGGACGTTCAAGGACCGCGTGCTCCTGGAGGAGGATCCCTTCTCGATCGTCGAGGCCATGACGATCGCCGCATACGCGACCGGCTGCGAGACCGGCTACCTCTACCTCCGTGGCGAATATCCCGAAGCCCTCGAGCGCGTCTCGGCGGCGATCGAGGCGGCCCGGGCGGCCGGGCTCCTCGGCGCCGGGATCCTGGGAGGCCTGCGCTTCGACGTCGAGGTGCGGCGCGGCGCCGGCGCCTACATCTGCGGCGAGGAGACGGCCCTGTTCAACTCGATCGAAGGCTTCCGCGGCGAGCCGCGCAACAAGCCGCC
>JBKPSZ010000297.1:0-6156 GCA_046735265.1 Acidobacteriota bacterium | reverse complement strand
ATCGGGTTCTCACAAGATCGACGGCGTGGGCGCCGGCTTCGTCGTCCCGCTCTGGCGGGAGGAGTTCGCCGATGGGATCGAGACCGTCTCGACGGAAGAGGCCGCGGCGATGGCGCTGCGCCTGGCGCGCGAGGAGGGGCTCTTCGCGGGCACTTCGACCGGCGGCAACGTCGTGGCGGCGCTGCGGCTGGCGGAGCAGCTCAACCCTGGTTCCACGATCGTGACCGTCATGTGCGACACGGGGATGAAGTACCTGAGCAAGTTGTAGGCTTCGCCCGATGCGATCGGCGACCAGGCGGTCCGGCGCCCCCGTCGAGCGCGTCGGGGAAAGGCGATCGCGATGACGTTCGTCGATTCGTTGTATACGCCGCGCGCTCAAAAGGTCCAGCAGGCCGTCGCGCTGATCGTCCTCGCCGCCTTCGGAACGGCGTTGACCGCCAAAATCGGGTTGCCGCCGGCGATCATCGTCGCGAGCTCCGCGTTCATCGGGTTCTTCTGCTGGCGCGCGACCAACCTGCGCCATGCGATCGCACCGGAGCGGACGGCGGTTCTCTTCCTGCTGACGACCGCCGCGCTGCACGTCCACATGTTCGAGGAGCACGCCCGTTCGTTCGGTCCGGCGATGAGCCGGCTGTTCGGAATCGCCTTTCCGGACTCGCGCTTCCTGCTCGTCTTCGTCTTCATCCTGCCGATGGTGTATTACTTGACGGCGATCGGTTTGCTCATGCGGATTCCGATGGCCGCGTTCGTGGCGTGGTTCATCTTCATCGGGCCCGGCGCCGCGGAGGTCACGCACTTCATCTTCCCGCTGATCCGCCCGGCGCTCGAGCCGGCCAATCCCGCCGCCATCTCGGCGACGATCCACGGAATCCCGATCGAGGGCATGGCGAACCACTACTTCCGCGTGACCGGGAAGTACTACTTCCCGGGCATGTACACGGCGGTGCTCCCGATGATTCCGGGCATCTCCAGCATCGTGTGGCTCTTCCGGAACCGCCACTGCCGCGACGAAGCGTGAGACGGGACTCCCGCACGGAAAGGATCGAACTTCTGCGCCAGTCCCTTGTCCACGTCGCCCTCGTCGTCCGCGACTACGACGAGGCGATCGCCTTCTTCTGCAGAAAGCTCCACTTCACGCTCGTCGAGGACACGGACCAGCCCGAGCAGAACAAGCGCTGGGTGGTCGTGGCGCCGCCGGGCTCCTCCGGTACCACGCTCCTCCTCGCGCGCGCCACGAGCCCCGAACAGATGTCGGCGATCGGAAATCAGACCGGAGGGAGGGTGTTCCTCTTCCTCGGCACCGACGACTTCTGGCGCGACTACGAAACGATGCGCGCCGCGGGAATCCGCTTCGTGCGGGATCCCAAGGAAGCGCCCTACGGCACGGTCGCCGTCTTCGAGGATCTGTACGGCAATCGCTGGGATCTCGTGCAGCTCAGGGCGAGCCGATGAAGAGTCCCTCGGCCAATCGTCTACCGGCTGTGATCTTTGATCTGATTGCGCCATGACGTCGAGATTCGATACGGACGTCCTCGTCGTCGGAGCGGGTCCGACCGGGCTGATGCTCGCGAACCAGCTCGCGCGCCGCGGCGTGCGCGCGATGATCGTGGACCGGCACGCGGGACCCGTGGTCGAGACCCGGGCCCTCGGCGTTCAGCCCCGCACGCTCGAGATCTACGCCCACCTCGGGATCGACCGGCAGGCGATCGACCTCGGCAAGAAGGCGGCGGGCGCGAACATGTGGGTCCACGGACGCCGCGCCGCCTGGGTTCCGTTGAGCGACATCGGCCGGGCGATGAGCCCGTATCCTTACGTACTCATCCTGGGACAGGACGACAACGAGAGGCTGCTGGGGGACGCCCTCCGCCGTTCGGGGACGACGGTCCGGTGGAACACGGAGCTCGTCAGCCTCGCCCCGGAGTCGGATCGAGTCGTCGCGAACGTCAAGGAGGCGGACGGCACGGTCCGGGAGATCGCGGCGGCCTGGGTCGCGGGCTGCGACGGCGCCCGAAGCGCCGTGCGGGAATTGAACGGGATCGCGTTTCCGGGCGCGCCCTACGAGCACGTGTTCTTCGTCGCCGACACACAGATGACGGGACCGATGGTTCCGGACCAGTTGAACGTCTACCTCTGGCGCGGCGGCTTTCACCTCTTCTTCCCCATGCGCGGCGCCGATCACTGGCGCGTGGTCGGTATCGTGCCGCCGCCTCTGCGCGGGAGGGAGAACCTCCAGTTCGACGACGTCAGCCCCTCGATCCGCCAGGAGGCGGGAGCGGGACTCTCCTTCCAGGGGTGCAGCTGGTTCTCGACGTACCGCATCCATCACCGCCGCGCGGAACGGTTCCGCGTCGGGCGCTGCTTCGTACTGGGCGACGCGGCCCACATCCACAGCCCGGTCGGAGCACAGGGTATGAACACCGGCCTCCAGGACGCCTACAACCTCGGCTGGAAGCTCGCGCTCGTGCTCGCCGGCCGAGCGGATCCGCAGCTTCTCGACTCCTACGAGGCCGAGCGGATCCCGGTCGCCCGGCATCTGCTCGAGACGACGGACCGGTTCTTCTCGGCCGCGGTCTCCGACAGCGGGCTCGCGGGATTCTTTCGCACCTCGATCTTCCCGAAGATCCTCGCCCTGGCGATGCGCGTCGACCGCGTCCGGAAGTCGGCTTTTCGCACGATCTCGCAGATCGGAATCCGCTACCGTGAGAGCCCGCTGTCGGAGACACCCGCGGGATTTCCCGAATCGGCGCCGCGCGCGGGGGACCGGTTCCCGTGGCTCCGGCTCAAGCTCTCCCCCGGCGGCGCCGCCGAGGATTTTTTCGGCAGGCTCGACGACACCCGATTCCATCTCGTCCTCGCGGGGCAGCCCGGTCCGGCAGGGGACGTCTCCGGCCTCGGCGACCTCCTGCGAACCCATGTCGTCCCCGCGGATCCCGACAACGAAGAGGAGCTCTCTCGCGCCGGGATTCCCCGCCCCGCCTTCTACCTGATACGCCCCGACGGCTACGTCGGAACGTGCGGAACCGTTCTCGACCCCGGCGCGCTCTCGCGCTGGGTCGCCAGGCGGCTCCGGTGGAGACGCGACTCGGTCTGAGCCGGGGCGGCCGGATTTGCGGCTTTTGAGAGAGGAGGCGAGATGGCGACGTTCGAGGTCCTTTCGACGCCGCGGGCGCCCGCGCCCGTCGGCCCCTATTCGCAGGCGACGCGCGCCGGTGGATTCCTGTTCTGCGCCGGGCAGGCGGCGTTCGATCCCGAAACGGGCCGCCTCGTCGAGGGCGGCGCGAAAGAGCAGACGCGGCGGGTGCTCCAGAATCTCCGGGCCGTGCTCGAAGCCGCGGGAAGCGGCCTCGACCGGATCGTGAAGATCACCGTGTTCCTGTCGGACTGGGAAAATTTTCCGGAGGTCAACGCGGCGTACGCCGAGTTCTTCCGAGCCGGAAGCGCCCCGGCGAGATCGACCGTCCAGGGCGAGCGCTGGCCCCCCGGGTCGCTCGTCGCGATGGAAGCGATCGCCCTCGACTCCTAGATTCGGGAGTCGGCCGCGACGGCCGGCGGCGGAGGATGCTACCGTATCGGCCAGCGATCCGTTGCACTTCCGCGCGATCTCGAGTCGGAGGACGAAACGATGAAGTTCCGGATCCTCTGGGGATTCGATCTCCTCATCGCCCTCGTCGTGGTCTTCTTCTTTTTCTGGGGTCTCTCCGACGGCACCGTCTCCGCCTTCAACATCGGCCTTTGGCTGGTCCTTCTGCTCGGGGTCGGGAGCGTCGTTTGGGGTGGCCGGAAGCTCCGCGCGGCGGGCCGCACCGGGCTCGCGACCGGACTCCTCCTGATCCTGGCGTTTCCGGGATTCATGTACGTGTTGTTCCTCCTCGTCGTCCTCATCGGACGGCCTCGATGGAACTGACCGGGAGGTCGGAAGCGACGGAGACGCCGTTGGCAGTCGAGTCTCCGGCTTCGGCGACATGAGCGGAGGCACGGTGCTCGAGGCTGTCCCCGCGATCCTCGGTCTCCTTCTCGCGGCGGTTCTCTACGTGCGGCTCGCCTGGTGGGCGGGAAAGAGATGGGGGAACCGTTCGCTTCTCGCGCTGTGGCTCGGAGCCACCCTGCTTGCCGCCGCGATCGCTGCGTCGCTCCGGGGAGTCGCTTCGCCCGACGAGCTCGTCTTCGCCTCGCCGTCGAACGCGTGGATGGAGGCGGCCGGCCTCGCCGCTCTCGTCGCGCTCCCGGGGTTCGGGCTCGCCGCGCTCTCCGTGCGCAAGCGCCGGAAGCGCGACCCGGACGGTCCCAAGCCGAAGGATTGGGCGCTCGGCGTCGGGGCCGCGCTCGCGGGCGCCCTCGTTCCCGCCGTTGTGCTCGCGCTTCTCGTGACGATCTTCTGGGCGTGAGAGGGGTCAGCGGCGCCCCGGGGCCGCGCCGCAGGCCGCGGCTCGCTCGAGGAGGAGGGCGCGCTCCCGCGCATTGCGCGTGAGAGCGGCCGCGCGCTCGAACTCCGGGCGGGCCTCGTCGTGCCGGTCGAGCTTCATGAGGAGGTCGCCCCGCACGCTCGGCAGCAGATGGTAGTTGGAGAGCGCGGGCTCCGCGGCGAGGCCGTCCACGATTTCGAGAGCCGCCGCGGGTCCGAACGCCATCCCGACCGCCACCGCGCGGTTCAACTCGACGACGGGCGACGGGGCGACCCGGCCAAGCGCTTCGTAGAGCGAGACGATGCGCTTCCAGTCGGTCTCTTCCGCCGTCCTCGCCAGGGCGTGGCACGCCGCGATCGAGGCCTGAAGGACGTAGGGACCGGGCTGGGCGCCGAGTCTCTCCGCACGCCTGAGGGCCGCGAGTCCGCGGCCGATCAGGACGCGATCCCAGCGTCCCCGATCCTGATCGAGGAGGAGGACCGGCTCGCCGGAGGCGCCCACGCGCGCCCGCATGCGCGATGCCTGGATCTCCATGAGGGCGACGAGCCCGTGGACCTCAGGCTCCCGCGGGGCGAGCTCAGCCAGAATCCGTCCGAGGCGCAGAGCCTCTTCGCAGAGGGCCGGCCGCATCCAGTCCTCCCCGGCGGTCGCGGCGTAGCCCTCGTTGAAAACGAGGTAGATCACTTCGAGGACCGAGGAGAGGCGGGCGGCGAGCTCGGCGCCGCGCGGGACCTCGAAGGGGACGCCGGCCTTGGCGAGCGTCTTCTTGGCCCGAACGATCCGCTGCGCGATCGTCGTCTCGGGAACGAGGAATGCGCGCGCGATCTCGTCCGTCGTCAGACCGCCCAGGAGCTTCAGCGTCAGAGCGACCCGCGCCTCACGGGAGAGCACGGGGTGGCACGCGAGGAACATCAGGCGCAGGAGGTCATCGCCGAGGTCGTCGTCGATCGCGGCCTCGAGCTCCTCGATCGCGCGGTCCCGCCGCTCGTCGAGCTCGCGGACGAGCTCCGCGTGCTTGCGCTCGAGAACGGGCCGGCGCCGGAGCTGGTCGATCGCCCGGTGCTTCGCGGTGGCCATGAGCCAGGCCCCCGGGTTGTCCGGCACCCCGGACTCCGGCCACCGCTCGAGCGCCGCGACCAGAGCGTCCTGCGCGAGCTCCTCCGCGAGCCCGACGTCGCGCACCATGCGCGTGAGCCCGGCGATCAACCGGGCCGATTCGATTCTCCAGACCGCGTCGATCGCGCGGTGCGTCTCGGTCCCCGACACGGCCCCGGATCAGAGCATTCCGACTCCCGGGCCGCAAGGCCGGCCGGGCGCCCCTCTCGATCCGGGCACCCGACCCGCCGCTGGCGCTGCGCGCGGGAACTCGCGGCATGGCCTCTCCGCGCGCCGGCGCGAACTACTTCTCCTGGGCGGCGATCTGACGGCGCAGACGCTCTTCCTGCTCCCGGATCTCCGGCGTCGCCTCCGCGCCGAAATCCGCTGTCTCGAAGACCTGACGGATTTCGATCTCCATCCCGTTGTCGAAGGGGGCGCGCTTCACCCACTCGATCGCTTCCTCCTTCGACTTGCATTGCCACAGCCAGAATCCCGCGACGAGCTCCTTGGTCTCCGCAAACGGCCCGTCGATGACGGTCCTCTTGGATCCGTCGAAGCGCATGCGCGCGCCTTGCGAGCTCGGCTGGAGGCCCTCCGCGGCGAGCACCACGCCGGCCTTGACGAGCTCTTCGTTGAACTTGCCCATCTCGGACAG
>JBKPSZ010000296.1:0-6459 GCA_046735265.1 Acidobacteriota bacterium | reverse complement strand
CGTGAACGTCGACCTGCCGTCCGAGGAGTTGCGCGAGCGGTTGAGGGCCGGCAAGATCTACCCGGCGGACCGCATCGGACCCGCGCTCGAGAACTTCTTCACCGAGGAGAACCTGGCGTCGCTGCGCGAGCTCGCGATGCGGCAGATCGCCGACCGGCTCGAGGCGGAGCGGCGAGGAGCGGCCCCGGCCGCCGGAGCCGAGCCGGTCGGCGCCAAGGCCATGGTGGCCATTTCGTCGAACCCCGATACGACGCGCCTTCTCCTCCGGCGCGCCTCCGCGCTCGCGGGCCGACTCAACACGAACTGGTTCGCCGTCTACGTCCGGACCCGTCGAGAGGATCCGCGACGCATGAGCGCCCGCGAGCACCGGCTTCTTTCTGAGAACGTGACGCTCGCGATGGAGCTCGGCGCCAAGGTCGTCTGGCTCTCCGGCGAGAACGTCGCCAGCGAGCTCCTTCGGTTCGCGCGCGAGCAGGGCGTCACGCTCGCGGTCTTCGGAAAGAGCCGTCGGCCGGCGCCCCTGCGCCTGTTGCGCCGCAGCCCGATCGACGAGTTCTCGCGCCTCGGGACCGGCATCGACGTCTACGAGATCGAGACGGAGATCGGTCGATAGACGTCGCCACGGCCCGCGACGCCGTTTGCGACGGTCAAATCTCGATCTGCGCTCCCATCTCGACGACCCGCCCGGGCGGCAGGCCGAAGAAGAGCGTCGCGCTTCGGGCGTTTCGGGCCATGAACGCGAAGAGCCGCTCGCGCCACATCGCCATTCCCGGCTTGCGGGTCGCGAAGATCGTCTCGCGGCCCAGGAAATACGTCGTGTCGGGCGGGCAGATCTCGAGGCCGGGCGCGGAGGCGCGCGCCAGGACCGGCGGGATGACCGGATCATCCATGAAGCCGAAGTGCAGGACGACGCGGAACAGTCCGTCACCGAGCGCGGACGCCTCGATCCGATTCCGCTCGCGCACGTGGGGCGTCGGCTCGGTCAGGATCGTGAGAAGAATCACCCTTTCGTGAAGGACGTGGTTGTGCTTCAGGTTGTGGAGCAGGGACGGAGGAATCCCTTCGGGGCTGCGCGTCAGAAAGACGGCGGTGCCGGGCACGCGCGTGACCGACGAGTCGAGGGCGTCGGCGCGGAAGCGTTCGAAGGGAAGGCTCCGCTCGCGCAGGTAGTCGTTCAAGATTCGGCGCCCCGTCCGCCAGGTTGTCATCAGGGTGATCACGCCGACCGCCACCACGAGAGGGAACCAGCCGCCGTGCGGGATCTTCGGAACGTTCGCCCCGAGGAAAGCCAGATCGACGACCAGGAACAGCGAAAGCGCGCCGGCGGCGGCGCGGCTCCACTTCCAGTGCTCCCGGGCGACGACGACGAGAAGGATCGTGGTGATCGCCATCGTCGTCGTCACCGCCACGCCGTAGGCGGCCGCGAGATTGCTCGAGCTGTGGAACCCCAGGACGAGGCCGATCGTCGCGAGCATCAGCATCGCGTTGACGGCCGGTACGTAGATCTGACCGATCTGCTGTGCGGAGGTGTGCTCGATTCGGAGTCGCGGAGAAAAGCCGAGCTGGACCGCCTGGCGCGTCAGCGAGAACGCTCCGGAAATCACCGCCTGCGAGGCGATGACCGTGGCGGCCGTCGCCAGGATCACCATCGGATACAGAGCCCAGCCGGGAGCCATCCGGTAGAAGGGATTTCCCGCGGCCGAGGGGAGCGAGAGAAGGAGCGCCCCCTGGCCGAAGTAGCTCGCGAGCAGGCAAGGCAGGACGAGCGCGAACCACACGATCCGGATCGGCCGCGCTCCGAAGTGTCCCATGTCGGCGTAGAGCGCCTCGCCTCCGGTGACGACGAGGAACACCGTGCCGAGAACCAGGAACCCGTGCAGGCGATTCTCCGCGAAGAAGGAGACCGCATGGAGCGGGTTCGCCGCCAGGAGCACGGAAGGGGAGCGCGCGATCTGCACGATTCCGAGCGCGGCGATCGCGAGAAACCAGAGGAGCATGATCGGACCGAACACCGAACCGATTCCGGCCGTGCCTTTCCTCTGGAGGAGGAAGAGCCCGATCAGGATGACGATCGTCGCGGGCTCGACCAGGTGCTGGAAAGCCGGCGTCGCGATGGAAAGGCCCTCGACGGCCGAGAGCACCGAGATCGCGGGCGTGATGATTCCGTCGCCGTAGAGGAGAGCCGCGCCGAAGAGTCCGGTGAGGAGGAGCATCCGGCTGAGGCCGCTCTTGCCTCCCTCGTGCGCCCGGGTCAGGGCCGTCAACGCGAGGATTCCGCCTTCGCCCTTGTTGTCCGCGCGCATCACGAACCCGAGATACTTGATCGAGATCACGACGATGAGAGACCAGAAGACGAGCGAGAGGATGCCGAGGACGTTTCCCGGCGTCGGCGCGATGGCGTGCGGGCCGTGGAAGCACTCCCGAAGGGCATACAGCGGGCTCGTCCCGATGTCGCCGTAGACGACGCCCAGCGCGCCGACGGAGAGAAGCGCGAGCTGACGTCCGCGCGGCGGACGGATGGGGCCGGTGTCGGGCGCCTCGGGCGTCCCCTGCGACTTCGCCTCGACCCCTGCCGTCATGGCACGCAAGTCTGCCGCAATTCCTCTCCGCGGACGACGATCTCCCGCATTCCCCCTTGAGCCGCGGCCGCTCCCGGGCCTATCCTTGGATTCACGGGCTCTCGCGACAGGTTTCCTCGAATTCTGCTGCCTCGGAAAGGAGGAGCCGCATGAAGTCCATCAACTGGGGGCGCGTCATCCTGGGCGGGGTCGTGGCAGGCGTCGTCGTGAACGTGTCGGAATTCGTGCTGAACGAGATCGTCCTGAAATCCAAGAACGAGGAGGGCATGAAGGCGCTCGGCAAGACGATGCCGACCGGCGGTTCGGTGATGACCGTCTGGATCCTGTGGGGGTTCGCCATGGGAATCGCCGCGGTCTGGCTCTACGCCGCGATTCGGCCGCGCTACGGGGCAGGCCCGGGGACGGCGGTCAAGGCCGGCGTGGCGGTCTGGATTCTGGCGTACGTCTTCTGCACGATCGCGCTCTCGAACATGGGGGTCTTTCCCTTGAACGCCGTCGCCTTCGTCTGGGTCCTGGCCGAAGCGATCCTGGCGACCGTCGTCGGGGCGTGGCTGTATCGGGAGGAAGGCGCGATCGCCTAGGAGGCGAAAGCGAGCTACGGCGTCGGTTTTGCGCCGGGCCCCTTCAACGCGCGGCCGGGTTTCGCGCCGGTGTGCTCGCCGTCTCGAAGGACCGGGACTCCGTTGACGAGGACGTGGCGGACTCCGACGGCGTACTGGTGCGGCTTCTCGTAGGTCGCCTTGTCGGCGATCGCGGCGGGATCGAACACGACGACGTCGGCATACATGCCGGGCTGAAGAAGCCCGCGGTGATCGAGGCCGAGGTTCGACGCCGGGAGCCCGGAGAGCCGGCGGATCGCCTCGGGCAGCGTCGCCACCTTCTCCTCGCGAACGTACTTGCCGAGGAACCGCGCGAAGTTGCCGTAGGTCCGCGGGTGCGCGGAGGACTTCAAGAACACGCCTTCCGGCGCCATCGAGCCCGCATCCGAGCCGAAGGCCACCCAGGGCAGCTTCAGCTGCTTCGCGACGTTCTCCTCCGACATGAGAAAGAAGAGCGCCCCGATCTGGCCCTTCCCCTCGAGCACGAGATCCAGGGTCGTCTCGACCGGATCCTGCTTCCGCTCGCGGGCGACCTCGCCGAGCCGCTTCCCGGTCAAGGGCTTCTGCGACTCCTCGGCGAACTCGACGAGCAGAATGCCGTCGGGGCCCGCGGCGCGATAGAGGTTCTCCCACCCCTTTCCGGGCTCCCGCATTTCTCTGGCGATGCGCGCGCGCGTCTCCGGATCGCTCAACCGCTTCATGAGCTCGGGAGTCCCGCCCTCGTGCGCCCAGGGCGGGATGCAGAAGGCGAGGCTCGTGCCGCCGGCGGTGTACGTGTACATGTCCGCCGTGACCTTCAGCGCCTGGCGACGGGCCTCCTCGATCTTCGCGATCGCGGCGTCCACCTTCCCCCAGTTGTCCCGGCCGGCCGCCTTGAAGTGATAGATCTCGGCCGGGACTCCCGCCTCCCGCGAGATCCGGATCACCTCGTCGATCGCCTCGAGCAGACGATCCCCTTCGCTCCGCATGTGGGAGATGTACTTCCCTTTGTACTGCGCGGCGACCTTGCAGAGCGCGATGAGCTCCTCGGTGGTGGCGAAAGTGCCGGGGGGATAGATGAGCGCGGTGCCGACGCCGAGAGCTCCAGCCTCCATTTCCTGGCGGACCAGGGCCTGCATCCTCTCGAGCTCCGCCGGCGTGGGAGCGCGGTTTCCGAGCCCCAGGACGTTCTCGCGGACGGTCGCCGCGCCGACATATGAGGCGAAATTCGGCGAGACTCCTCGTTTCTCGAGGTACTTCAGGTACTCCGCCAGCGTCGTCCACTCGATGTCGTACTTGATGTCGCTCTGCTGCTCTTTGGCCCGCTTCTTCTGATCCTCGTTCCACGGGCCCATGGACCAGCCCTCGCCGAAGATCTCGGTCGTGACGCCCTGCCGGATCTCGCTCTGGGAGCGCCCGTCCGCGATGAGAGTGTCCACCGACCAGGAGAGCATGTTGATGAAGCCGGGTGCGACGGCGAGACCCGAGGCGTCCACGACCGTGCGTGCGGAAGCCTTCGAGAGGTCTCCGACCGCCTCGATCCGGTCCCCCCGGATTCCGACGTCGGCGCGCCGGCCGGGGCTTCCCGTCCCGTCGTAGAGCGTTCCTCCCCGGACGACGACGTCGAACGATGCGTCGTCTCCCTTCGCGACGCCCGGAACGCCCGCCAGCCCGGCGAGGAGAAGCGCGACCGCCGCGAGCCGTTTGCGCATCAGTAAGTCGGGCCGACGTGGAAGAGCTTGCCGATCAGGACGAACCAGACGATTCCCACACAGGCGAGCGCAATCAGCGTCTCGCCGAGCTTGCTCCAGATCCCCCGCGCGACGCTCCCCCAGGCCCGCGCGGAGTTCACCAGCGCCACGACCGCGCCGACGATCGACAGGAACGCGAGCACCTGCATCAGGTGCAGCCAGGGATCCAGCTTGTCGCTCAAGAGGTCGATGTTCTCGAGTCCCGAGATCACGGCCCACGCGTAGAGGACGATCAGGGCCACGTCGAGCGCGACGGCCAGACGGGTCCAGAGCCGCAGCCGGCGCTCGGCGGCGGGAAGGGCGAGGCGCCTGTCGTAGTGCCGCCGGATCCAGCCCCCGATCGGCCAGAGAAGGAGGGCGAGCACCAGGATCCCGAGGGTCGCGATTCCGAACGTCATGAGAGCGCTTCGGGCGAGCCCCCCCGACGTGCGCGTGAAGACGAAGAAGGGATAGGGCGTCACGAGCTCGAGGCGGCCCGCCGCATCCTTGACGAACACGACCCGACCCTGTCCGTGGACTTCGCGGAAAGCCATCGAGCCGACCGGCTCGAAACGGTACGGCTTTCCGTTGAAGTTCTTCAGGTCGCCGATCTCGATCGTGTTCCCCTCGGCCCGAGTGACGTTCAACTGCGAGAAGAGGTAGATCAGCCGCAGGAAGGTCGTGTCGCTGCGCCGGCTCGAGAGATAGGAGCCGGTCACGAGCGGGATGTCGGACGCCGCGGAGGAGGGCGCGCTCGCGGCGGGCGGCGCATACGGAAAGTAGCGGTCGAGGAAGGATTCCCAGAGCAGCGTCCGGCCGCTGATCTCTCCCTTGCCGGCGCTGTTGTATGACACGAAGAACCCGAGACCGGCGTCCGGCATCAAATGCAGGTCGCTGTGGAACCACTGGGTGTCGCCGCCGTGAGAAATGACGCGGTGCCCGTTGCGGGTTTCTTCGTAGAAGCCGAGGCACATGGCGTTCATGTCCGGCGATTTCCCGCGCTGGCGCGCGTGCATGAGCTCGATCGTCTCCGGACGGAGGATCTGCGCGCCGTCGAGCCGGCCGTTCTGCAGATGCGCGAGCATGAACCGGGCCATCGAGGCGCCTGAGGCCGACATGGCGCCGGCGGGGGTGGGATTCACGAGCTCGAACTTCTCCGCTTTACCGGAGCCGAGCCGATACCCCTTCGACATGAGCGGCGCCAGATCGGGCGGGAGCGGCTGCCGGAAAGTCGCTCGCGTCATGCCGAGCGGCTTCGTGATGAATTCTTCGATGTAGTCATCGAAGGGCTTGGCCGAGACGCGTTCGACGATGTAGCCCGCCATCGCGGTCGCGTAATTCGAATACGCCGGCGTCGTGCCCGGCGGATAGATCCGGTGCGGCTGATGGCTCTTCAGGTGCGCGCCGAGCGGCACGAGCTGCTTCAGATCGGTCGTGAAGAGATCGCGGGCGTAATCCTCGTAGCCCGGCGTGTGGGTCATGATGTCGCGCAGCGTGATCGGCTTACCGAACGCTTCGGGCACCTTGAAGTCGAGATAGGTGTTGACATCCTTGTCCAGGTCGAGCTTGCCC
>JBKPSZ010000295.1:0-7792 GCA_046735265.1 Acidobacteriota bacterium | reverse complement strand
GGCCTGGACGTCCCGGCGCTCGCCGTTCTCGACGCGGCGCTGACAGCCTTCACGTTCGCAACGCTCGCCGGGCTCGTTCTGTTTCAGGTTCTGCGCAAGGGGCCGATCACCCTCTACCGCGTCCAGGGCTCGGTCGCGGCGTATCTGCTCCTCGGTATCGCCTGGGCGAGCGCCTACGAATTGACGTCTCTGGCATCTCCCGGAGCGTTTCGTCCCCCGGAAGCGGCGGCCGACCCCCGAACGCTCCTCTATTACAGCTTCGTAACGCTGACGACCGTGGGCTACGGCGACATCGTTCCCGCGCTGCCGGTGGCTCGAAGCCTCGCCATGGCCGAGGCGCTCGTCGGGCAGCTCTTCCCGGCCGTGCTGATCGCACGCCTGGTGTCGATGGAGCTGGCCTCACGATCCGTTGGGAGCAACGGAGAAACGGGCGAGGGGAGGGACTCCCGTGGATGACGCCGTCTTCCTCCACCGCCTCCAGTTCGCCTTCACGATCATCTACCACTATCTCTTCCCGAATCTGACGATGGGGCTCGCCTTCCTCATCTTCGTCATGAAGGCGCTGGGCCTCCGGCAGGGCGGCGAGCGCTGGAACGAGGCCGCCCGTTTCTGACGGGGTCCTGCATCTGGCCGACTTTCGCGCCTTTCTCTTCAATCCCTGGGCCGTCGCGCAATACGCGCACAACATGACCGCGACCGTCGTAACGGCGTCTTTCGTCATCACGGCTCTCGGCGCCTTCTATCTGCTGGAGCGGAAGCACGTCGATTCGGCCCGCGTCTTTCTCCGCCTCGGTCTTCCCGCCGGGCTGATCTCGAGCGTCCTGGTGGCGTTTCCGACCGGAGACCACCAGGCGAAGCTCGTCGCCCGCCACCAGCCCGTGGCTCTGGCGGCCATGGAGGGGCGGTTCGAGAGCGGGCGTCACGCCGGGTTGAACGTGATCGGGCAACCGAACGTCCCCGAGCGGCGCCTCGACAATCCGGTCGCCATCCCCGGCCTCCTTTCCGTGCTCGCTTTCGGTCGGACCCATGACGAGGTCCAGGGCTTCGACGCCTTCCCGCCCGCGGACTGGCCCGACAACATCGAGCTCCTCTATTACGCCTTTCACATCATGGCCGGTCTCGGGACGATCCTGATCGGCGTCATGCTCCTGGCGAACCTGCTCGCGTGGCGAGGCCGGCTCGAGGGAAACCGGCCGATGCTCGGGGTCCTCATGCTCTGCTTCCCGTTCCCGTATATCGCCGTCACGGCGGGCTGGATGACGGCCGAGCTCGGCCGCCAGCCCTGGGTCGTCTACGGTCTGCTGCGAACGGTGGACGCGTCGAGCCCGACGGTGCACGCCGGCACGGCTCTGTTCACCCTGCTCGGATTCTGCGGGCTGTACTCGCTGATCTCGGTGCTGTTTCTCTTTCTGGTCGCGCGGGAGATCGGTCATGGTCCGGGGCATTGCGCCGCTGCCGCGTCGGCGGTCTCCGGGCCGGAGGTCGGGCATGCCTGAGATCTGGTACGCGATCGCGGTCGTCATGCTCACCGCCTACGTCGTCCTCGACGGGTTCGACTTCGGCGCCGGGGCGCTCCATCTCTTCGTCGCCCGCGATGATCGCGAGCGCCGGGTGATCCTCGGCGCGATCGGCCCCTTCTGGGATGGCAACGAAGTCTGGCTTCTCGCCGCGGGCGGCGCGATCTTCGTCGGGTTTCCCCGCGTGCTCTCCGCGGGGATTTCCGGCTTCTATTTCGCGATCTTCCTCGTGATCTGGTGTCTGATCCTGCGCGGGATTTCCATCGAATTCCGCAGCCACGTCGGGAATCCCGTGTGGCGGCGCACCTGGGACTTCTTCTTCTGGGTGCCGAGCGTCCTGCTCCCGGTCTTCTTCGGCGCGGCCCTCGGCAACCTGCTCCGCGGCGTGCCTCTCGACCGCGACGGGTGGTTCTCGCTCGCGCTCTTCACGGATTTCTCGGCCCGGGACCCGGTGGGAATCCTCGACTGGTACACCGTCCTCGTGGGGATCTTCGCCGCGGCCGCGCTCACGGCCCACGGAGGCGCCTATCTGACGTGGAAGACGGAGGGCGTGGTTCGCGAGCGCAGCCGGCGAGCGGCGCTGCGCCTCTTCGGGGCGGTGGTCCTCCTGTGGCCGCTCGTGACCGTGGCGACGTCCCGGGTCCAGCCCGAATTCCTGCGTTCGCTGGCGTCGCGGCCCGTGGCGTGGATCTTCGCCGCCGGCGCGGCGGGAGGGCTCGTCTGGGCCTTCGCGTCGCTTCGCAGCGGACGGGACCGGAGCGCGTTTCTCGGGTCGTGCGCTTTCGTCGGGGGCCTCTCCCTGGCGACGGCCGCGTGCGTGTTCCCGGTGATGCTGCGCGCGATCGGAGATCCCTCGCACTCGATGACCGCCGCCAACTCGGCCGCCGATCCCGCGGGGCTCTCGACCGCCCTCCGCTGGTTCTCCTTCGGATTTCCCCTGGCGATCCTCTACTTCGTCGTCCTCTTCCGCCTGCACCGTGGCAAGGTGACCGCTGCTCCGGAAGGGGAGGGCTACTGAAGGAAGCGACGGCGCCGCCTCACGACTGCTCCGCCCAGAGCTTCAGCTCTTCCCGCAGGAGGTGATCGACGCCGCCCGCCGTCAGCGGCGGGTTGACCCAGTTGCCCTGCATCTCGTCGCAGCCGTACTCCTGGAGGCGGAGGAACTGTTCCTTGTTCTCGACGCCCTCCGCGACGACGGAAAGCTTCATCCCGTGCGCCATTTCGGCGATCGCGCGGACGATGCCGGCGTCCGCCGGGCTGGTCGGCAGATCGGTCACGAAGGAGCGGTCGATCTTCAGCGCCGTGATCGGGTAGCGCTTCAGGTAGTTCAGCGAGGAGTAGCCGGTCCCGAAGTCGTCGATGACGATACCGACCCCCATGCCGCGGAGCAGCCGGAGGTTGGCGACCACGATCTCGGCGCTCTCCATCGCGATCGACTCGGTGATCTCGACCTCGAGGTGATGGGGCTCGAGCTCCGCCTCCTCGATCGCCTGCCCGACCATGTGCACGAGATTGTCCTCGCGAAATTGTCGGGCCGAGACGTTGACCGCGATGCGCAGCTCGGGAAGACCCGCCCGATGCCAATTCTTCAACTGCCGCGCGGCCGCTTTCAAGACCCATTCGCCGAGCGGAACGATCAGACCGGTCTCCTCGGCCACCGTGACGAAGGAGGCGGGCATGATGAGACCCCTCTCCGGGTGCTCCCATCGCACGAGCGCTTCGAGCCCGACGACCCGGCCGGTGACGAGGCTGACGATCGGCTGATAGTGGAGGACGAACTCCTCGCGCGCGAGGGCCTGACGCACGCCGCTCTGGAGCGCGAGCCGTTCGACCGCTTTTCGCGTTAGATCGGGTGTACACAGCTGGAAATTGTTCCGGCCGAGCTCCTTCGCGCGATACATCGCCGCATCCGCGTTCCGGAGGAGGGTCTCGGATTCGTCGCCGTCTTCCGGGAAGCTCGCGATGCCGAGGCTCGCCGTGACCGTCAGATTCTGCCCCTCCATCTCGAACGGCCGGGCGATCACCGTGAGGAGCTTGTGCGCCACCGCGCTCATTTCGAGAGACCCGCGCGTGTCCGGCATCAGGATCACGAATTCGTCTCCGCCGACACGGGCGATCGTGTCGACGGATCGGAGCCGGCGCTTCAAACGCAGGGCGAGCAGCTGCAGCAGATTGTCTCCGGCCGTGTGCCCGCGGGTGTCGTTGATGAACTTGAACCGGTCGACGTCCAGGTAGACGATCGCGAGGCGGCGGTGGTGGCGGCGCGCCTGCGCGAGCTCCATCTCGAGGCGCTCCAGGAAGCGGAATCGGTTCGGGAGTTTCGTGAGCGGGTCGTTGTACGCCTGCTCCACGATACGCGCCTCGCTGCGCTTGCGGTCGGTCACGTCGAGGAGGGTGCCGATCACGGCCGGTCTTCCGTCGAGCTCGGTCGCCGCCCCGTGGACTTCGACTTCGATCGGCTCGCTGTTCTTTCGGATCGCTCGAAAACCGTAACGAACCGTCCGGAGCTCGCCTTCAATCCGTTTTCGGATGTTGTCTTCGACGGTCGGGCGGTCTTCCTCCGCGACCAGGCTCAGGACGGAGTCGAGCGCGAGCAACTCCGACGGGCTGTAGCCGAAGATGGCCGCGAGCTTCGGATTGACATACTTGTAGCGGCCATCCTGGATCACGTACATGCCGACGAGGGACTGCTCGACGAGCGTCCGGAAGTGCGGTTCCATCGTCGCCCCGAGCCTCTCCTGCCGGCGGCGATCGCCGACGTCCTGCACGATTCCGATCACGCCGACGACGGCGCCGGAATCGTCCCGGCGCGGGCTGTAGGTCGCCGTGACCCAGGGAGGCCGCTCGGCACGCCCCCCGGGCAGGAGGAAGTCCGGGGGTGAGACCGTCTCTCCGGCCAGCGCTCGCTCCATCGCGTCCGCGATGCCGAGATCCCGCAGCTCCGGGAAGAGCTTGAGCGCCCCGTGGCCGATCACCTCTGAGGCGCTCCAGCCCGTGAGCTTCTCCATCGCGCCGTTCCAGACCCGATGCTCGAGCGAGCGGTCGTACACGACGAACCCGAGGCCCGCTCCGCCGATCGCGCTGGAGGCGAAGGCGCTCGACGCTCCGAGCCGCGCGACCTCCGTTTCGAGGACTCTCCGCGTCCGGTCGAGCTCCTCGTTCTCCGAGTGCAGCTGGATCTGATGCTCGACGAAGCGGCCGAGGGCGAGAAGATTCTGCCGCTCCGGCTCCGGAATCTCCCGCGGCTCCCGATCCATCACCGCGAAGGTCCCGATCGCCCGTCCGTCCGGTTCGACGAGCGGAACTCCGGCAAAGGATCGGATCCCCGACTTGACGATCGGATCGTCCCGGAATCGGCGATCCCGCGCGACGTCCGGAAGGAAGAGCACCCGTCCGGTCGAGATCGTCTCGTTGCAGAGCGCGATCGCCCGGGACGTCTCGGCGACCGAGACGCCTCCCCGCGACTTGAACCAGTGCCGCTCTCTCTGGACGAGGCTCAAGGCGGCGAGTCGGGCTCCGCTGACGGCAAGAGCGAGACCCGTCACATCTTCGAACAGACCTTCGACGAACTCCTCGAAAGCGTCCTCAGCGGAGGCAGACCTTCTCCGCTCCGGGTCGTGGCCGTCGGCCAAGGAACTCATCGGCGTGCTCGGGTGAGCGCTGGTACGGAGAATTGTAGCGCCGATGCCTTGCCCGCGGCGGGTGGGGCGGACCGCTCCTATGGCACGAAAGTGGCGGCCTGCGTTTCCGGCCGAAGCCTCTAGAGAAGCGGAGCGAGATGCCGTGCCGATGAATCCCCGAGAGCGTGCCAGAAGCCGCGGCGTTTCCAGATCCGGTGCGTGACCTCGTCGGCGCAGGCGAGGTCTTCTTCGAACGCCCGTGCGAAGACGCCTCCCACCTCTTCATCGAGGAGAACGAGGTTGCACTCGGCGTTGAAGTGAAAGGAGCGAAAGTCGAGGTTCGTCGAGCCGATGATCGAGAGCATGTCGTCGGCGACGAGGGTCTTGGCGTGGAGGACCGCCGTCCGATACTCGAAGACCCGCACCCCGGACTCGAGGAGCCGTCGGTAGTACCCGTGCCCCGCGTGACGGACGAGAGGCACGTCGGTCGGCCCGGGAAGGAGAAGCCGCACGTCGACGCCGCGGGCCGCCGCGCGGCCGAGGTGCTCGAGCGCCCGGGCGCGCGGAGCGAAATAGGCGTTCGTGATCCAGACGCGCTTCGCGGCGGCGGTCACGATCGCGGCGAGGACGGAGGAGGTCTCGCCGTGTCCCCGTCCCGGCCGCGAGTCGAGGGTGAGAATCCGAATCGGTCCTGCGGATTGTTCCTCGAGAGAAGTGAGGTCGATCGAGCCCCCGGCCCTCCGCCACGCCTCCGAGAAAACGACCGCCATCTCCCAGGCGGTCGGGCCCTCCACGCGGACTTGCGAGTCGCGCCAGGGACCTCGGCCCCGGCCGCGCCGGCCGCGCACGGGAGAAGAGCCGTACTCGTCGGCGATGTTCATCCCGCCGGTGAAAGCGACCCGCCGATCGACGACGAGGATCTTGCGGTGGTCGCGGAAGGGTTGAAGCCAGAGCTGCGGGAAAAGGGGATTGAAGAGGCGGGCTTCCACGCCGCGGCGGCGCATCCGGGCCCAGAAGCGCGATCGCGTCGCCCATGAGCCGATGAAGTCGGCGAGGACCTTCACCGAGACGCCGCGCTCGGCCGCGGCCTCGAGGCGCTCGGCGAAACGGACGCCGGTGGCGTCGTCCTTCAGAATGTACGACTCGACGAGGACCTCCGACTTCGCGGCGTCGATCGCGTCGCCCATCGCGGCGAAGGCCGCGTCGCCGCGAGTGAAGAGACGCACGCGGTTGCCGCCGAGAATCGGCCCTTCGTCGATCCGGTGGAGGAGCTCGGCGAAAGCCGGGTCCGCGATCCCCCGCGGGAACTCGGCGGCGACCCGCCAGACGTTTTCCGGGCGCAGACTTCGCGGAAGGCGTCGCCCCTCGCGGGGATGGACGTGCGGAAGGAGCCGACGGCGCCGCCGGGGCTTCATCCCGTCGGCCCCCGTTCCGTTCGGACGAGGCTGCGCCGAGCCTTGTTCCGGGGCGCCAAGCGGCGCTCACGATACCTCGGGAGCCGAGGGGAGGCGGTCGGGCGAAGTCGTGGACCCGATGATGCGATTGAATCATCCGATTCGGAGGACACCATCCTTACGATTTTGGAGAGGAACGATGAAGATCCTGGCGGCCACGGACGGCTCACGACCCGCACGGGCGGCCATACGGTGCGCGGCCTGGCTCGCGTCGACGCTCCCGCGGGCTCGTCTCGACATCGTTCTCGTCGGTGACGAGAAGAAGTCGCTGCTCCAGTCGCCCGACCGGGGGTCGCACGTGGCCCGAACGATGAAGGACGAATATCGGCGCTGGGCGCAGACGGCTCTGGCGGCTGGCGCCCGGGAGGCCGCGGCCTTTCGGGTTCCAGCACACCGGCACTATGCCAGGGCACGCCGTCTGGAACCGGTCGCCGACGTGATCGCGCGCGCCGCGTCCTCGCTCGGAACCGACGTCTTGGTCGTCGGCACGCACGGGCGCGGGGCCGTGGGCCGCGGGTTGCTCGGCAGCGTCGCGCGGCGGCTGATCTCGATCGCGAGAGTTCCCGTTTTGGTCGTCCCGCCACCGTTCTCCCGACCTCCTCGGGGGTCCCTCCGCATCGTGGCGGCGAGCGATGGCTCGCGCGCCTCCACGAAGGCGATCCGGGTCGCTGCCGGCCTCGTCCGACGCGCCCACGGCGAGCTCGAGATCGTGACGGTATCGACTCTGCGACAAGATCTCGCGCTCGGCTTCACATCCCCGGTACTTTCGTTCGTCCCGCGTGCGGATCTCGCTCGCGGAGAATCGCGCGCCGCGCGAAGGATTCTCGTCGCGGGGGTACGTGTCGCCCGATCGGCCGGCGTCCGACCGGCCGTGCGTTTCATCGAGCCCCGGAAAGCGGAACCGGTCGCGCACGTGCTCGCCGGTTCGACCCGCCGCGCGCATCTCCTCGCCGTCGGCCGGGAAGGACGGAGCGCTCTGGAGGACTGGTTGCTCGGAAGCGTGACGCGGCGCGTTCTGTCGGTGAGCCGTCGGCCGGTGCTTGTGGTCGGTGCGGGGCGCCGCGGCTAGGAGAACGCGATGCCGGTCGGTGAGCCGACCGTCGCATTTCTCGGCCCCTGCTAGAGTCCGCCGCATGAGACCGATCGAAGAAGTCGCCCGCTCGCTCGATCTCTCCCCGGACGACATCGAGCTCTACGGGCC
>JBKPSZ010000294.1:0-17847 GCA_046735265.1 Acidobacteriota bacterium | reverse complement strand
ATCAGGGCGACGAGAAGCGCCTTCGTCACCGCGATCGTCAGCGCGACCGGGGTGTTCCAAATGCCGAGATGCTGGAAGGCCGCCCAGACCGTGAGCCCCGTCAGGACCATGAGCGTGGCGAAGACGCCGAGATAGGCGGCGAGTGTCGGATGGCCGCGCGAGCCGTCGCCGCTCACAGCGTGTGTCTCCCGAGCAGGTAGAGAAGCGGGAAGAGAAAGATCCAGACGATGTCCACGAAGTGCCAGTAGAGGCCCACCATTTCCACGGGCGAGTTGTAGCGCGCCGTGAAGGCGCCCTTCGTGGCCTTGACGATCAGCCAGGTCAGGAGGCCGATGCCGATCACCATGTGCAGGGCGTGCAGCCCGGTCATGCAGAAGTAGAGGGAGAAGAACATCTCACTCTGACGGGGCAGAGGCTGGTGTGTCTCCTCGTTCATCGGCACGACGAAGTGCGGCCCGGGCACTTCGTGGCGATCGAACTTCTCCTTGTACTCGACGACCTTCACACCGAGAAAGACGCTGCCGAGTACGATCGTCGCGACGAGAAACAGGACGATCCACTTCTTCTTTCCCTGCGACGCGGCCCGGACGGCGAGGGCCATCGTCAGGGAGGAGAGGATCAGGACGGCGGTGTTCAAGGCCCCGAGGCGGATGTCGAGGACGTTGGAAGCTCCTTCGAAGGCGGCCCGGTAGGAGGAGCGATACACGGTATAGGCCGTGAACATCCCGCCGAAGAAGAGGACTTCCGTCGCGAGGAAGATCCACATCCCGAGCGAGGAGGCCTCCTTCTGCGCCTCCAGGTTCGCGAAGTGATGCCGGAGCTCCGGCGGTTGCTCAGTCGCGAGCGTCGCCGCGTCAGCCATGAACGGCCACCTCCCGACCGGTCGCGTAGTCGTAGGGCCGACCCGTCACGACCGGAGTCGTCTCGAAGTTCTCCGTCGGAGGCGGCGAAGGCGTCTGCCACTCGAGACCCGTCGCGCCCCACGGGTTGTCGGCCGCGTCCTTGCCGTATCGCATCGACCACGCGAAGTACACGAGCGGGATCACGTAGCCGATGCCGAGGATCGAGGCGCCCGCCGTCGACATGACGTTCAGCACCTGGAACTCCTCGGGATAGGCGTGGTACCGGCGCGGCATCCCGAGGTAACCCAGGATGAACTGCGGGAAGAACGTCAGGTTGAAGCCGATGAAGATCACCCAGGCGGAGACGCGCGACCAGTACTCCGGGTAGAGCTTTCCGGAGATCTTCGGCCACCAGTAATGCAGCCCGCCGAGGTACGCCATGATCGTTCCTCCCACCATGATGTAGTGGAAGTGCGCGACGATGAAATACGTGTCGGTCACGTGGATGTCGAGCCCGAGGGCGGCGAGGAAGAGTCCCGTCAGTCCTCCGAACGTGAAGAGGCCGATGAACCCGAGCGCATAGAGCAGCGGCGTCTGGTAGGAGACCGACCCCTTGTAGAGCGTCGCCGTCCAGTTGAACACCTTGATCGCGGAGGGGATCGCGACGAGGAAGGAGAGGATCGAGAAGATCAATCCGGCGTAGACGGACTGCCCCGAAACGAACATGTGGTGACCCCAGACGAGGAAGGAGAGCGCGGCGATCGCGACCGACGATGCCGCGATGAACTTGTAGCCGAAGATCGGCTTTCGTGAGAACGCCGTCACGAGCTCGCTGATCACGGCCATTGCGGGGAGAACCATGATGTAGACGGCGGGATGGGAATAGAACCAGAAGAGGTGCTGGAAGAGCACCGGGTCGCCACCCTGAGCCGGGTCGAAGACGCCGAGGTGGAAGAGGCGCTCCGCGGCGACGAGGAGCAGCGTGATCGCAATGACCGGCGTGCCCAGGATCTGGATGATCGCGGTCGCGTACATGCCCCAGCAGAAGAGCGGCATCCGCAGCCAGGTCATGCCCGGAGCCCGCATCGTGTGGATGGTCACCAGGAAGTTCAGCCCCGTCAGGATGGAGGAGAACCCCGAGATGAAGATGCCGACGGCGCTGACGACGACCCAGGTGTTCGAGTAGACGGTCGAGTACGGGGTGTAGAAGGTCCAGCCGGTATCGACGCCACCGTGGACGACCGCCCAGAGCGCAGTCAACCCCCCGATCGCGAAGAGGTACCAGGAGAGCAGGTTCAGCCGGGGAAACGCCACGTCCTTGGCGCCGATCATGAGCGGGATCAGGAAATTTCCGAGCACGCCCGGGATGCCCGGAATCATGAAGAAGAAGACCATCATGACGCCGTGTCCCGTGAAGAGCTTGTTGTAGGTCTCGGCCAGAAAGACGTCGCCGGGCGGCGTCAGGAGCTCCAGCCGGATCAGCGACGCGTAGATCCCGCCGATCCCGAAGAAGAACGTGACCCCGATCAGGTACAGGATCGCGATCCGCTTGTGGTCCTGCGTCAGGAGCCAGGAGCGCACGCCGTAGCGCGCGTTCAGATAGTGGACGCGATGGAGCCGGTCGGGTTCGCGCGGCGTGGCGATTTCGGTGCTCATGGCCGGACGGTTTTCCTTTCCTCCTGGGCGGCGGGGAGGGCCGCGGAGGCGGCCGAGCCCGCCGGAGGCGCGGACGAGAGCGACTTCACGTAGGCGACGAGCTGCAGGATCCCTTCCTCGCTGATGAGTCCCTGGAAGGTCGGCATGATCGGCGGGTATCCGGAGACGAGCTTGGCCTGCGGGTTCACGATCGACTCGCGGATGTAACTCTCGTCGGCCACGATCGTCCGCCCGTCGGCGAGATGGACCTGCTTTCCGAAGAGCCCGGCGAGCGAGGGTCCCCGCGCGCCGGGGACGTCCCCGTGACAGGTGTTGCAGGCGTGCTCGACGAACCGCTTGGCGCCGGCGGCCGCGAGCGACTCTCCCGGAGTGCCGCCCGCGAGCCACGCCTGATAGTCCGACGGCGTCATCGCGTAGATCCATCCGATCATGCCGGAGTGGCGCGTGCCGCAATACTCCGCGCAAAACAGATGGTATCGGCCGGCCTTCGTCGCCTCGAACCACGCGATCGAGATCCGGCCCGGCACGACGTCGCGCTTCATGCGGAACGCCGGGATGAAGAAGCTGTGGATGACGTCCTCGGAGGCCATCGTGAGACGCACGGTCTGGCCGATCGGGACGTGGAGCTCGTTCATCTCCCGGTGCCCGTCGGGATGCTGGATCTTCCACATCCACTGCTTTCCAGTGACGTAGATGTCGACGGCGCCCGCGGGCGGCCGCGAGAGGCGGAAGAAGACCGAGGCTCCCCAAAAGAACATGATGAAAACGAGTCCCAGTGGGATCACGGTCCAGGTGATCTCGAGGACGATCGATTCGTGGACCTCCGTCGCGATCTCGTCCGGCGACCGACGCCGATACTTGATCGCGAAGTAGACGACGAGCGTTCCGATCAGGATCGAGAAGAAAGCCGTGACGGCGATCAGGAAGCCGTAGAGGGCGTCGACGTGCGTCGCGTAGCTCGACGCCTGCTGCGGAAAGATCTCCATCAGCGCGAGTCTCCCGGCACGATCCGGAGGCGGTGGCGCTGGCGCCGGGACAGGAGCGCGATCGAGCCCGCCAGCAGGAGAAGCGTCGCCAGACCGGCGAGACGCACGACGTTCAGGACGACCGCGCCGTACTTGCCGCTCGCAGGATCGTAGTGGAAGCAGTAGAGGAGAACCCGGTCGACCGGCGTACCGATCCGGCCCGCCGAGGCTTCCACCAGCCCGAGCCGAAGGTCGCGGGGGGCGTATTCGATCCCGTAGAAGTAGCGCGAGAGGCGGCCCTCGGGCGTCAGGACGTAGATCGCGCTCGCGTGGGCGAACTGTTCGCGCCCGCCGTCCCACCGGAAGCGAAAGCCCACGGCCGCCGCGAGGGCGGCGATCGAGTCGCGGTCGCCGGTCAAGAAGTGCCAGCCCGCGTCGCTGCCCGGCCGCCGGTAACGATTCGTATAGGCGATCTTCTTGGCGGCGGCGTCCGCCGGCTTCTCCCGCGCGTCGAAGCTGACCGCGACGACGTCGAAGTCGCGCCCCGCGTCGAGCGAGATCACTCCGAGGGCGGACACGAGCCCGTTCAAGACCTGAGTGCAGAGCATCGGGCAGTTGTAGTAGACGAGCGCGAGGATCACGGGACGGCGTCCGAAGTAGTCTCCGAGCCGGACCGATCGACCGACTTCGTCCCGGAAAGGGAGATCGAGCGGTACTCGCTCGTTCAAGCGCTGCTCGATCTCGATCCCGCGAAGCGCCGGCGGCTGCTCGTCGGCGCGCACGAGATTACCCGGGGGCGGCGCCATCGCCTGGCCGCCGAGGGAGGCCGAGGCGAGGATCGCCGCGGCCGCCGCCGCGAGCGGGAGGCACGCCCTCTTCACGGAGAGGCCTTCGGCGCCGGAGTCGCCGCCTTCTCCGGGACCGTCGCCGGGCCGGGAGGCAGCGGTCCGACGCCCCTCTGGGCGATCAGGTCGATCGCGCGCTCGATCGGGAGGTGGACGGCGCCCATCGAGCGATCCATCCAGCCGTAGGTCGAGAGGCGCCGTTCCTCGGCGGAGCGGAAGTCGCGCCAGTGCCGATCACCGTGGACCTCGAGCCTCGGCGCGGCAGGCAGGCCCCCCGGAGGCCTCTGGATCCCCTCCGATGCGACGGTTGCGGCGTCGCGGCGGTTCGCCCGGCGCTGCATGGCGAAGAAAAGAAGACCGATAAAAATCGCGCCGACGACGACGACCACCGCGAGCAGCGCGCCGAAGCCGAGGACGACCTTGCTCGAAACGCGATCCGGCTCGGTCGCGACGGTCCCGTGTCCGTGCTCAGTCGTGGCCATGCGCGAGGGCCTCCGCGAATCCGGGATCTCCCGCCGGGAGGAGCGGACGGGCGGCGAGGTTTCGGAGGAAGAAAGCGAGCCAGAGTCCGCCGAGCCCGATCGGTGCGGCGAGGTCCATCCAGCCGAGCCGGAAGACCCCGGGCGAGAACGCGGGAAGAACGAGCCAGGCGACGTCCACGAACCGCATCGCGACGAGCAGCATCGCCGCCGCGGCGAGCGTGCGCGGATTGCGATTCGCCTGGCGCGACAGGAGCATCAGGAAGGGGAGGGCGAACTGGAAGAGGAGAACGGCGGCGGCCACCCAGCCCCAGCCTCCCCGAAATCGGGCCAGATACCAGGAGATCTCCTCGGGAAGGTTGCCCGACCAGGTGATCAGGTACTGCGAAAAGCTGACGTACGCCCAGAACATCGTGAAGGCGAACATCATCTTGCCGAGGTCGTGGAAGTGCCGGCCGCCGAGGAAGTCGGACAGGGGAGGCGCGCCCGAGAGGGCGACGACCGCGACCGTCGCGAGCGCCAGGGCCGCGAGCGCCTGACCGGCCATGTAGAGAACGCCGTACATCGTCGAGTACCAGTGCGGCTCGAGCGACATGACCCAGTCGACCGACGTGAACGTCGTGGTCAGCGCGTAGATGACGAGGCCGGCGCCCGAGAGCCGCTGCAAGTTCCGGTTGATCTCCCGATCCGGCCGCGTGTCCTGGGCGGCCGACCACTTGCCGAGGAAGTACGCGACGGCGAACCACGCGCCGAACGCCACGACCGCCCGCACGACGAAGAACGGGGTATTCAGGTAGAGCGCTTTCTTCCGGAGGAGCTCGTCGCCTGCCACGGCGTCCGCGTGCGTCCATTCGTAGAGCCGATGCAGGCCGGCGAGGAGCGGAAGAAACGCGAGCGCGACGAGCGGCAGGGTCCGCATGGCGGCTTCGAGCTCGCGCCGGATGGCGATCCCCCAGGCCCCGCCGGTCAGGTACTGGAGCATCAGCACCGCCATGGCGCCCGTCGTCAGGCCGGTCCAGAAGACGAAGGCGAGCAGATACGCGCGGAAGAACTGGTCCGGCCGGGAGAGGGCGCCCGCCGCGCAGGCGACGAGCGCGGTCACGCCGACGCCGAGAGCGATCTGCCCGAGGCGGGCCGTTCTCGCCGCGAGCGCCGGGTCTTCGCGCAGCCGTTCCACCTAGTGACCTCCCGAAGGAGACGCCGCCGGCGGCGGTGTGACCGAAACCCCGGGCGCACCGCCCCAGTCGTTTCCGCCGATCGGCAGCGGCGGCGGCTTCGGCGGGGCGTTCGGGGATTCGAGCACGGGCCGCTCGGAGGGGGGCACGTCGGAGATGGTCGCGCCTTGCGAGAGCTGCAGCGCCCGCAAGTAGGCCGCGATCGCCCAGCGGTCCTCGACGGGGATCTGCGCCGAGTAGTCCATCATCGCGCCGAAGCCGCGCGTCTGCACGTCGAAGAAGTAGCCGACGGGCGCGGTGCGGAGGCGGTCGATGTGGAAGGAGTTCGGCCGCCGGTACCCGCGCCGGACGACGATGCCGACTCCGTCGCCGGTCAAGCCGTGGCAGGGCGTGCAGTAGATTGCGTACCGATCGCGGCCCCGCTCGAGAAGGGCGCGCGTCAACGGAATCGGTAGCTCCGCGATCGGCTGATCGCCCACCTTTCCCGTCGTGAGTCGCTGGTCCGCCTGGAGGAAGCCGCGCGCGACGGTGCCCTCGGGTATCGGCCGGGCCGACCGGTGGTCGGCGAAGAACGCGCTGCCTCGCAGATCCTTGTACTTCGGCTGGTCCTGCATGTCGCGGCGGCAGGATGCGGCGAGAGACAGGAGCAGCAGGGGGACGCTCGCGCGGAGGGCCGCTCGGACGCGCGCCACGCTAGTCCTCCACGTCCATGACGACGCTCGAGCCGAGAGTCGTCAGGAAAGCCCGGGTTCCCTCGTGGTCGAACTTCGGATCCCTCGCCTCGATGCAGAGGAAGAATCGGTCGCGGGAGGCGAGCGCGAAGCGCGGCGTGTTGAAGACCGGGTGGTACGGCATCGGCAGGCCGTTCAATGCGAGCATCCCGAGCACGGCGGCGAACGCCGCGAAGAGGATGGTCGTCTCGAAAGTCGGCACGATGAAGGCCGGCGCGCTGTGGTACGGCTTGCCGCCGATGTTCAGCGGGTACTCGAGGACCGAGGACCAGTAGCAGAGCGCGTAGCCGGCGAGGCCGCCGAGGATTCCGCCGCCCAGGACCACCGCCGGGAGCCGCCGATCGTGGATGTCGAGCGCCTCGGTCAGCGCCTCGATCGGATACGGCGTGTAGGCGTCGAGCCGCACGTACCCGGCTTCGCGCGCCCGGCGGGCGGCGGCCACCAGGTCGTTCGGATTGTCGAACTCGGCCATGAGGCCGTAGAGCGCGCCGGCGGTCACGCTTCCTCCTCCGCCACCTTCGCCTCGGGCAGGATCTGACGCATCTCGAAAATCGAGATCATCGGCAGCAGGCGAATGAACAGGAACATCAGCGCCAGGAAGAGGCCGATCGAGCCGACGAAGGTCGCCCAGTCGAACACGGTGCCGTGGTACATGCCCCAGGAGGACGGGAGAAAGTCGCGGTGCAGGCTCACGACCACGATGACGTAGCGCTCGAGCCACATGCCGAGGTTGACGATCATCGCCATCAGGAAGAGGGTCGGAATGGTGCGACGCACGCGGCGGAACCAGAGCATCTGCGGCGCGACCAAGTTGCAGAAGAGGAGCACCCAGTACATGTGCTTGTAGGGACCGCCCAGGCGGTTCCAGAGCATGTAGCGCTCGTAAGTGTTGCCGCTGTAGAACGCCATGAAGGCCTCGACCGCGTAGCCGTACCCGACGATCAAACCGGTGGCGAGAAGGATCTTCGCCATGTTGTCGAGGTGCTTCATCGTGATGAAGTCCTGAAGGCCGTAGATCTTTCGCAGCGGGATCGCGAGGGTGAGCACCATCGCGAAGCCCGCGTAGATCGCTCCCGCGACGAAGTACGGAGGGAAGATCGTCGCGTGCCAGCCGGGCACGATTCCCGCCGCGAAGTCGAATGAGACGACCGTGTGCACGGAGACGACGAGCGGCGTCGCGAGTCCGGCCAGAAGCAGCGACGCCTGCTCGTAGCGCGCCCAGTGCCGCGCCGAGCCGCGCCACCCCATGGCGAGCATCCCGTAGAGCATCTTGGCCCACAGCTTCTTCGCCCGATCGCGGAGCGTGGCCAGGTCCGGGATCATCCCGACGTACCAGAAGAGGGCCGACACCGTCGCGTAGGTCGAAACGGCGAACACGTCCCAGATGAGCGGGCTACGGAAGTTCGGCCACATCCCCATCGAGTTCGGATAGGGGATCAGCCAGTAGTCGAGCCACGGGCGGCCGGTATGGAGAGCCGGGTAGAGGCCGGCGCAGGCGACGGCGAAGATGGTCATGGCCTCGGCGAACCGGTTGATCGAGTTACGCCAGCTCTGGCGCAGCAAGAGGAGGATCGCCGAGATCAACGTCCCCGCGTGGCCGATGCCGATCCACCAGACGAAGTTGACGATCTCGAAGCCCCAGCCGACCGGCTGGTTCACGCCCCAGACCCCGATTCCGCGGAAGAGAAGCCATGTGACCGCCGCGAGAAGCACCATCGTGAGCGAGAAACCGATGAAGGCGCCGAAGAACCAGGCCTTCGGCGTGCGCCGGGAGAGAGCGATCGAGGCGAGCTTGTCCGTCAGGGTCGCGAACGAATAGCCGGGGGCGAGGATCGCCCCGGTCGGAGGCCCGGCCGGGCGGCCGGTCTCGGGCGTCGTCCCGTTGCTCACGCTTCTCGCTCCGGTTTCGTCTTCGGGGATCCGGGCAGCTCCGGATTCGGATTGGTGATCGAGGCGAGATACGTCGTCCGCGGCCGGGTCCCGAGCTCGGCGAGGAGCGAATAGCGCCGTTTCTCGGCGCGCCGTCGCGAGACCGCGCTCTGCGGATCGTCGATGTTCCCGAAGACGATCGCCCGGGCCGGGCACGCCTGCTGGCAGGCGGTGACGATTTCGCCGTCCCGGATCGGCCGGTTCTCGCGCTCCGCCGCGATGCGCGCCCGGTTGATCCGCTGCACGCAATAGGTGCACTTCTCCATGACACCGCGGCTGCGCACCGTCACTTCGGGATTGCGCTGCATCTTGAAGAGCTCGGTCTTGAAGTCGGAGTAGAGGAAAAAGTTGAAGCGCCGCACCTTGTACGGGCAGTTGTTCGAGCAGTAGCGCGTGCCGACGCACCGGTTGTAGATCATCTGGTTCAACCCCTCGGCGCTGTGCACGGTGGCGGCGACCGGGCAGACGGTCTCGCAGGGGGCGTCCTCGCAGTGCATGCACGTCACGGGCTGGTGCACCGTCTCGGGGTTGTCGAGGCCGCCCGACCAGTAGCGGTCGATCCGGATCCACTGCATCGCCCGGCCGCGCGAGACCTCGTGCTTGCCCACGATCGGGACGTTGTTCTCGGCCTGGCATGCGACCACACAGGCGTTGCAGCCGACGCAGGCCGCGAGGTCGATCGACATCCCCCAGGCGTAGCTTCCGGCCGGCAGCTTCGGATAGAGCGTCTCGTGCGGCCCCGGCGGGGGCTCGCCCAGCTTGGCGACGGCGTCCGGGTCCTTCTCGAGCTCGTCCGCCGTCACGGCGCGCACGATGTCGCGGCCCTCCATCGAGTGCTGGTGCTGCGTCGTCGAGAGCGGGATCCGGCCGCCGGTCTTCCGGACCTCGAGACCCGCCGCGGTCCAGAGGCTGCCCGTCGTCCGCAGGGGATAAGCGTCGAAGCCCTTTCCGTTGGCGACGCCTCCGCAGCGCGTGCGCCCGTAGCCGAACGCGACCGTGACGCAGCCGTCGGCCTGTCCCGGAAGGATCCACGCGGGAGCGGTGACGCGGCGCCCGCCGGCGGAAAGCTCGACGGCGTCCTCGTTTTCGACGCCGAGCTTCGCGGCGGTGGCCGGGGAGAGGAGCGCGGCGTTGTCCCACGTGAGCTTGGTCAGGGGCTTCGGGAGTTCCTGGAGCCAGCCGTTGTTCGCGTAAGCGCCGTCCCAGACGGTCGCGTCGGGACGGAAGAGAATCGTCCACCCGCCGCCCGCCGCGGGCGAAGACGCCGCCGGGACCGACGCGGCCGCGGCGCGCGTCGCCTTCTCCGGCAGAGCCGTGCCCTCGACCACGCCGTCGTGGACGGCGCGCCGCCACGCGACTTCGAAGTCACCGGAGGGAAGGCGTTTCTGCCAGTGGGCGCGCACGAGCTCGTACCCGGTTTTCTCCGGCTGCTCCGAGAAGGCCGCCAGGAACTCGTGCGCCGACTTGCCCCCGAAGAGCGGCAGGATGAGCGGCTGGAGGATCGTCGCCGTCCCGTCGTAGGCCCGGGCGTCGCTCCACGCCTCGAGCGCATGCGTTTCCGGGACGTGCCAGTGGCACAGCCGCGACGTCTCGTCCTCGTAGAGACCGAGGCGGACGCGCAGGGGAACCTTCTGCATGGCCTCGGACAGCCGCAGGTCCGCCGGCGCGTCGAAGGCCGGGTTGCCGCCGAGGATCGCGAGCAGCGAGACGCGCCCGTCGCGCATGTCGCGCGCGAGCCGCTCGATTCCCGCCGTTCCTTCGATCGGACCCGCGAGCACCGGTTCGCCGTAGAGGACCGTCTTCCCGACGTTGCCGAGCGCCTGATTCATCAGGTGTGCGAGCGCGTGCACGGCCGCCGGCTGCGCCTCCCCGGCGAGCACGAGGCCCGACCCGCGATGCGCAGCCAGATCCTTCGCGACGGCCGACGCGAACTCGTCTCCGGCCGGTCCGCCCGGAAGCGCTCCGACGGCGGCGGCGACGGCTCGGGCGAAGGCCTCGATCTCGGAGGGAGTGCGGGGGCGCCGGTGGTCGGACCGCGCCCCCGTGAGCGTCGGTGTCGACTCGACGACGTAGAGGCGGTTCGGTTTCTCGACCCCCCGCCGGGAGGCGAAGTCCCGGACGGCCCTCGGCTGCGCGGGTCCCGACCCGAGGAAATCCGCTTCGAGGGAAAGGATCACGTCGGCGCGGTCGAAGGCGTAACGGGGCTCGAGCGGCTCTCCGAACGCGAGGCGCGCGCCCTCGTAGACGCGATCGCGGCCCGCCGGCTCCCAGACGACCCACTTCGCCTCCGGAAAGGCGCTCTGGATCTCCGCCATCTGCGCCGCGAGGGTGGGCGAGGAGATGGCTCCGGTCAGGAACCGCAGACCGGCCCCCCGGGCGGGCCTCTCCTTCTCGAGCGCCAGCTTCGCGGCGGCGAGAAACGCGCTCCAGGGACGGATCTCGCCGCGCTCCGTCAGCGTCTGGGAGCGGTCCGGGTCGTAGAGGGAGAGCACCGAGGCCTGCGCGAAGACGTCGGTTCCCCCGAGACTCGCCGGGTGGAGCGGGTTCCCCTCGATCTTCGTGGGACGCCCCTCGTGGCTCTCGGCGAGGATGCCGCGCGCATAGCCGCCGTGCACGTGGGCCGTGGCGAAGAAGAGCGGCTCGCCGGGGACGGCTTCCTCCGGCGGCTTGACGTACGGATAGATGCGCTCCGTCGGCTGGCGCGTGCAACCGGTCAGGCCGGCGAGCGCGATCGAGGCGCCCATGAGCGTCAGGAGCTCCCGGCGGTCCACCTGCGAGTCGATCGGCGACCGGAACTCGCGGTGCAGGTGCTCCCGGAAGTCCTCGGTCCGAGCGAGCTCCTCGAGCGACCGCCAGTAGGCTCTTTCGCCGAGGCGGGCCGAGGACGGATCTTTCGCCGTCACCATGGAGCCGGCCCGCCTCGGAAGAGAGTTTTCAAAGGCACTCCGGCGAGGTGAGTCACGATCGAATCTGTGCTCATCGGTGGCACGTCGTGCAGTCGGTCAGCTCGTTCGCCGGACGGACGTGATACTCCGTGCGGAGGCGCTCCCCGATCTGGAGCTGGTCCCCGGCTGGCACGTACCCCATCGTGAAGACCTGGTCCCGCGGTCGCAGGTAGCGCTCCGTGTTGCGGTGGCATTCGAGGCACCAGGACATCTGGAGAGTCGGATGCTGCGCGACGAGCGGCATCTGGTCGATCCGCCCGTGGCACGTCTCGCAGCCGACCCCTTTGGCGACGTGGATCGAGTGGTTGAAGTAGACGAAGTCGGGCAGGTCGTACACCTTCACCCAGTCGATCGAACGGTCGGTCCGCCAGCTCTCGCGGACGGGCTCGAGCTCGGGCGACTCGTTCCAGATCTGCGTGTGGCAGTTCATGCACGTCTTCGTCGGGGGAATGTTGGCGAAGGCGGACCGCTCGACGGTGGTGTGGCAGTAGCGGCAGTCGATGCCCATCGCGCCGACGTGATGCTTGTGCGAGAACTGGACGGGCTGGACCCGGGCAACGCCCTGGAGGGTGGTGTAGGGCGACCGGTTGGCGGCGTCGAAGAGCCAGAGGAGAAGAGCGAGGAAAAAGACCGCGCCGAATACCGAGACGCGGGAGATGGTGTTCGTGCTTCGATGGAAGACTTGCATCGAACCCCGATCGTCGTTCTGAAGCAGCGAGTCGCCCGGAGTCTATTGCAAGGTCCCGGAGGATCAAACCGCGGAGCGGCCGACCGGGCCGAGGGGCCTCGGCTGCGCGGTCAGTGTCCGCCGAGCAAGACTTCCGCCAGATGCCGTGCGGTCCGACCGGAGAGCTGCCGGATCTGTTCCCGGCAGGAGAAGCCGTCGGCCAGGAGGAGCGTCTCGGGCGTCGCTCGGCGGATTTCGGGCAGCAGGCCGCGCTCGGCGCAGCGAACCGAGACCTGGTAAGGCTCCCCGGGTTGGAAGCCGAAGGCGCCGGCCATGCCGCAGCAGCCGGATCCCACGAATCGAGCCTCGATCCCGAGCCGCGCGAAGAGACTCGCGTCCTTCGAGGCGCCGAAGAGCGCCTGCTGGTGGCAGTGGGTCTGGACGACGGCCCGGCCCGAAAGCCTCCACGGGAGCCTCTCCGGCGCGGCGCTTTCGATGAACTCGGGCAGGAGAGCCGTCTGCCGCGCGAGGCGCGCCGCGTCCTCGTCCTCCGGAAAGAGGCTCGGCGACTCGTCGCGAAAAACCGCGGCGCAGGAGGGCTCGAGCACCACCACCGGGAGGCCTCTCCGGAGGGGGTCCCGAAGGCCCGCGAGCAGGCGCCTTAATAGATGTTGCGCCTCCTCGAGCATTCCGAAGTCGTAAAGGGGCCGCCCGCAACAGAGGTCGATCTTCGGAACCTCGACGCCAAAGCCGAGATGCTCAAGGACTTCCACCGCCGAGCGGGCGATCCACGGCTCGAAGAAGTTGGTGAAGGTGTCGGGCCAGAGGAGGACTCGCCCGCGGTTTTCCGGCCGGGCCGGCCGCCGCCGGAACCAGGACTGAAAGGTCTCCTGGGCCACACGTGGAATCCGGCGGGCCGGCGCGATCCCGGCCGCCGCTCTCGCGATCGCGGAGAGGCCCGGCGTCTGGGTCACGAAGTTCGCCGCCCCCGGAGCCGCCGAGGCCCAACGGGCCCAACGGTGGACCCGTCCGAAGAAGGACGCCTGCCGCGGCCGGCGCCGGCCCCGGTAGAAATGGGAGAGGAACTCCGCCTTGTAGCTCGCCATGTCCACGCCGACCGGGCACTCGGTCTTGCACGCCTTGCAGGCGAGACAGAGGTGGAGCGCCCGGCGGACCTCCTCGCTCCGCCAGCCGGCGGGAATCGTCTCTCCCCGCAGCATCTCGAAGAGGAGGCGGGCCCGTCCGCGCGTCGAGTGCTCCTCCTCTTCCGTGACGCGGAAGCTCGGGCACATCGAGCCGCCCTCGAGGCTGCGGCACTTCCCGACGCCAACACAGCGGAGCACGGCTCGCGAGAGATCGCCGCCGTCCTCGGGAAATCGCAGAGTCGTCGCCTCTCCTCTTCCGGGCCGGCCGCCACCGAGACGCAGGTCCGCGACGATCGGATCGGGGTCCACGATGCGGCCGGGGTTCATTCGTCCTTCCGGGTCCCAGATCCGCTTGAAGTCGCGGAAAGCGTCCACGAGCTCGGGCCCGAACATCCGCGGGAGAAGCTCCGAGCGCGCCTGCCCGTCGCCGTGCTCTCCGGAGAGTGACCCTCCGTAGGAGAGAACGAGGTCGGCCGCCTCGTCGAGATAGGCGCGGAAGCGGGCGATGCCTTCGCTCGTTTCGAGATCGAAGTCGAGACGCGTGTGGACGCATCCGTCACCGAAGTGACCGTAGAGGTCTCCTCGATAGCCGTGCCTTTCCCAGAGGCGCCGCAGGTCGCGAAGGTATGCGCCGAGCTTCTCGGGAGCGACGGCGGAATCCTCCCAACCCTCCCAGGTGAGGGGCCGGCCGGCCGGGTGCGCGGTCGCCGGCAGACCGGACTCGCGCAGCCGCCAGAATCGGGCGGCCTCCTCCGTCGTCGCCGCGAGGCGCACCGTCGCGGGAGATCGGCCGCGCGCGAGCTCCTCCCCGAGACGTCGCGCTTTCGTGGCGGCGTCCGGCGGCGCATCTGCCCCGAACTCGACAAAGAGCCAGCCTCCGCCCGGCGGCAGCATCGCGATCTCGTCGAAGTGGAGTCCGGATCGGAGCATGTCGGCGACGAGGCCGTCGTCGATCCCCTCGAGGCCGCTCGGCCGGTGATCGAGAACGCGGGGCACGGCGTCGGCCGCCGCGAAGACGTCGGGGAATCCTGCGACGAGGAGCGCCCGAGCCGGCGGGCTCGGAACGAGGTGAAGCGTCGCCTCGAGGACGGTCACGCACGTGCCTTCCGAGCCGACGAGCGCCCGCGCCACATGAAAGCCGTTCTCGGGAAGCAGGGCGGGAAGGTTGTAGCCCGACACGCGGCGCGGGATGCGCGGGAATTTCGCACGGATGGCGTCCGCGTGGCGGTCGCGCAGCCGGGCGAGCGCGGCGTAGATCTCGGCGCGGCGGCCGCCTTCCGCGAGGATTCTCGCGAGCCCGGCTTCCCCGGTCCTTCCGACGCGCAGGCGAATGCCGTCGGAGGTGACGACGTCGAGCTCGGCGACGTTGTCGGACGTGCGTCCGCCTTCCCCGGCGAATCGGGCGAGAATCGAGTGAACGCCGCAGGCGTCGTTTCCGATCATGCCGCCGAGGGTGCAGTGCGCGTGGGTGGCGGGATCGGGCCCGAAGGTCAGACCGAGCGGCGCGGCTGTCCGCTGGAGGTCGTCCAAGACCGCGCCCGACTCGACGCGCGCGAGGCGCCGCACCGGATCCACTTCGAGGACCCGCCGCAGGTGCCGGGAGAAGTCCAGGACGACGGCGGCATTGCACGCCTGTCCGGCGAGCGACGTGCCCGCGCCCCGGGTGAGGACCGGCGCTCGAAACCGGCGGCAGACGTCGAGCGCCGCGAGGACGTCCTCGGTGGAATCGGGCAGCACGACGCCGATCGGGACGCGCCGGTAGTTGGAGGCGTCGGTCGCGTAGAGGGCGCGACTGCCCGAGTCGAAGCGAACCGCGCCTCGGACCGCGCGGGCGAGCTCCCGCGCGAGGGCGTTCGGATCGCCGTCGAAGGCTGGACGGGTTTGAGGCAGCATCGAGCGGCACCATCGTATGTCGCTGCGGATTCACGCCGAGGCGGAGATCTCGCCGTCTGTGTCGGGGCGACCCTTGCGGCCGCCCGCACCGCCGTTGCCGGCGGACGCAATCTCGTTATTCCGATCACCGCGGGCGGGGGCAAGCCCCGCCCCTACATACGGAGACCCGACTCGAGCGCGCCCGCCCGCGAAGGCACTGCGCGAAATCGGGAAGGCACGACGCCGAATGCCCGGCGAAACGCGAGTGTGAAATGGCTATGGCTCGCGAACCCGAGGCCGTCCGCGAGGGAGCCGAGGTCGGTGTCCGCGTCGAGAAGCGTCTCGAGCGCCGTTCGCAGACGCAGGATCCGCCGGTAGTCGGACATCGAGAGCCCGGTGTGAGACCGGAAGAGGCGGCAGAGGTAGGAGACCGAGACGTTCAACTCCGCCGCGACCGCGGTGATCTCGAGCTTGTCGCGATACGTCTCGGCGAGGATCGCCTTGGCGCCGGCGACGAGGTCGCGGGCTCGGGGCCCGCACGGAGCCCGGGGGCGCACCGACCGGCACTCCTCGATGCGGGCCAGGACTTCCTCGAGGAGTCGGAGGATCGCCTCGTCGACGTCGCTCTCCTCGACGAACCCGCGCCGGACGGAATCGAAGATCGTCCGCTGCCGCAGATAGAGCGAATTCGTGGACGGGACGTGCAACGCGCGAAACGGACGCACGTCGTCGTCGTCGATCCGCGGGTCTCGCCGCCGCATCGCCTCGAGAAGGATCCGGTCGGCCACGACGAACCAGTCGCAGCGCGCCCCTTCGGGGCTCATGCGCCTCTGCCGATAGGGCACGCCCCGATTGAAGAACGAGATGACGTCCGGGCCCTCCACGAAGGGGGCGGCTTCCGAAGGGTCGATCGCCGTCACCGATCGCGCGAACACGATCGCGTGGGTCGCCGACGGGCCCGAGTCGCGGAACAGCGGATGGCCGGGAGGGCATCGATATTCGCCGATCGCGGCGATCGGGGAGCGATAGAACAATCGCTCCATCGGCTTCAAGGCGATCGGGAAGGGGCTCGGACCACTCATGCGCCGAATGCGGTCGAATTCTGGCTCCGAACGAGCCGGAAGCCGATGTCTTCGGGACGATCCGACGCTTTTCGGGGACGCGCGGGGGGCGAGCGCGTACGGAATTGCGTAGCGTCTACTTGATCTGCCGGTAGACGCGCGACTGCGTGGGGGAGGCGAGCAGCGGCGCGACGCGCTCGAGCGTCGCCTGGATGTAGGACGCCTCTCCGTGGCGACGCCAGGCCGCCTCGCTTCGCCATCGCTCGACGATCAGGAACTCGGAGCGGGCGGCGACGCTGCGGAGGACCTGGTACTGGAGGCAACCGGGCGCGTGGATCGAAGGACCACCAGGTCGGTCAGGATTTCGCGCAGGCGGTCCTCCTGTCCGTCGATCCCCTGGACCCGGCTGATCGCGGTGACGGTGGCGTCGAAGACCATCAGCGCGGCGATCCAGCCACGCCTCCGCGGCATCGCTTGGCGTGCCTCTTCTCCATCTTCCGCATCGTGCGGCCGCCCCGGACGGCGGCGGTATCACGGAATTGATCGGCGGCAGAGTCGTCGGATCCCGGCGCGCGAAACGAAATCTTTCGAGCCCGCGTCGCGCGTCGAGTCTGTCTCGCCGCTCAACCCTGTCCGGCGTGCGTCCGCGCGCCGCGCGAGGCACTCAAGGAAAAGTCGTATCGCCTCGCTCGACGCGAGTGGTTTACAGGCTCTCGGACGAGTCCGGTCGCGCGTCGTCCGGACTCGAAAGAGGAGGCTATGCCGAAACGAAGCTCGATCGGGATGTTCGCGCTGTTTTCTTTCCTGGCCGCCGGGGCGGCCCTCGCGGATGGTTCTCTCTTCGGAACGCTGACGGGCCAGGTTCGCGACGAGTCGGGAGCGGCGCTCCCCGGCGCCACGATCGAGGTGACGAGCGAGCAGCAGGGGTTCCGGCGCACCGCCACGTCGGACGCCTCCGGCGCCTTCAACTTCGCGCTTCTGCCGCCCGGGCGGTACTCGGTCAAAGCGACGCTGCCGAGCTTCGAATCGCTCGAGTCGTCGGACAACGTCGTGACGGCGGAAAAAACGACTTCGGTCAACATGGTGTTGAAGCTCGCGGCGACGGCCGAGACGATCACGGTCTCGGGAGACGTCCCCCTCGTCGACAAGACGAACGTCTCCGATACGACGCGAGTCGAGTCGACGCTCTCGGACGCCGCCGCCATCCCGCGCGGATACCAGACGCTGATCGAGTTCGCGCCGGGCGTCAACGACGCGGACGCGGACGGCAACACGAACTCGCACGGCGCGATCGACGCTTCGAATCTCTTCCTGTTCGACGGCGTGGACACGACCGACCCGACGACCGGCACCTTCCAGTCCAACAACAATTTCGACACGATCCAGGAAGTCGTCGTCTCCAACGCCGCGATCTCCGCCGAGTACGGGCGCGCGCAGGGAGCGGTCGTCAACGTGATCACGAAGTCGGGCACGAACGTCTTCCATGGAACCGCCCGCGTGCTCGTCACGAACGACAACTGGAACGAGCAGAACAA
>JBKPSZ010000293.1:0-4927 GCA_046735265.1 Acidobacteriota bacterium | reverse complement strand
GCCCGGTACCACCCCCTCCTGACGGGTTCCGTCGGTCGCGATCCAGATCCGGACCGCTTCCGCGCGCGGCGCCCGAAGGCAGAGCGTGCCTCCGGGGCCACCCACCTCGTCGTCCGGATGCGCCGCCAGGACCAGCAGCCGCCGGCCTTCGAGATGGCTGGCCTCGAAGGGAATCAATGAATCTTCGTTCAACCTCTCCTCGCCCAGAGTCTTCCGGGAAAACGAAGCGCCTGAGTTTATCCGGTCGGCGGAGCGACGCGACTCAGACGAGGTCGTAGAGGGAGGGGACGAGGTGGAGCCGCTCCGGCAGTCCGGCGAAGCGCGATTCGTCGAGAACGCGCGCGATGAGCGAATATCCAGCCGCCGCGCGCTCTCCCGGCATGCGGGCGAGGAGGTCGCGCGCCGGGCCGCCCGGCGTCTCCCAGAAGACGAGCCGGCTCGCCCCCATCCGCCGCGCTTCCGCCGCCGCGCTGGCGAAGAGAGGGACGAGGTCCCGTCCCTCGGGATCCCCGCCGAGGTAGTCCGCGACGAGGGCATGATCTCCGGACACGGAGAGGACGGCCCAGCCGCGGAGTCGATCCCGTTCCTTCCACCAGACCATCCGGTAGTACCGGTTCGGCCGCGCGTGAAAACGCCAGTTGACGCGGGCGCGATCCCGAACGGCGGCGTGGGTCAGAAAGCCCGCGGCCTCCTCCCAGAGGGGGTCGAAGGACTCGTCGACGAAATCGCCCGAGCCGGCGCCGGCGGGAGGCGCAGGGAACGTCTCGCATCCGACGAGCACGTGGCGGATGGGGAAGAGGGTCCGCGTCCCCGCGAGACGGTTGCTGATCGTCAGCGCCCGGTCGTTGGGGAATCCGAAGCAGAACGGCGCGATGCCCGTGAGGCCGCCGTAGAAGGCTTCGGCCATCGAGCGATAGACGCCGTGTCGGCCGCCCAGGCCGCGGGTCGAGGGCTCCGTGGCGACGTCGCCGACGCCGTAGGAGATCTCGGGGGAACCGCCGACGAGGAAACGGATTCCCCAGCCGGCGTAGTTGCCGACGATCTCTTCGTCCGCGACGGCGACCGTTCCGAACCTTCCGTCGGGGTTGTGGTCGAACTTCCAAGTCCATTCGGCCTCCGTCATCTCCGCCCCGAAAACGCGGGCGTGCAGGCGTCGGATCCCGTCGGCGTCGTCGCGTCCGGCCCGCCGCACGAGAAAACTGCTCACGCGGCGTCCAGTCGTGCGGTCTCGAGGACCCGTCCGTCCTCGCCGCGAAAAATCCGGAGATACCAGTCTCCCGCAACGGTTGCATGGATCTCCGCCGGGATTCGAAAGTCGCGCGAGAGCTCGAGCCCCGTGAAGGGAATTCCCGAGACGTTCGGGGACAGTGCGAGCCAGGCGCCGGGACGCGCCGCGACCGTCCGGCCGGCAGCGGGAAAACCGCTGCCGATCGACCCTCGCGCCGCCGCCCATTCGAGCGCACGCCGTCCGAGACGTCCCCAACGCCGTTGCCGATACCACCGGCGCGACGCCTCGCGCATCGCGTCGGCGCCCGGGTTGCGGGCGGCGCTCGCGGCCCAGCGATGGCGCACGCGCGCTTCCGGCACGAAATGAAGTACCAGGCCTGCGCCGCGCACGCGCTCCTCCCACTCGGTTTCTTCGTACTCCAGAGGGAATCGCTCGTCGAAGCGCCCGATGCGGTCGAAGACGTCCCGCCGGGCCGCGATCACCGCTCCCACCAGGTGATCGGTCGGGCCTCCACGGGTCCAGAGACGGACGCACCGGGCCGCGAAGCGCGCGAACCGCCGCCCGTCCCGCGCGGGAGCTCGTCCGGCGAGGAGTCGGGAGAGCTCCGAGAAGAATCGGGGCGCGTCCCCGGGGGGAAGGAACAGCCGCGGTTCGGCGGCCCACACGGCGAGCGGCGCCGCCGCGCCGACGGTCGGATCTTCCAGCGTGGCGAGGAGAACCGTCAGCGCCCCCGGCTCGAAGACGACGTCCGCGTTGGACAGCACGAGGCGGGCGCCGCGCGCGCGCGCGAGCCCCGCGTTGATGCCGCCGGAATAGCCGCGGTTTTCCGGGAGCGGCAGGAACACGTCGGCGGCGATCGCCGAGAGACGCGCGACCTCCTCCGGTCCGGAGCCGCAGTCCACGAGGACGATCTCGCCGCCGACTCCCTCGCCCGCGAACGCGCGGCGCAGCGAGGCGACACAGTCGGCCGACTCGGCGGCGCTCCGGTGGTTGACGATAATCGCGGAGACGCTCGGTGTCACGTGCGAGCGCGCTCCGCGCTCGCCGCGGGTGCGCCGTGCTCGAGAGAGGCTCGTCGGAACGCCTTTTCGAGCTTCTCCGCGACTCTGCCCGGATCGAAGCGGGCGGCAATGCGCGGCCCCTGCTCGCGCGCCCGGTTCCGCACTCGAGTCTCCAGCGCTTCCGGCAGTCGTGCCGCGAGGCTCTCGGCGTCTCCGTCTTCGAAGTACACCGCTTCGGCTCCGGCGATCTCGCGATGGCCGGGGGTGTCGGACAGGAGACACGCGACACCGCAGGAGAGCGCTTCGACGACCGGGAGCCCGAAGCCTTCCTCCGGACGGGAGGGACCGATCAGGAGGTCGCTCGAGCGGTACGCGAAGGACATCCGATCGGGCGGGAGCCAGTGGTGATACTCGTCCACGAGACCGAACGCTCGCTCTTCGTCGGTCGGAGGGAACGTCGAGACCCGCCGCAGCCGGAACGCGACGCCGCGGCGCCGGGCGAGGGCCAGCCCCTCGAGCGCGACCCCGATCCCCTTCACGTCCGCCTCGAAGGGACCGACGAGGAGGATGACCGGCGGATCGTTGGCGGGGCGGACGGGTCCGGGCCGGAAGTCGGCGGCGTCGAACGCCTGTCCCACCACGTCCACCGGAGCGATTCCGTGGGAAGCGAGCCGGGCCGCGACGGCATCGGAAATCGCGAGCTTGCGGGTCGGCGCGGCATAGGCGCGCTCGATCCGTTCCCGGCTTTCGGCATAGAAAGAGAAGTCCCCTTCGTAGCCCTGACACAGGTGGAAGACGGGGCCGCGGGCGCCCTCGAGCGCCGGCTCGACGGTCGTCCAGAACGTCGCGACGCGCAGGCCCGCGTCGGCGAGCTCGCGCGACTGGTGGAAGGAGGCGCACTCGAAGCGCGCGCGGCGAAGCCGGAACCAGTCGGGCTCGGGTTCCGGCGACACGACCGCGACCCGATGGCCGCGCCGCGCGAGGGCCTCGGCCTGGAGCAGGACGACGCGGACTCCGCCCCACAGACCGGTCGACTCGAGCAGGTAGGCGATGGAGAGGGACGCCGTCATCCCGAGAAAGGTGATCGCAGCAGCGGCGTCACGACGTCGCGGCGGCGGGCCGCGGGATTTCCGCGACGCTCTCGGCCGACTCCTCCGGAAAGGACCAGACGGGTCGCGGCCGCACGAGACCCACGGCGTAGTCCGGCGACACGACGGAGAAGCCGGGCCGGAGGATCCGCATGTCGTAGAGGTGGAGCGCCGACTCGTCCCCGAGAAAAGCGTAGATCCGGAACTCCCCCTGGGTGATGGGCAGATCGGGGAGGAGCAGCCTCACGCGGTACCGGCGTTTGCCGGAGATGGGAGCCCACGGTTCCGACCGCGTGTCGACCGCGAAAGCCTGGACTCCGTCCTCGCGATCGGCCCCCACGCGCAAGTGAAAGGCGAGCGACGGATCGTTCGACTCGAAGAGGAGGTCGAGCGCCACGGTCTCGCCGGAGGCGAACTCGACGCGCGGATAACCGGAACCGTCGTGCACGAAGATCTCGGTGAATCGGGCCGCCTGGCGCCCGTCGGTCGGCGCCGTCGCCGGCGCCGACGGCTGCCCCGAGAGCTTTCGCTCTCGCTCCTGGAGGAAGGCCTCGTAGGCCCGCACGACCGGAAGCGCCGGACCGGCCGACGCGACCCTCCCCTCCTTCAGCCAGATCGCGCGGTCGCAGAGGAGAGCGACGTAGTAGAGAGCGTGCGAACAGAAGAGCAGCGTCCCGCCGCGGCGATGGAACTCCGTGATCCGGTCGATCGACTTCTTCTGGAAGTATCCGTCGCCGACCGCGAGGGCCTCGTCCACGATCAGCACGTCGGCGTCCACGTGGGTCGCCACGGCGAAGGCCAGCCGCAGCGCCATCCCCGAGGAGTACGTGCGCACCGGCCTCTCGAAGAACTCTCCGAGCTCCGCGAACTCCCGGATCTCCGGCAGCCGGCGGCGCAGCTCTCCGGAGGAGAGGCCGAGGAGCGCCGCGTTCAAGCGCGCGTTCTCGCGCCCGGTGAACTCGGGATGGAAGCCCATCCCGAGCTCCAGGATCGACGCCACGACGCCGTCGCGCTCGATCGACCCCGCGGTCGGCCGCGTCGTTCCGGCGACGATCTTCAAGAGGGTCGACTTGCCCGCCCCGTTTTCGCCGATGATGCCGAGGGCGGCGCCCGCGGGCAGATCGAAGCTGACGTCCGAAAGCGCCGGAAAGTCGCGATGCCGCGGACGCCGCAGCAGGAGCTCCCGGACGCGGTCCGCCGGGCGGTCGTAGAGGCGATAGCTCTTGGAGATCCCGTTCGCGCGGACGGCGAAGGTCATTCCGTCATTGAATCATGGAGAGGCGAGCCATCGAGAGGCGTCACCGATCACCAATCGCCAATCACCAATCGGCAATCGCCAATCTCTCGGTTGCTCGTCATTCTCCGAGAGCAAACTCGCACCGGCGGCAGAGATAATCGGCCGGCGCTTCCTCGACCCCGTAAGTCCAGCGGCGAAGGCGCGCCATCGTGTCTCCACCGAGCACCTCGGCGACCGTCTGCGTCTTCAAATCCCCCACGACGAGCTTCTCGTAGTAGTCCTGACAACAGAGGACCGCCTTGGCCGTGGCGGTGACGTGCAGGTGCTCGAAAGGGCGCGACCCCATCTGCTCGCACCCCCGAAGCCGCTTCTT
>JBKPSZ010000292.1:0-3305 GCA_046735265.1 Acidobacteriota bacterium | reverse complement strand
ACCGTAATCAACACGGTCTTCGGCGTCCCGGCCGCCTGGCTGCTCGTTCGCGACCGGAGCTTCGTCGGACGTCGGCTCGTCAACGGAATCGTGGATCTGCCCTTCGCCGTGTCGCCGGTGATCGCGGGATTCATGTTGATCGCGCTCTTCGGCCGCAACGGGTGGCTCGCGCCTTTGGCCGAGGCGGCGCGCTTGAAGATCCTGTTCGCCTTCCCCGGAATGCTGATCGTAACGACCTTCATTTCACTCCCCTTCGTGATCCGGGAAATCATTCCGGTGCTCACGCAGATCGGCGAGGAACAGGAAAGCGCCGCTTATACGCTGGGCGCCAGCCGCTGGCGGACCTTCTGGAGCGTGACGCTCCCGGGAATCCGCTCCGCGCTTCAGTACGGAGTCCTGCTGACCTTCGCCCGGGCCGTCGGGGAAGTCGGCGCGGTCCTGGTCGTCAGCGGGAGCATCGTCGGATTGACCGAGACGGCAACGCTCTTCATCTTCCGGGCACTCGATGAACGAAACGCGGTGGCCGGGTACGCGATGGCGCTCGTCCTCGCCATTTCCTCGTTCGTCTTGCTGACCGCGATGGAGCGCACCAAACCCCGCCGGTCACGCGCCCGGTGAGGAGTCGCGGGAACGCGAGATCGCCATGTCGATAGCGCTCGAGAACGTGACCAAACGGTACGAGGGGCACATCGTCGTCGATCGGGTCTCTCTCGAGGTGGACACGGGCGAGCTCTTCGTGCTGCTCGGAGCGAGCGGGTCCGGCAAGAGCACGGTCCTGCGGATCATCTCGGGCCTTCTGGCTCCCGACGAGGGAACCGTCCGGCTCGGCGGAAAGGATGTCACTTCGCTTCCGCCGCAGCGCCGCGACGTCGGCTTCGTCTTCCAGAACTACTCGATCTTCCGCCACATGACCGTCGCGCAGAACATCGAGTTCGGGCTCCGGATCCGCGGCGTGTCCGCGGCCGAGCGCGCGAGCCGCCGCGATGAACTCCTCGATCTCGTCGGCCTGGGAGGACTCGGCTCGCGCTACTGGAGCCAGCTCTCCGGCGGCCAGCTCCAGCGCGTCGCCCTCGCCCGTGCGCTCGCCTACCGGCCGGGCGTTCTCCTCCTGGACGAGCCCTTCGGAGCGCTCGACGTCAAGATCCGAGCGCAGTTACGTCAGAACCTGAAGGAGATTCAGCGCTCGCTCGGCGTCACGACGATTCTCGTCACGCACGACCAGGAGGAAGGATTCGAGCTCGGCCAGCGGATCGGAGTCATCGAGCGGGGCCGTCTGCTCGAAGTCGGCTCACCGGAGGACCTCTACGCCCGCCCGCGCTCGCTCTTCGCCGCGACGTTCTTGGGCGGCGGGACGATCCTCGTGGGTCGCAGCCACGGCGACCGCGCCGAGCTCGGGCCGCTGACCCTTCCGATCCCATCGGACGTGCCTCACGACGAGGGCGACCGGGTCCGCGTCCTGTTCCGGCCCGAGCACGTGCGGCTGACAGCTGAGGAGCCGCCGCCTTCCGCCGCCTCGCTCGGGCGCGGCGAGCTCGTCGAGGAGACGTTCATCGGGGACGCGCGTCGCGCGCGCGTCCGTCTGGCGTCCCTCCCTGCCACGCGTCAGCTCTCTCCGTCGCTGCCCTTCGGAGAAGACGCCCTCCTGATCGACGCGTCGGTCCCCGCCGACGGACGTCCCTCGTCGCGCCAGCCCTGGGTGGTTCTCGAGCACTGGCACATCCTGCGCCAGCCGACGCCGCGCATCCTCGTCTGCGACGCGGGAGAAGGACCGTCGCCCGCCTTGCAGATCGCCCAGCCGCTCGTCGACGCGCTGGACGGCGTTGCCACGGTGCTCGGAGTGGCGGGAAGCTCGGCCGAGCAGGACGCGCTGCGGGAATCGCTCGGGAAGCGCGCGGCGGAGGCCGGGCTCGAGGGAGCCGCGGTGCGGGCGCGGATCGGCGATCCCGCCGAGCAGATCGCGCTCGAGCAGTCGGAGGCGCCCTATGATTTTCTTTTTCTCGGAGAGCCCCAGTCGGCGCGCGGATGGCGCCGGACGGCCGGGCTCGCCGATGAGATCCTTCCTCGCGTCTCGACTCCCATTCTCATCGTACGCGGAACCCCGACGCGTCCCAAGAAGATCCTGATCTGCACGGCCGTCGGGGAGCCCGGCAAGGCCGACGTACGGGCGGGCGGGTGGCTCGCGCGCCGCCTCGGCGGGACCGTCACGCTGCTGCACATCGCGACGGAGGAGCGCGCCTCACCCCCGATCGCCAAAGCGCATCTCGAACGCGGCGTCGCCACGCTGCGCGAGCTCGGAGTCTCGGGCCACTACACCATCCGCGACGCCGATTCGGCGATCGAAGGAATCCTGGCCGAGCTCGAAGCCGAGCCGCATGACCTCGTCGTCGTCGGCGGGCCCGCGCGAGGGTCGCGCGCGCCTCTCCTGCGCGGAGACTCGATCACCCGCCAGGCGCTGCGTCAGTGCCCCTGCTCGGTCCTGGTCGTTCCGGACGGATCGTGGTAGCGGCTCGTATCCCTCACGGATACAGCTGCCGGTACGACTCCGCGTAGAGCATCACGCGCCGCACGTAGTCGCGGCTCTCCCAGGCGGGATGCGACTCAAAGATCTCGTCCTCTTCGAGGCCGGGATTCCCCGCGAGCACCGAGGCCATCCGGCCCGGTCCGCCGTTGTAGGCCGCGAGCGCGAAGATGAAATTGCCGTCGAATCGGTCGGCGAGGCGCCTCAAGTAGGCCGCGCCGATTCGCGCGTTGACACCCGGGTCGTACAGGAAGGCGCGCCGGTATCGGACGCGCAGCACCGATCGGGCGACGCTGCGCGCCGTCGACGGGAGAAGCTGTGTCAGGCCGAGAGCGCCGGCCCGCGATCGCGCGTTCGCCTGAAAGAGGCTCTCCTGGCGCACGAGGCCGCGGAGAAGCGATGGATCGAGCCCGAACTCCCGCGCCCCCTCTTCGAGGAAGCCGCCTTCCTCGATCGGATAGTAGAGACGCCGCCAGCCGTCGGGCACGCGTCCCTCTTCCGCGGTTCCCATTTCGGGAAACGCGCGCTTGACCGCGGCCGCCGCCGCCGGGAATCGCCCGAGCGCGAACTCCGACTCCGCCAGGCGGAGATCGCGGCCTCGGCTCGACGGCAGTTGGCGCGCCTCGGCCGAGGCCTCGGCGAAGAGGCGCAGCCGCAGGAGCTCGTCCACGCGGCGGAACGTCGCCGTCGCCTGCGACGGGTCGGGCAGCGGCGGGCGGTTGGGCGGGCGAGCCGGCGCGCGCCGGCTCGCGAAGAGGCCGTCCAGGTCGGGGGGCTGCCCCGCGGG
>JBKPSZ010000291.1:0-7683 GCA_046735265.1 Acidobacteriota bacterium | reverse complement strand
CGGCTGTCCTTGAAGAGGGCGGGTCGCGCGCTCGCCGCCCCGGCGGCCGGAGCCGCGGCGGGAACGGTCGGGACGACGACGGTCGCGGAGACGAGCGCGGCGGCGAGACCCGGAACGATCTTCATCTCAAGCCTCCTTGGGTTCGAACGACCACGAGCGCGCCGCCGTCACCGGTCTCCTCCCGCGGCCGCGGGAGCGGCGGACTCCAGCCGGATGGTGGCGAGGCCGAGCGGAATCGCGTCGTGGCCGATCTTGGGGATCGCGTCGGCGGCGCCGAAATCGAGGCTCGTCGCGAAGCGCGCGCCCGCGATTCCCTCGCCGGCGGCCGCGACGATCCCGCAGAGCTGCCGGCCCTCCGTCGCCTTGCCGGCGATCCAGACGCTCGCCGGTGCGCTCCAGGTCGCGCCGCTCTCGCGGGCGGCCGAGCCGTCGGCCACGACGATGGATCCGAGCGCCGGATCGAAGAAGTAGTCGCGGTATCGGAACGAGACGGCTCCCGGCGCGCGAGCGGCGTCGACGACCGCCTTCCACAATCCGGGCGCCGGCGCGTCGAGCGAAAGGGCTTCCTGGGCATTGCCTCCGACGCGGGCGCGCTTCGGTTGACAGCTCTTCCCCGTGCAGTCGAAGAGATAGAGATCGAGGTCCGAGCTCGCGGGGGTCACCCCGTCCACCTGGACCATCAGCCGTTCCACGCCTTTGGGCACGGCGATCTCGACCACGCGTTGCCGGCGCGGAGAGAGAGTCTCCGACATCTCCCGGACGCTCGCGAGCGAGTGCGACTCGATCCGGCCCTGGAATTCCGAAAGCCGGTTTCGCGCCGACAGGGAGAGCGCCTGGAATCCCGCGGAGGAGAGGGAGGCGGCGTTCGGGCTCTCCATGGCGACGCCGACGAGCGACGCGGTGACCGTCACCGGCGTGCGCGGAAGGGTCGTCGGGCGCGACTCGTCGAATTTGAACGCGTCGCGCATGTCGTGCAGCACGACCGCCCAGACGCCCGGAGGCGGATCGCCGATCGTGCGGACTTGCCGGTCCTCTTGTGGCATCTGATAGACGGTGTCCTCGCGGCTGTCGGGCGGATAGACGCTCATGCGGACGGTTTCCTTGGGCGCCTGGAGTTCGAACTTCACGGCGTCCACGTCCGGCGGAACGTCGAAGAAGAGCTCGCTCGTGCCGGGGCGCGCCGCGCGCACCTCGCGCGAGACCTGATACTTGCCCGCCGCGTCGAAACGCTCGGCCGCGACGACGACGGCCATCAGGCGGGTCGCCGGCACGACGCCTCCCGGCTCCTCGATCGAGAGAAGCGCGCTGTGGGCTCCTGTCGTCGCGGGGGCGATCGAGACGTTCAGCGGAACGGCCTTGCCGAGAGGCAGCGCGATCGTCTCCGCGCTCGTGAAGGTCCCGTCGTTGCCGATCCAGCGCACGCGCACCGTTGCCGGCGCGGAAGGCCCGGATCGGCGGGTCATGAAGATCGTTCGCTCGCCGCGGTCCCCCGCCGCCCATCCCTCGCGCTCGTAGAGACCGGGGCCGGTATCGGGAGGCTCGAACCAAGTCGAGACCGCGGTGCGGACCGGCCCGCGCACCTCGACCTCCATCGGGCGCGCGCTTCCGGGGCGGCCGAGTTTCTCGAGCGCCTTCCAGGCCGCGCCGACCTGGATCAGGCCATTGCCCTGGCGGTAGACGGGTATGTTCGAGAGCCAGCGCCCCGTGGACGTGACCGACCGGTAGAGGCTCTCGGGATCCCAGCGGAGCCCGCTCTGTTTCGCTCCGCTGATCAGAAGCGACAGCGAGCCGGCCGCGACCGGCGTCGCGCAGGAGGTGCCGCCGCACATCGCGTAGCCGGGAGAGAAGCCGAAGACCCCCTTCAGCCCCTCCTCGTCGGCCGAGCGCGAGGCGGGATAGGTCGTGACGACTTCGGAGGGGGACATGATGTCCGGCTGCAGCGCGCCGTTGCCCGAGGGGCCCCACGAACCGACCCAGTGCGCGTTGTCCTCCTCGAAGACGTGAATCGCCCTGTTGGCGAGGAAGTTCTCGCGGCTCTCGTAGGCGCCGACGCCGAATCCCCAGCGCGCCATGCCGTGCTCCTCGACGGTGTTCAGGCCGGGCGCGTTGTTGGCCGGCGAGAGGAAGGGCTTCTTGTACTTCTCGATGAGGCGCGAGCAGATGACGGTGACCGTGAAGCGGCCGTCGCCGAGGACATAGGGCATCGCGATCCAGACGTTCTGCTCGAGCAGGACGACGTCCACCCGCGGATCCTGGAAGGCGCGGATCAATCCTTCGACCATTCCGTGCGTCGTGGATCCCTCGAAGAGGGAGACCACGCGCGCGCCCGGCGCGACGCCGTTGAAGCGTCCGTTCTCGCCGCGGCTGGCGACGACCGCGCCCGTGACCATCGTGCTGTGCCCGTACATGGCCGGGTTCAGCGCGATGAAACGGTCCGCCTTCGCGGTCTGCACGACGAGCGGGATCGTCTCCCGCACCGGCGTGTCCGGGTCGTCCTGACCGAGCAGCGCGTAGTCGTAGCGCTCTCGGAAGTCGCGCACCGGGCTCTCGTCGGCGAAGCTCCGATCCTGGTTCGTGTCCACCCAGACGTCTCCCGAGGCCTCGTCCCAGAGGACGCCGATCTGCTTGTCGACGCTCGTTGCGAGCCCGGGGCGATCCAGCACGGTCCGGAAATAGGCCTGCACGTACGACGCGAACCGGCAGAGATCGAAGATGCCGATCGCGAAAGTCCCGTCGTGCGGCGCGGTGTAGACCTCTCCCGCGTAGGTCACCTTCCCGCCTTTCGCCGTCACCCGGTCCCGCATCGAGACCCAGTGCGGGAAGTCCGCCTCCGGTTCGAGAGGATCCATGGAGTTGATGACGTCGATCACCTTGCGGGTGGGCTTTCCGTCCAGGGTGGTCGCCACCTGCAGCTCCGGGAGCAGGATGTCCACGTTGCCGTCGAGGACGGCGACGGTGACGCCGCGCCCGTCGAACGTCGGATGGGCGCCCCTCCACTCCTCCGCGCCCAGATCCTTCAACGGCGAGTAGATCGGGCGCAGCGTCAGATCGACCCGATTCGGAGGCCAGTCGACGCCGGGACCCGATGCGAGGGGAAGGCGACGTTCCGGATCGGGGTGGGCGATCCCCGGTTGCATGTAGGGAGGGATTCCGCTCGCGTCCTGATCCACGTCGGCCGATTGAACCCCTTCGAAGGCGACGATCTCCTCGACGGAGTCGATCGGAACGCGCGCGCGGAGATACCCGACTTCGTCCACGCGCACTCGGATGCGCCCCCCGAGCTTCTGGACCTGGCGCGTCACGGACTCCGTCCGCCCCGGGCGCGCCGCGATCAGCAGCGAGACTTCCCGATCTCCATTGACGCGCGCCATCGCGACGAGCGCGCGGCTGTCCTTGAAGAGCTCCCTTCGAGGGGCGTCGGATGCCGCACCCCCGCTTCCGAGGGCGAGGACCGCGCCCGAAAGTGAGAGCGTCGCCATCGCGGCGAGGGCGAGCCTGCGGATGGGCGTTCTCATTTCTTCTCCTCCTCCTTGCCGAGCGCCTTGGTCTCGACGGAAAGCAGGCTCCCGAGAGATCCCCGGGGGTCGAGCCGGAACGCCGCGAGCTCCCTGAGCCGGAAGCGAACTCGATGCGGATGGGCGGACTGGCCCGGCCCGAGGCGTCCCTCCGGAAGGTCCCGCGAGAAGTCCCAGACCGCGCCCGCGGTGGTCAACCCGTTGTCGGCCCCGAGGATCTCGGGCACTGCGCTCGACGACTGGAGCGAGACGACGCGCAGACGGAACGGCGCGAGGATCGCCTTCTGCGACGTGTTCAGGACCGTCACGTCGAGCGAGACCACCCGATCCTTCGGGTCGTAGTCGGTGTTCGCGAACGTCACGGCGACACTCTGGGTCAGATCCGTGAGAGCGGCGAGCTCGGGGGAGCCGTTCAACGTCGCCGCGCCGTTCACCCGAACGGCCGAAGTCCAGAGCTGAGGGATTCCGGTGCGGTGGTCGACCCAGAGCGTGTGAAAAGTTCCGTCCGCGGCGGCCGCCATGCCGGCCGTGTCCGCCGCGCAGAGGTAATCGATCCACTGCGGGCCGATCTCCATCCGGATGTTGCCGCCTCGCGCGCGCGGGCGGCGCTGTCCTCCGCCCGTGCTGTGGGCCATGATGGGCAGGTAACCGCTCGACGCATTCGAAGAGGACGGATCCGAGATCCGCGAGCTCGCGGAGAAGGTTTCTCCGCCGTCGAGCGAGTACGCGAATCTCGCGGCCCACTGCCGCGTGTCTTCGGCGGCGTCGCGCCGGTCGTACCAGGAGACGCCGACGACCCCCGAGGAATTCACGGCGACGGCCGGCAGCAAGTGGTGCCGTCCGCGCTGCCGTTCCGCCGGAGACTGGTCGTCGTTGATGACGATCGGCGCCGACCAGGTCCGGCCTTTGTCGGCCGAGTGGGAGAGGAGGATCTCGCAGCGCCCCGAGCGGCGGTCGGGCCAGGTCGCGTAGAGCCGATCAACGAACGGGCCGCCCGAAGCGTCCGCGGCGAGGACGGGAAGTCCCGGCGTCCAGCCCTCGCACGAGTACCACTCGGAGATCGGAACGGCCTTTTCGAACTTTTCGCCGCCGTCTTCGGAGCGGACGACTTTGACCGATCCGATCGGCTTCTTGAAGTCGGAAGCCTGAAGGTTCTTTCGATCGTTCCACTCGAAGAAGGAGGCGATGAAGGAACCGTCGGAGAGAACCGCCCCGGTTCCGGTTCCGAAGGGCATGTGCTCGCCGTCGGAGAAGAGCTTGGTGGGAGTCTCGAAGGTCTTGCCGGCGTCCTTCGAACGGAAGCACGAAAAGACGATGCGCTCGTCCCCGTCCACCGTCTGGTCGCGGACCGCGTTGCCGTGGAGATAGAGGAGCCCTTGGCGGGGGCCGTGCGTCAGATCGAAAGTGAGCCACTGGCGGTCGATGAACGGCAGCACGGTCGGCTCGGACCAGGAGCGTCCTCCGTCGGCGGACCGGTAGACGAGCATCTCGTGGTCGGGGACCTCGACCGAAGAGAGCGCGAGCGCCGAGAGATATGCGGCGCCGTCCGGTCCGTAAGCGCAGGTCGGGTCGCCGACGAAATTGGTTCGGTCGACCTCGAGCCCGACGGTCCAGCTCTTGCCGCCGTCGAACGAGCTGTAGGCGACGACGTGCCGGGAGGCGTCCTTCGAATCGAAGATCATCGAGCACGCGAGGAGCTTCTGCGCGTCGGTCGGGCTCGCCGCCATCGTGATCTCGTGATGCAGCCGCATCGGGTTGCCGGAGCTGACGCGGACGTTCGGACCGACGGCGATGGAATTCCCGCTCGCCCGCGCGGCGACGAGCGCGACCCAAACCGCGGAGGCCGCCGGCCAGGTCGCCCTCACGATTTCGTCGTCTCCTTCGCCGGTTTCGCGAGCTTGCCCAGCACGCGCGCCTGGAGGCTCATGAGTCCGTAGCGGATCGTCTTCCCGTCCCGGAAGGGACGAATCTCCGACAGCCGGAAGGTCAGGTCTCGCGGCCCGGACTCCTCGCCCGGCTTGAGCGCCCCGCCCGGGACGACGGCGTCGAGGTTCCAGACCGCGCCCGGGCCCGCGATTCCGTTTTCGGGGTCGGCGGCCTGCGCGTGCCCGAGCTCCGAGTCGAGGTCGATCAAGCGGAGCTTGAGCGGCCCCTCGACGGTCTGATCCGACGTGTTCTTGAGCTTCACGCGAACCGTGAGACGGTTGGACTTCCGCTCGTAGTCGGTGCTCAGGACGTCGAGATCGATCTTGTCCGTCACGTCCTCCAGGGGCGCGAGCTCCGCCGATCCGTTCCGGACCGCGGCGCCCGAGACCGTCACCGGAGCCGTCCAGACCTGAGAGATCCCCGTGCGGTTGTCCACCCAGAAGGGATGAAACCGGCCGTCGGCCGTGACCGCCATCCCGCCGGTGTGCCCGCCGTTGAACTGGAAGCCGTTCAACGCAACGGTCATCACGATCGGTCCGCCCGGCGCTTTCGCGTCGGGACCCGAGCCCGCGATCTTGCCTCCGCCCGAGGCGTTGGCGAGGACGGTCCATTGCTCCGAGGCGCCGTAGGAGGAGGGCGCCTCCGAGACGCGGACGCTCGGCAGGAAGGTCTCGCCGCCGTCGCGGGAGGCGCGGAACCGTACCCACCAGCCGAGGTTGTCCGGGTTGTCGCGCCGGTCGTACCAGGCGACGCCGACGACGCCGTCCCGGTTGACCGCGACCGTCGGCATGAGGTGGTCCCGGCCCGACGCGGCGCTCGCGGGGCGCACGTCGTCGTTGACGACGATCGGCCGGGACCAGGTCTTTCCCTCGTTCTCCGAGTGCGAGAGCAGAATCTCCTGGCGTCCCGACCGCTCGTCCGGCCAGACGGCGTACAGACGATCCCGGAAGGCGGAGCTCCCGGGATCGACCGCCAGGAAAGCGATCATGCTCGTCGCGAGCGGCGGCCAGAGCATGTGAAAGTCGCTCACCACGGCGGCGGTCTCGAGCGACTCGCCACCATCCTTGGACGTGACGACCTTCAACTGGCCGTTCGCCTTTTCACGGGTGCTCTCCGGGACGTCTCCGTTCTCGCCCTCGTCGTCCCAGTAGCGGTGGACCTCTCCGAAAATCAGGACGACGGTGCCGTCGGAGAGCACCGCGCTGTTGCCGACGCCGAGGACGTACCGCTTCCCGACCGACGTCCGCTTGATCGGCCCCAGGAAAGAGGCGCCGCCGTCCCGTGAGGTGAAGAGGCTGATGTCGGCCGCCTGGCGCTTCCCCTCGAACGGACGCGCCCACCCCGTCGCATGCAGATAGACCCGGCCGGCGAACTTCCCCTCCCCGTTGTCTACGGACAGGTATTCGCGGTCGAGGCCGTGAAACTCGCTCAGCAGGAGCGGGGCGCTCCACGTCTTCCCCGAATCCTCGGAGCGGTAAATCGGATTGGAGATCTTTCCTCCCGGCTTCACGCCCAACGCCATGTAGTAGGCGCGCGCGTTCCGGCCGAGCGCGCAGGTCGGATCGCCGCTGAACTCGAGATCCGCGGTTTCGAGTGTCGGGGCCCACGTCTGCCCTCCGTCGGAGGACGCGTAGACGATCGTGAACGTCCGGTTGCGCGCCGGGTCGAAGGCCATCGAGCAGCCGAGAAGGCGGCCGGGGTCGTTCGGATCCGCCGCGAGGAGGATCTCGTTGTGCGCGATCCGGTCTCGCGCGCGGCTGACCTGCACGTTCGGACCGACCCGGATATCGGGTTCCGAAGCGGCGAGAGCCGCGGCCGCCGCCCAGAGAAGGACCGGCGGGGCGAAAACGCGTCCCGGTAGGAGCATGACAACTCCTCGAAACGAGGCGCCCGACCCCGGGAGGATGCGGGGCCGGGCGCCCGCCTCGAGCTCGATCTAGAACACCAGTCGGAAACCGAAACGCGTCTGACGCGGGAGGGTGACGGAGTAGGGCTTCCCGAAAGCGCTCACGGGCTCGCCGCGCTCCGTCGATTCCTTGGCGTACAGCTGGTAGATGTTGTTCTGGATGTTCGTGTTGAAGTCGATCGCCTCGTTCGTGGCGTTCAGGACGTCCACGATGAACGACGCCGTCACGTTGCCGATGATGAAGTCTTTCTGGGCCCGAAGATTCAGCAGGATGGAGTTCGGTTCCCTCCGCGCGTCCTTCGGCTCAAGGTAGACCGCCTGCGCGTAGGGGTCGTT
>JBKPSZ010000290.1:0-7880 GCA_046735265.1 Acidobacteriota bacterium | reverse complement strand
GCCTGACGCCACACCGTCTCCGACTGGGGCTCGACGCCGGCCACCGCGTCGAAGACGGCGACGGCGCCGTCCAAGACGCGCAGGGACCGCTCGACCTCCGCCGTGAAGTCGACGTGTCCCGGAGTGTCGATGATGTTGATGCGGACGAGCGGACCGGCGCTGCCGGACGGCTGCCAGAAGCAGGTGGTCGCGGCGGACGTGATCGTGATGCCCCGCTCCTGCTCCTGCACCATCCAGTCCATCGTCGCGGTGCCTTCGTGCACCTCGCCGATCTTGTAGTTGACGCCCGTGTAGAAGAGGATCCGCTCGGTCGTGGTCGTCTTCCCGGCGTCGATGTGCGCCATGATCCCGATGTTTCGGGTGTCTTTGAGGGGATGGGTGCGAGGCATTGTGTGCGAGTTGAAGGTTCGAGGTTTCGGTTCGAGGGCTACCAGCGATAGTGGGCGAACGCCTTGTTGGCCTCCGCCATCTTGTGCGTGTCGTCCTTCTTCTTGACCGCTCCGCCCCGGAGGTTCGCCGCGTCGAGCAGCTCGGCGGCGAGCTTCTCCCGCATCGTCTTTTCTCCCCTCTCCGCGGAGTACTCGATGATCCAGCGGATCGCGAGCGACGTGCGCCGGTTGGGCCGGACTTCGACCGGCACCTGATAGGTCGAGCCGCCGACGCGGCGGGACTTGACCTCGAGCGCGGGCTTGACGTTCTCGATCGCCTTCTTGAAGGTCTTCATCGGATCGTCCTGGGTCTTCTCGGCCACGCGGTTCAGGGCGCCGTAGAGGATTCCTTCGGCAAGCGACTTCTTGCCCCGCTCCATCACGGAGTTGATGAACTTCGTGACGAGCTGCGAGTTGTAGAGCGGGTCGGGAAGGATCTCGCGCTTGGCGACGACGCGGCGTCTGGGCATTGCTGGTCCTTAGTCCTTAATCCTCAGTCCTCAGTCTTCGGCTAGGCCTTGGGGCGCTTGGCGCCGTACTTGGAACGTCCCTGCTTGCGGTTGGCGACGCCGACCGCATCCAGCGTGCCGCGGATGATGTGATAGCGCACGCCGGGGAGGTCCTTGACGCGGCCGCCGCGGATCATGACGATCGAGTGCTCCTGCAGGTTGTGTCCGACCCCGGGGATATAGGTCGTGACTTCGATCCCGTTCGTCAGCCTCACGCGAGCGACCTTCCGGAGAGCCGAGTTCGGCTTCTTCGGGGTCGTCGTGTACACGCGCGTGCACACCCCGCGCTTCTGCGGCGAGGATTCGAGGGCCGGCGAGGCGGTCTTCTCCCGCACGCGTTCCCGCCCCTTACGCACAAGTTGAGAAATCGTCGGCATCGACTCTCCTGAGTCACCCCGAGGCCCCCCGGAGCCGAAAGAGGGCCCGAGATCGACAAAAACCCTTGTTCTGCCCCGAGCGAGACAAGCCCCACCGACTCGCCGGAGCCTGGAGAAAAACCCGCGAATGCTACGTGGGTGGCGGAGGCTTGTCAATAGGCAGACGGTGCCGGGTACCGCCCGCCTCCAACCCTCCCGCGCTTGCCGCTCCTAAACCCTCCTCCGAACTGAACGCGAATCCGACAGAAAGGGGCCCCCTGCCGGGGGCCCCGGGTTTCGATGGCCGAAATTGGACCGCGGGGAGGGTCTTACTCCTCCTCGCTGGCGTCGACCTCCGCGTCGGCCTCGGCGAGCGCCAGCTCCTCGGCCGGATCGGTCAGGAAGTCCTCGAGAGCCGGCTCCTCGACCTGCGGAATCTCTTCGCGCTCGAGCATGATCGACCGGTAGTAGTCCATCCCGGTTCCGGCCGGGATGAGCCGCCCGACGATCACGTTCTCCTTCAGGCCCCGGAGGTTGTCCACCTTTCCGGAGATCGACGCCTCGGTGAGAACCCGCGTCGTCTCCTGGAAGGAAGCCGCCGAGATGAACGAGTCGGTCGAGAGCGAGGCCTTCGTGATGCCGAGCAGCATCGGCCGGCCGATCGCCGGCTGACCGCCCGCCGTGATCACGCGGTCGTTCTCTTCCTCGAACCGGAATCGGTCGACCTGCTCGTCGATCAGGAACTCCGTGTCGCCGACCTCCTCGATCTTCACGCTGCGCATCATCTGGCGAACGATCACCTCGATGTGCTTGTCGTTGATCGCGACGTTCTGCGAACGGTAGACCTCCTGGATCTTGTCCACGAGATAGCGCTGGAGCTCCTTCTCCCCGAGGATCGCGAGGATGTCGTGCGGGTTGATCGGACCGTCGATCAGCGGATCGCCGGCGCGCACGCGCTCCCCCTCCTGCACGTTGACGTGGGTGTAACGGGGGATCAGGTACTCGCGGGTCTCCCCGTCGTCCCCGGTGATGATGACCTTGCGCATGCCCTTCGTGATCGGTCCGTGGGACACCGTTCCATCGATCTCGGTGATGACCGCCGCATCCTTGGGCCGCCGCGCCTCGAAGAGCTCGACGATGCGCGGGAGACCTCCCGTGATGTCCTTCGTCTTGGTGGTCTCGCGCGGGATCTTCGCCAGCACGTCGCCGGGGGAGACGTCCTGTCCGTCGGAGACCATGATGTGCGAGCCGATCGGGAGCAGATACTTGCGCTCGACCCCCTTGCCCTGAACGAACACCTGCGGCGAGCGCTTCTCCGCGCCGACCGTCTCGACGATGATCTTCTGCGCGAGCCCCGTGACCCGGTCCGTCTCCTCGCGCAGGTTCTCGCCTTCGAGGATGTCCCGGTAGGCGATGCGGCCGCCGACCTCGGTCAGGATCGCCGAGGTGTAGGGATCCCACTCGACGAGCTCCTGTCCCGGGACGACCTCCTGGCCGTCGGAGACCTTGATCGTCGAGCCGTACACGACCGAGTAACGCTCCTTCTCACGCCCCTTGTTGTCCACGATCGTGATCTTGCCGTTGCGGTTGACGACGACGAGGTTGCCGTCCTTGCGCTCGACGGTCGCGACGTTCAGGAACTTGACCGTTCCCGGGTTTTTCGCCGCGTGCTTCGACTGCTCGGTGACGCGCGACGCGGTTCCGCCGTAGTGGAACGTCCGCATCGTCAGCTGCGTGCCGGGCTCGCCGATCGACTGCGCCGCGATGACGCCCACGGCCTCGCCGATCTCGACCATCTTGCCGGAGGCGAGCATGCGGCCGTAGCAGAGGCGGCAGACGCCGCGCTTGGTCTCGCAGGTCAGAACCGAACGGATCTTGACCCGCTCGATGCCCGCCTCCTGCACCGCGTTCGCGAGCTCCTCCGTGATCTCCTCTCCCACCCCGACGAGCTTCTCTTCGGAGAGCGGGTCGAGGACGTCCTCTTGAGCCACGCGCCCGACGATGCGGTCACGGAGCGGCTCGAGCGTGTCGCCCCCTTCCATGATCGCGGTGACGGTGATGCCGTCGGAGGTCCCGCAGTCCTCTTCGATGACGATGACGTCCTGCGCCACGTCGACGAGTCGGCGGGTCAAGTACCCCGAGTCGGCGGTCTTGAGAGCCGTGTCGGCGAGGCCCTTGCGGGCGCCGTGCGTCGAGATGAAGTACTGGAGGACCGAGAGCCCCTCTCGGAAGTTCGCGGTGATCGGCGTCTCGATGACCTCGCCGGAGGGCTTGGACATCAGGCCGCGCATTCCGGCGAGCTGCCGGACCTGCTCCTTCGAGCCGCGGGCGCCCGAGTCGGCCATGATGTAGATCGGATTGAATTCCGTCCCGACCTGGTCGGAGCGCTTCATCTCCTTGAACATCTCGTCGGAGATCGCTTCGGTCGTCCGGTGCCAGATGTCGATGATCTTGTTCTTGCGCTCGCCGGCGGTGATGACGCCCGAGTTGCGCTGGGCGTTGACCTCGAGCACTTCCTTGTCGGCCGCGTGGAGGAGCTCCTCCTTCTTGGCCGGGATGACCATGTCGTCGACGCCGATCGAGATCCCGGCGGTCGTTGCGGCCGCGAAGCCGAGCGCCTTCAGGTCGTCCAGCATCTGGACGGTCATCTCTTCGCCGAACGTCAGGTAGACGTAGCTGACGAAGTCGGTCAGGCCGCGCTTCTTCAGGTTCCCGTTGATGAAGGGGACGACGTCGGGGAGCGCCCGGTTGAAGAGCACCCGGCCGACGGTCGTGTCGATCAAGGTCCGTTCGATGTCCTGGACTTCCGCGTGGGTGATGTCCTGGTCGTTGTACTGCGTCGTCAGATCGATGTACTGGCCCGAGTAGCGCACCCGGATCGGCGTGTGGGTCGTGACCTCGCCCCCCTCGTACGCCAGGATCACTTCATCGAAGTCCGCGAAGATGCGCCCTTCCCCCTTCGAGTTCGACCGCGACTTGGTCAGGTAGTAGATCCCGAGGACCAGATCCTGCGACGGCACGGCGAGCGGCCGCCCCGACGCCGGCGAAAGGATGTTGTTGGCGGAGAGCATCAGGAGCTCCGCCTCGACCTGCGCCTTGGGAGACAACGGAACGTGCACGGCCATCTGGTCGCCGTCGAAGTCGGCGTTGAACGCCGGGCAGACCAGCGGGTGGATCTTGATCGCCTTGCCCTCGACGAGGACCGGCTGGAAGGCCTGGATGCCCAGCCGGTGGAGCGTCGGAGCGCGGTTTAAGAGCACCGGGTGGTCCCGGATGACCTCCTCGAGGGCGTCCCAGACCTCGGTCACGCCCGACTCGACGAGCTCCTTGGCCGCCTTGATCGTGGGGGCGAGGCCCTTCTTCTCGAGCCGGTTGTAGATGAACGGTTTGAAGAGCTCGACCGCCATCTTCTTCGGCAGCCCCGCCTGGTGGAGCTTCAGCTCCGGCCCGACGACGACGACGGACCGACCCGAGTAGTCGACGCGCTTGCCGAGCAGGTTCTGCCGGAAGCGTCCCTGCTTCCCCTTGAGCGTGTCGGAGAGCGACTTCAACGGCCGGTTGTTCGAGCCCTTGAGCACGCGGCCGCGGCGCCCGTTGTCGAAGAGCGCGTCCACCGCTTCCTGGAGCATCCGCTTCTCGTTGCGGACGATCACCTCGGGAGCCCGGAGCTCCAGCAGTTTCTTCAGCCGGTTGTTGCGATTGATGACCCGGCGATAGAGATCGTTCAGGTCGGACGTTGCGAAGCGCCCGCCGTCGAGCGGGACGAGCGGCCGCAGCTCCGGCGGAATGACCGGAATGACGTCGAGGATCATCCACTCCGGCCGATGGCCCGAGCGTCGGAAGGCGTCGCAGACCTTCAGGCGCTTGGCCGCCTTCTGGCGTTTGATCTGCGACGTCTCGGTCTTCATGATCATGCGCAGCTCTTCGGCCAGCATGTCCACGTCTACGCGCTGGAGGAGCTCCTGGATCGCGCCGGCGCCCATGCGGGCGACGAAGACGTCCCCGAGCTCCTGCCGGAGCGCCCGGTACTGCTCTTCGGAGAGCAGCTGCCGCTCCTTCAGCTCCGTGTCGCCCGGATCGATGACCACGTACGACTCGAAGTAGAGGATCCGCTCGAGGTCGCGCAGCGAGATGTCGAGCAGGTGCCCGATCCGCGACGGAAGCCCTTTGAAGAACCAGACGTGGGAGACGGGCGAGGCGAGCTCGATGTGCCCCATCCGCTCCCGGCGCACCTTCGATTTGGTGACTTCGACGCCGCACTTGTCGCAGACCACGCCGCGGTGCTTCATGCGCTTGTATTTGCCGCAGAGGCACTCCCAGTCCGTGATCGGACCGAAGATCTTCGCGCAGAAGAGGCCGTCCCTCTCCGGCTTGAAGGTTCGGTAGTTGATCGTCTCGGGCTTCGTGACTTCCCCGTACGACCAGGACCGGATCTTCTCGGGCGAAGCGAGCGAAATCTTGATCGCGTTGAAGTCCTTCAACGTCGTCGGCTTGTTGGCGAAAGCGAGAGTGTCCACTCAGTCGCTCCTTTTGAGATTCGAGAAAACGATCCGGGTCTTCACTTTTTCAACAACTCCACGTCCAGGCAGAGGCTCTGGAGCTCGCGCACCAGGACGTTGAACGACTCGGGCAGGCCGGGGTCCGTCGGGACCTCGCCCTTCACGATCGCCTCGTACACCTGGGAGCGCCCTTCCACGTCGTCCGACTTCACCGTCAGGAGCTCCTGAAGCGTGTAGGACGCGCCGTAGGCCTCGAGCGCCCACACCTCCATCTCGCCGAACCGCTGGCCGCCGAACTGGGCCTTGCCGCCGAGCGGCTGCTGGGTGATGAGCGAGTACGGTCCGATCGAGCGCGCGTGGATCTTGTCGTCCACCAGGTGCGACAGCTTCATCATGTAGATGAAGCCGACCGTCACCTGCTGCTCGAAGGGCTCTCCGGTCATTCCGTCGTACAGGAGCGTCTTGCCGGAGGAGGGCATGTTGGCCTCCTTCAGCAGGCGCTTGATCTCCGACTCGCTCGCGCCGTCGAAGACCGGGGTCGCCACCTTCAGATCGAGCGCGCGGGCCGCCCAGCCGAGGTGCGTCTCCAGGATCTGCCCGACGTTCATGCGCGAGGGCACGCCGAGCGGGTTCAGCACGATGTCGACCGGGGTGCCGTCCGGCAGGTACGGCATGTCCGCCTCGGCGAGGATCCGGGAGATGACCCCTTTGTTCCCGTGGCGGCCGGCCATCTTGTCGCCGACGGAGAGCTTGCGCTTCATCGCGACGTAGACCTTGACCATCTTGATCACGCCGGGCGGGAGCTCGTCCCCCTTCTGCAGGAGCTCGATCCGCTCCGCGTTGACGCGATTCAAGACCTCGATCTGCGAGTCCTGCCGGCGGAGCACCGTCGCGATCTCCTCGGCGGCCTCCTCGTCCTTGAGCTTCAACCGCTTCAGCTGCTGCGGGGAGAGCTTCTCGACCGCCTCGGGGGTGAACCGGGCCCCCTTCTTGACGATCTCCTCCCCGTCGCGATCCTTGACCTCGTCCTGCGTGATCTTGCCGACGAGCAGGTCGCGGATCTTCTTGTTCGCTTCCTCGCGGATGATCCGGATCTCGTCGCGCGAGTTCTTCTCGATCTTCGCGATCTGATCCTGCTCGATCGAGAGCGCACGAAGGTCCTTCTCGGTCCCCTTGCGCGAGAAGATCTTCACGTCCACGACCGTGCCCTCGATGCCCGGAGGGCACTTGAGCGAAGCGTCGCGCACGTCGCCGGCCTTCTCGCCGAAGATCGCCCGAAGCAGCTTCTCTTCCGGGGTCAGCTGGGTCTCCCCTTTCGGGGTGACCTTGCCGACCAGGATGTCGCCCGGCTTGACGTTCGCGCCGATGCGGATGATGCCGGACTCGTCGAGATCCCGTAGCGCGTTCTCCGAGACGTTCGGGATGTCGCGGGTGATCTCCTCGGGGCCGAGCTTGGTGTCCCGAGCCTCGATGTCGAACTCCTGGATGTGGATCGACGTGAAGAAGTCGTCCTTGACGAGGCGCTCCGAGACGAGAATCGCGTCCTCGTAGTTGTAGCCCCTCCAGGGCATGAAGGCGACGAGGACGTTCCGGCCGAGCGCGAGCTCCCCCTCGTCCGTGCAGGGGCCGTCGGCGAGCACCTGCTCCCGTTCGACCCTCTGCCCCTCGAGTACCACCGGCTTCTGGTTGATGCAGGTGTTCTGGTTGGAGCGCCGGAACTTCGTCAGCGGATAGATGTCCGCGCCGAACTCCTTGCCCCCCATCTCGGTTCCTTCGACACGAACGATGATCCGCTCGGAGTCGACCTGGTCCACGACTCCGCCGCGCTTGGCGAGGACGACCGCGCCCGAGTCGCGCGCGACCGTGGCCTCGAGGCCCGTGCCGACGAGGGGCGCCTCGACCTTGAGCAACGGCACCGCCTGGCGCTGCATGTTGGAACCCATGAGGGCGCGGTTGGCGTCGTCGTGCTCGAGGAACGGGATCAGCGCCGTCGCCACCGAGACGAGCTGTTTCGGGGAGATGTCCTTGTAATCGACCTTCTCCCGCTCCGCCGTGATGAACTCGCCGTTGAAACGGGCGATGACGCGG
>JBKPSZ010000289.1:0-2761 GCA_046735265.1 Acidobacteriota bacterium | reverse complement strand
GGCTCGCGATCGCGGTCGAAGTAGAGGCGATTGGCAGAGTGAATCGTTCCGGTCGCCCAGTAGATGGTCAAGATCGTCAGGATGTCGTCGCGGGAGAAGCGGCGGAGCACGTCGCCTCCGCAGTCGCTCCAAGAACGCAGTTTCTCGACGATCCAGGAAGCGAGACCCGCGGGCGAGTCGTGGAGGCCGAACGCGAGCGTTTGCGGCTTGGTCGCCTGGACATGGTCGTAGGCGCCTTCGGCACGCATCCACGCCGCCTCCTCCTCCAGGAAGCGACGCTCCGCCTCCGAGAGCGGAGGGGACGCCGGGCCGATCCCGGGACGCAGGACGTCCGACACGTGAATCCCGACGATGCGCTCCGGATAGTCGAACGCGAGCCAGGACGTCACTCCGGCTCCGATGTCGCCGCCCCGGGCGGCGAAGCGCGGGTATCCCAGGACCCCGGACATGAGCCGGGCCTCGACCGCCGCGATGCGCGTCTTCGTGAGGCCGCCTCGCCGCGGAATCTCCGAGAAGCCGTAACCGGGGAGCGACGGCACGACGACGTGGAAGGCGTCGCGCGGACCTGCGCCGTGGGCCACCGGATCCGTCAGCAGCGGGACGAGCCGCGACATCTCGAGAAACGTGCTCGGCCAGCCGTGCGTCAGGAGAATGGGAAGAGCGCCCGCCTCCTTCGAGCGTGCGTGGAGGAAGTGGATGCCGAGCCCGTCCACTTCGGCCAGAAAGTGCGGAAACCGGTTGATCTCTCTTTCCCGCGCGCGCCAGTCGAAATCGTCGCGCCAGTACGCAAGGAGGTCCCGGAGAAAGCCGAGGTTCGTGCCGTACTCCCAGCCGGCGCCGGGAATCTCGTCGGGCCACCGGGTCTTCGCGATCCGATCCCGAAGGTCCCGGAGCGTCTCCTCCGGCACCTCCACGCGGAAGCGGTCCGCCGAGGGCAGCCGGTCCTCTCTCATCGTGGGCCCCATGCCCGGGAGAACACGCCTGGCGGGCTTCCGGTTGCAGGCAGCTGGACGGCTGCCGCCGCGCCTACCTCTCCCTCTTCGCCGCCCCCCCGGGTGCGTGGGCGGTCCCGGGAGCCCCCCGGCCCACGCCCAGCGAGTCGGCGACGCGGTTGATGTAGTTGAACCAGGAGGCGATCAACGTGATCTGAAGGATCCCACGGTCGTCGAAGCCCGCCGCGCGCAGACGCGCGTGATGGTCCGGCGTGACGCCGGTCGCGTCCCGCGTCAGCTGGACGACGTAATCGAGCATGACGCGGTCCCGCTCATCGATGGGCGCGGTCCGATAGTCGCGCCGGATCGCCTCGACCAGCGCCTCGTCCAGGGTGACCCGACGCAGAAACTCTGCGTGCGACTCGATTCAATAGAAGCAGCGATTCGACAGCGAGACGACCGTCGTGATCATCTCGTGCTGTCGGCGCGTGAGCGGCAGGTCGGGAGCCATCAGCACCCCGAACGTCGCAAAGGCGTGGAAAAGGGCGTCCGGAATGAGCGAGTGCGACGCGACGATCCCTTCCGCGTCGTTATCGACGACGCCGGTCGGGGCGCCATACTCGCCCGGGTAGAGCGCGCGCTCGCCGTCGATCGCGGCCCGAAGCTTTTCGTCGGCGAGGTCGTAGGGAATCGTCCGGATCCAGGTCATCTCGGGTCTCCTTTGAGGATTTCCCTCCGGCGGCGCCGCGCCTCGAGCGCGCGGTGCGCCGGCAGGCCGAGCAGCACGAGCGCGAATCCTGCCAGAGCCGGGATCGGACGGGCAACCGCCGTGAGCCCGACGACCGCAAGAAGGAGAAGGACGAAGAGGGCCGGCGTGGCCGGAAAGCCGGGCGCCCGGAAGGAGGCGCCGGCGGTTTCGGTCCGGCGAATCGGGAAGAGCGCCGCCGCGGCGAGCGCGACGAAGAGCAGCGTGGGACACAAGAAGAGCGCCACGATCTGCGGGAACGTCCCGGAGAGAACGTAGAGCGTCGCAATCGCGGCGAGAAGCGCCGTCGCGCGCACCGGGGCACCGGTGCGCGGGTCGAGCTTCGCGAGCACGTCGGGGAAGAGCCCGTCGCGGCTCATCGCGAGATAGAGGCGGGGGGCCATGAGGAGAAGGGCCATCGCGCTCGCGAGAACGGAGAGGATGACGACGGCGGCGAGCGCCGGCGGACCCGAAGGGCCGAGAAGCGCGGTTCCCGCCCGACGGGCGAAATCGGACGGTGTCGCGGCTTCGGAAGGCGGCACGAGGTAGATGAACGCGAGCGTCGTGAGAACGTAGGCCGCGGTCACGGCGAGAACCCCGGCGGCGAGCGCTCGAGGCAGGGTCCGCGACGGATTCCGCACCTCGCCGGCCACCCGGCTCGCCTCCCAGAAACCGCCGAAGGAGTAGAACGCCCCGATGATGGCGAGTGCCAGCGCCTCGGTCGGAGGCGGTGCGCCCGCTCGCCTCTCCCAGAAGGGAGAGAAGTGCGCCCAGCTCCCCCGCCCGATCCCGAACGCCGCGGCGACGAAGCCCGCGAGCGCGATCGCCTTCACGGCCGTGAGACCGTTCAGGAACCGGGAGCTCGGCCGCAGGCCCGCCATGTTCGCGAGCGCGAGAGCCCAGATGAGCGCCACGCCGACCGCGCGCTCGTGGCCGGCCAGAGCGGGCGAGAGCGCGACGAGATACGGCGTCAGCCCGAGCACCAGGGCCGCCGTGACCCCCGGATCCATGACGAGCAGGCACAGCCATCCGTACAGAAACGCCGTTCTCTCTCCCCAGGCCCGCCGCAGGTAGACGTAGAGAC
>JBKPSZ010000288.1:0-6443 GCA_046735265.1 Acidobacteriota bacterium | reverse complement strand
GGAGGTGGGCGCTCGAAGGGGTCGGAAAGGCGCGGGCGAAAGCGCGCACGGTGCCCACGGGGTTCTTGCGCTCCGGAACCGAGAGGGCGTCCACGACCGACAGGAAGAGGAAGTCCGCGGAATCCACGCCGGCCCAGGCTTTCGGACCGGTCCGCGCGGCCGCCGGCTCGACCGCCGGCGGAACGCGAAAGACCGGGATCGACGAGGAAAGGGCGACCGCCCGCTCGCAATACTCGGTCGCCACCCAGATCTCGTCGAAGTAGTCGAAACGATCCCTCCACTCGGGCGGCAGGGTCTCCGTCTCCCAGTACCAGTAGCCGACGTTGGCGCGGCCGGAGTGGAGCCGCGGTCCAAGCTCCTCGACGAGCGCCGCGGCGCCGTCGGCGTTCGCGTGATACAGATTGACGTCGTACGGCGCCGAGCCGACCGCGTGGCCGTAACGGGAGATCTTCTCGCGCGCGACCCGGATCCCGGCCCGTTCCGCGGCGTCGGCGAGCGAACGCGTGGACTGCCCGATGCCGCCCGGGGAATCGAAGTAGCCGATCACGTTCAAGCCTGGTTGCCGGCGCGCGTCGAGCCGGGTCGGCTGCCGGGTCCCGTTTCGCCGGTCGATCCCGAAGTCGCGCTTCAAGGCGTAGAGGTGGTACCGCTCGCGAAGCGTCGGCGGGAGAAGATCCCGGAGCGTCTGCCGAACGCTCGTCATCTACGCCCGGGCGGCCGCCGGGGCGGCCGGCGAGAAGGGGACTTCGAGGCGCCCGAGAAGCGCGCCGGCGATGCGCTCCGCGGCGCGCCCGTCGCCATACGGGTTCCCGCCTTGAGACATGCGACGCCGCGCGGTCTCGTCGGAGAGGAGTCGCGTCGCCTCCGCGACGATCCGTTCCTCGTCGGTTCCGACGAGCACCGCCCGTCCCGCTTCGACCGCTTCCGGCCGCTCCGTCTTCTCGCGAAGCACGAGGACCGGCTTTCCGAAGGTCGGGGCCTCCTCCTGGATCCCGCCCGAGTCCGTCAGGACGAGGCGGCACTGACGAAGGAGCCGGACGAGGCGGCGATAGTCCACGGGCTCGAGGCGCTCGACGTTCGGCATCCCTGGATCCCCCCGGACGGCCGCGAGCACCTGGGGGTTCGGGTGAACGATGTGGAGGAACCGCGTGCGCGGGAACGCGCGCGCGAGCCGGGAGACGGCCCGCACGACCCCTTCGAGAGGGGCGCCGAAGCTCTCGCGGCGGTGCGCCGTGACGAGTACCGTGTCGGTCTCGGGCACGTCCCCCTCCCGGCGGGCGATCTCGAGAAGGGCGTCCACCACGGTGTTCCCCGTCAGGAGGATCCGGGATTCCGCCACCCCTTCGGCGCGCAGCGCCTCGACCGCCCGCGACGTCGGCGCGAAGTAGAGGTCCGCGACGAGGTCCACGACGCGCCGGTTCATCTCCTCGGGGAACGGGCGCGCGAAATCGCCCGTCCGCAGGCCCGCCTCGACGTGTCCGACCCGCACGCGGCGGTGGAAGGCGGCGATCGCCGCGGCCATCGCCGTCGTCGTGTCGCCCTGGACGATCAGCCAGTCGGGAGCCTTCTCCCGAAGGAGGGCGTCGAGCGCCGCGAAGACTCGGGACGCGATCTCGTTGGGGAACTGGTCGGGTCGCATCAGGTCGAGATCCACGTCGGGGTCGAGGCCGAAGACTTCGAGAACCTGGTCGAGCATCTCGCGATGCTGCGCGGTCGCGCAGAGGATCGCCTCGAAGCGATCGGGGTCGGCCTTGAGGCGCGCGACGACCGGAGCGAGCTTGATCGCCTCGGGCCGGGTTCCGACGATCAGGAGCACGCGTTGACGCCGCTCCGCGACAGCCATTGCCGGCAGTCTAAGGGCTTACGGCAGAAGTTGAAAGCCACGCCGTCGCGGCGACTGAGGGCCGCGGCGTCGCGCGAAGGAAGCCGTCGGTCGCGCGGCTCCGGCTTACTCCGCGTACCCGTTCACGTCGATGATCACGTGGACGGTCCCGGTCGTCTGGTCGCACTTGATCGAGAGGTCGCCCGATTCTCCGAGCCCCGCGATCGCGTTGTTCGCCCGGGTCTGCCCCGCGCGGTAGTTGATCGTCGAGACGAGAGGCTGAGACGTCCCGCCCGGGAAGATCCGCAGGTCTCCCGCGGCCGTCGGCGCAGTGACCGTGACGTTCAGGGAGACGGCGTTGGCCGACGCGGGGATCCCGCACTTCCCGGCGAGGGCGAACGTCCGCGTGCTCCCGGCGGCGAGAGCCGGCGCGTCGGCCGCGCGCGTGTCCACGGCGCGGCACGGGGCGACGGAGAAGAAGGCGCGCGGGGTCGGCTGAGTCGGCGTGAGCGTGACGGTCGGCGTGAGCGTGGCTGTCGGCGTGTGAGTCGGCGTCGCCGTGAAAGTCGAAGTCCGAGTCGCCGTGGGCGTCGGAGTCCGCGTCGGCGTGCGTGTTTGCGTCGGCGTGGGCGAAGGTCCCACCACGTGGACGATGCCGTTCATCATGGTTCCGCCCGACGAAGCGGGAAGGCTGTGCACCTTGCAGTAGAAGGGGTAATCGCCCAGGGTGGTGAAGGTGTGGGAGAACGTCCCGCTTGTCTGGATCCCCGAGTCCCAGACCTCCGGGCCGGTCTGCGAATCGCTCGTCGTCGAGTGCGGCAGGGAGCCCTCGGCCCACTCCCAGATCACTGCCTCGCCAGGGGCTATGAAAACGTGCGCGGCCCCGAAGGCGATACCCGGTCCGACCGAGACGGTCACGTCGGCGGACGCCGTTGCCGCCGCGAAAACGCAAATCGCGATCACGAACCAGACGCGCATCGCTTGCTGGTTTCGAATGGTGCCGAGACTATCGTGGCAGCGGCGGCCGGGGCGGCCGCCTTTTTAGTTTTCTTGAGATTCGGGCCGGTCGCGTCCGCCTTCCGCTTCCGAGGGCCCGGAGGGCAAACTCCTCGCGACGCGATCCCGTGCCGCCAGGAACGCGGCCTTTTCACCCTCTCCGAGGTTCGCCGGCACGCCGTTGGGGTAGAGGCGCGCAATTTCCGCCTTGATCCGCTCCTCCCGATTTCCCGGATCCGGATGCGTCGAGAGGAACTCCGGCTGCGACGATCCGCCGCTCGCGCTGGCCAGCACTTCCATCACCGCGGCGAGCGCCCGGGGGTCGTAGCCCGATTCGCCGAGCGCGCGCACGCCGTAGGTGTCCGCCTCGAGCTCGTCGGTGCGCGAGAAGCGGAGGTTGACCATGTCGCCGACCATCGCGGCGATCGCCGCGGTCTGCCGTCCCCCGGACGAATCGTCGGAGCCCGCGACGGCGGCGGCGCCGACCAGGACCTGCGTGAACTGCTGCTTCGCCAGGTGCTCGGCCGAGTGCCGGTGGACCACGTGCCCGACTTCGTGGCCGAGGACGCCCGCGAGCTGCGCTTCGCTCCCGAGGCGTCGGAAGAGCCCCGCCGTGAGGAAGACCTGGCCGCCCGGAAGCGCGAAGGCGTTGACGGTCTTCGGGTCCGCCAGGAGGTGGAAGTCGAACGGGTAGGGGGAGGTCTTGGCGTCGCTCCCGGCGACGACCTTCTGCCCGATCCGGCGGACGTATTCGCGGGCCTCGCGGTCCGGGTGGAGCCCGCCGAACTGCCGCGCCATTTCGGGCGCGCTCTGGAGACCCAGGGAGACCTCGTCGGACGGCGAGAGCGCGACGTGCTGCTTCTCGCCCGTGACGGGGTTCACCTGCGTGTTGCACCAGTAGTAGGCGCCGCCGATGGCGGCGATCACGAGAGCGATGAAGACGCGGCGCGATCTCATGCGGGTCGCCCTTGCGAAACCTGTGCCGCGCTCCCGGCGCCTACTTGAAGTAGCCGTTCACGTCGACGATCAGGTGAACCTTGCCGGAGGCCTGATCGCAACGAACGCCGAGGTCGCCGTCGCCGCCGAGTCCCGCGACCATGTTGTTCGCCCGGGTCTGGCCGGCGCGGTAGTTGATGGTGGAGACGACCGGAAGAAACGGCCCCGCGGGGAAGAGACGCAGGTCGCCTGCAACGGTCGGCTGAACCACCGTGACGTTGACCGAGACCGCCCGGACCTCCGCCGGGATTCCGCAGTGGCCGACCAGCACGAAGTTGCGCGTCTTGCCCGCTTCCAGCGCCGGGCCGCCGAGCTGACCCGCCGCACCGCGCGTGTCGATCACGCGACAGGGCGTCAGGGTGTAGTAGCTCGCGGGCGCCGTCCGGCCGATCTTGTTTCCGCTGCCCTCGGTGAACCAGAGCGCGCCGTCCGAGCCCAGCGTGATGTCGAACGGCCCGGAAGGGACGGTCGGAGGACTGAAGTCGGTGATCACGCCGGTCAGCGTGATGCGCGAGACGTTGTTCGCGATGGCCTCCACGAACCACATGCCGCCCGGACCGGCCGTGATCCCTCGCGGGAAGTCGCCGCCCGGGTCGGGAAACGTCGTGAACGAACCCGAAGTCGTGACGCGGCCGATGTGGAACGCGCTCGTGAACCAGAGCCTTCCGTCGGGACCGGCCGCGATGTACTGGGGACTCGTGACCTCCACCGGCGTCGGATAGCGCGTGACGGTGCCGGTCGTCGTCATCTTCCCGACCTGCTTGCCGAGCGGATCCGTGAACCAGAGGTTCCCGTCGGGCCCGAGCGTGATGTCCTGGAGCTGGATCGTGTCCTCCACCGGAAAATCGTCCATGTCGCCGTTCGGCTTGATCCGGCCGATCGAATTGACACTCCCATTCAACGTGAACCAGACGTTTCCGTCGGGCCCGGCGGTGATGCCTTTCCCCGTCAGGGATGGCGAGGGGAGGTCGAAATACCGCGTAATGGTTCCCGCGGGCGTGATCTTGCCGATCGATATGAAGTCGGCCCACCAGACGTTGCCGTCCGGCCCCAGGGTGATCGCATCGGGGGAGGCGGGATGCGAGCCCGCCTCCGAGATCGGGAATTCCGTGATGACTCCCGCCGGCGTGATCCGACCGATCTTCTTGCCGAGCTGCTCCGTGAACCAGACGTTTCCGTCCGCGCCCGTCGTGATCCCGCGCAGCTGACTCGACGGGGTCGGCACCGGATACTCCACGAAGAGCTGGCCCGTCGCAGCGTCGGCGGCCAGCAGGCTCAAGGCCGCCCACAGGGGGCCCGCGCGGCTGACCCGCCTTTCCCGCGAGGAGGAACGAGCGGATCCTTCGGCTGGGAACGAGAGGCGCCGAGTGGGAATCGGCATGGCTGCTCCCGCGATCCTGCGCATCGGGAGACCGCGCACTCGCAGGCGGGTCGGGTCTCGTGCGGCGACGGGATCCGTTGTGTGCATACCACGCGGGTCTCGGTCTTTTCAAGAAGAGTCCTCGGTCATGCGGCCGCAGTCCCTGGTCCCCCACTCGAGCCCTCTCGGGCTGCTAGAGTTCCCGGACCAACATGACCGAGAAGAGACGAGAAGGGGGCTCGGAGCGGGCTCGGCGCGGCCTGCCGCGCCATACGAAGATCCTCTTCGGTCTGGTCTTCGGGATCGTGCTCGGGCTGACGGTGTACGCGATCGCCCCGGGCGCGCCCTGGGTCGAGAGCCTGGTCAAGAACGTCGCCTACCCGCTCGGCCAGATCTTCCTGCGGCTCATCTTCATGATCGTGGTGCCCCTCGTCTTCTCCTCGCTCGTCCTGGGGGTCCTCGAGCTCGGCGACGTGAAGAAGCTCGGGCGCGTGGGCGGCAAGACCCTCCTCTACACGCTCTTCGCGAGCGGGATCTCGGTTGCGATCGGGATCGGGCTCGTGAATTTCTTCCGCCCGGGGGAGGGGCTCGACGCTTCCGTGCGCAGCCAGCTCGAAGGCACGTTCGCCACCCAGTCGCAGAGCGCGATCGAGAGCGCGAAGAAGGCGGTTTCCTGGAGCGACGCGCTCCTGTCGCTGATCCCCCGCAACCCGCTCGCCGCGGCGGTCGAGGCGTTGAACGGCGAGATGCTGTCTCTCATGGTCTTCGCCGTCTTCTTCGGCGTCGCTCTGGCGCAGATCCGGAAGGACAAGGAGACGCTCGTCGAGGTGCTCGAGGGAATCCAGCGCGTTTCGATGAAGATCGTGGACTGGGCGATGGGGCTCGCGCCCTACGGGGTCGCCGCTCTCCTCTTCTCCTTGACCGCGCGGTCCGGTTTCGCCGTCGTGCCGCGCCTCGGCGGCTACGCCGCCGTCGTCGTCGGCGGCCTCGCGATCCAGATGTTCGTCGTGTACTCCGGCATCCTGAAGTTCCTGGCTCGAGTGCCGCCGATCGAGTGGTTCTTCCGGTGTCGCGAGGTCATCCTGACCGCGTTCTCGACGGCGTCTTCGAACGCCACCCTGCCGACCAGCCTCCGGACCTCCGAGGAAAAGCTGGGGATTCCGCAGCGGATCGGGAACTTCGTTCTGACGGTCGGAGCGACCGGCAACCAGAATGGAACCGCCCTCTTCGAGGGCGTCACGGTCCTCTTCCTCGCGCAGGTGTTCGGCA
>JBKPSZ010000287.1:0-6560 GCA_046735265.1 Acidobacteriota bacterium | reverse complement strand
GAATCCAGGGAACGGGCGGGATGATAGCAGACGTTACGGTCTCTGGGCGAGTTCCCGCGCGAACAGAGCGAGGGCGATTCGATTTCCCATCTGAAGCTTTCGAAAGATGTTGTTCAGATGCGTGTGAACCGTCTTCTCGCTGATCCGGAGCTTCGCGGCGATCTCCTTGTTGCGCAGCCCGAGACCCACCTCCGTGACGATCTCGGCCTCTCGCTGCGTGAGATGCCCGTTCGACGATCCGGGCCGCTGCCCGCCCAACTCGGAGAGCCCGGCCAGGTATTCGAGCGCATGCGCCGTGACGAGTCGATTCGCCCAGACTTCTCCCGCCGCCACGGTGCGAATCGCGCGAACCACCGTTTCGAGGTCGAGCTCCTTGCCGACCAGGCCCGAGGCGCCGGCTCGAAGGACCCGTTCGACGGTCTCGGCGCCCGAGCGCGTCGCGAGGACCAGGAAGCGCGTCGAAGCGGACTCTCGCCGGACCCGGGAGATGATGCTGTCGCCGCTCGGTCCCAGGGCCTCGAAGTCGAAGATCAGAACGCGCGGCTTCTGATCTCGCAGAAGGTCCCGCAGTCCGCCTTCGTCCGTGGCCTCGCCCACGATCGAGATGCCCGGCTCCTGCGCGAGGGCCTGCGACAGCATCTCCCGGAAGAGCGCGGGACGCGTGGCGATCCCGACCCGGATCGGCGGGGGTGTCGGCTCTTTCTCGGCCGAGCGCGGTCGCTTCGCGCGCCTGGACGGGGCAGAGCCCCTTCGAGAAGCGGTCGTCTTGATGCGATCTCCTTTTTCCTGAGATGATACCAAGTTCCGCCGAATTTTGAGCATTTTCGGGGAAATTCGAGCCTTCCCCTTGCCGGACGAGTGGCCCGTGTATTGTCCGGAGACGAGACGTTTCGAAAGTGACCAACCGACCCGAGATCCATGTCTCGATCGAGATCGCGCCCTACGAGGCCGCGGTGTACGCCTTGCGGGTGCTTCTGGCGGACTTGGACGCCCGGGTCGTTTTTCATCGAGGCGCGGCGGATCTGCCAGACGGCGCTCTGCGCATCCGTTACGGTGTGGGCCCGCTGCGGCCGGGCCGGGGCCCGGAGCTCCTCCTTCACGCGTGTTCGCGCTTCTGGGAAAACTATGGTCGGGAATCGAGCCTTCCGGCCCTTCCGCTGACGCGCGTTCCGCTCGGAGATCTCGGGTGCCCGCCGACGGATCGAGTCGGCTCGCCGATGCCGCTTCCCTACGTTTCCGAGCAGGCGCCGCGGTCGGCGCAATTCCTTCGCTCCGAATCGGGCGCTGGCCGCGCGTCGCTCTCCACCGGCGCGGACCTCGTCGCGTCCGCGTTCTTCTGGATCACCCGCTACCAGGAGAGCCTGATTCGCGAACGAGACGAGGAAGGCCGGATCCCCCAGACGCAGCTCTTGGAGCTCCGGGAGGACCTGACCGAGCGGGCGCTCGTCGACGAGTATGCGGCCGTGCTGGGCGCGTGGATCGGGAAGCTGGACTCGAGCGCGGTCGCGCGGACTCGCGACTTCCGGATCTTCCTGACGCACGACGTCGACACCGGAATCGGCGTGCGCGGGCTGTGGAAGAACGCGGAGAACGCCGCGCGAACGATGTATCGGGAAGTCGTGCGGAGCCGTCGTCCGGCGACGGGTCTCCACGGCGCCGCCGAATGGACGCTCCGGGGGATCGGGGTCCGCGAGGAGCCGGCTGTCTTTCGTGACATCGCCGCGGTCGACCGCGGCCTCGGCTTTCCGTCGTTCTTCTTCCTGATGGCGAACGGCTCGCACCCCAAGGACGCCACCTACGACATCCTGGGGCCCGACGCGCGACGCGTGATCGGCGCGATCCGAGAGTGCGGCGGCGCCATTGGGCTGCACATCGGTTTGAACGCGCACCGCAGCCTCGACCAGTTTCGATCGGAGTGGGACCGGCTCCGCGAGGCTGCGGGAAGCGACGTCTGGCCCGCCTGTCGCAGCCACTTCCTGTCCTTCTTTCCGCCGGCGACCTGGCGTCAATTCGTCGAGCTCGGCTTCCGAGTCGATTCGACGCTCGGCTACAGCGACCACGTCGGTTTTCGCGGCGGCACCTGCCGCGGCTTTCGTCCATTCGACGTCGAACGTCTCGAGGTCCTGCCGTTGTGGGAGCTGCCGATGACGGTGATGGACGTGAACCTGTTTCGCGAAGTCCGCGCCGACGGCGAGCGGGTGTCCCGAATCCGCGAAGTCGCGCGCCGGGTCCGGGCTCACGGCGGGTGTCTCGTCGTGAACTGGCACAACGTCTCCTTTCACGGCCACTATCGGCGCGTCTACCGGGAAGCCCTCCGGGATCTCTCGGAAGCCCGCGCGGTCCGCCTGGACGATGTCCCCGTCGGAGAGGACGCGGTGGTGTGGTGACGGGGCGACGCGGCCGCCGCGCTCGGAACGACGCATGAGGGTGCTCGTCACCGACGGCGAACAGAAGCACGCTCTCGGAGCGGTGCGCGCCCTGGCGCGGGAGGGCGTCGAAGTCATCGTGGGCTCCGCCTCGAAAGGCGCCGTTTCCTTCCTGTCGCGGGCCTGCTCGGAGCGGGTCGTCTACCCGAGCCCCCTCCGGAACGAAGGAGCCTTTCTCGAGGCGATCCTCCGAACGGTCGCGGAGAAGCGCATCGACGTGCTCCTCCCGATCGGCTACTACGCGAACGTCCTCTTCTCCCGCCACCGGGAGGAGCTCGCGCGCGTCGCGCGGCTGGCCGTCGCCGATCCCGAGGCCATGGCGATCGCGAGCGACAAGCAGCGGACGATGGCGTTCGCCCGGTCTGTGGGTGTCCCGATTCCCGAGACGTACTCCTCCAAAGAGCAGGTGCGCTCGTATCCGGTGGTCGTGAAGGCCTCGCTCGGAACCGGCGCCCTCACCTACGTCAACTCGCGAAGCGAGCTCGAGTCGCGGGACCTCACCGACGCCGTTCTGCAGGACTACGTCCCCGGCTCCGGCTTCGGCTTCTACGGGCTATTCCGGCACGGCGAGCTGCGGGCCTTCTTCATGCACCAGCGCATTCGCGAGTTCCCCGTGACCGGCGGCGCGAGCACCGCCGCGGGAGCCTTCTACGACGAGCGCCTGAAGGAGCTGGGGGTCCGGCTCCTCGGTGCCTTGCGCTGGCACGGTGTCGCGATGGTGGAGGTGAAGAAGGACGACCGGGACGGGGAATACCGCCTGATGGAGATCAACCCCAAGTTCTGGGGGTCGCTCGAGCTCTCGATCGCGGCCGGCGTCAACTTTCCGTATCTGGCCGCCCGCATGGCCGCCGACGGCGACGTCGCGCCGGTCCTCGACTACGATCGGAACATCCGTTTCCGGTGGCCGTTCCCTCAGGACCTCATCCACGTGATCGCGCGGCCGCGTTCGGCCGGCCGGTTCGTCGCGGATTTCTTCGATCCCCGGATGAAGACGAATCTGTCCGTCTCGGACTGGGCGCCCTCGCTCTATCTTCTGGCCACGACGCCGCTCGAGATCGCGCGGCGCGCGGTGCGGGGACGGCTGTTCCTCCCGCACGGATCGCCGCGGGACCGCTGATGCAGTTCGACCTCCACGTCCACTCGCGTTACTCGCCCGATTCCCTGGCCTCGCCGGCAGCTCTCGTCCTCGAAGGGCGGAAAAAGGGGCTGACCGGAATCGCCGTGACCGATCACGACACGATCCGCGGAGGCCTCGAGGCCCGAGACGCGAACCGGGACCCGGACTTCCGGGTGATCGTCGGCGCCGAGATCAAGACCGACGCCGGGGACGTCATCGGGCTGTTTCTCGAGCGCGAGATCCGATCGCGCCGGGCCCTGGACGTGGTCCAGGAAATCCACGAGCAGGGCGGCGTCGCCGTGCTGCCTCACCCCTTTCGAAGCCGAGCGCCGCGGGAAGACGTCGTCGGCGCCGTCGACCTCCTGGAAGTGTTCAACGCCCGGCTGCGGCCCGAGCAGAACCGGCAGGCACGAGAGCTCGCGGAACGCCTCGAGAAGCCGACTGTTTGCGGGAGTGACGCCCACTTCGCGTCGGACGTGGGAGCCTGCCGGGTGGTCCTGCCAGGGTCGGACGTTCGCGCCGCGCTCGCGCGCGCGGTCCTGAACACCGCCTACACCCCCCCATTCAAGACTTCCGCGAGCCAGATCATCAAGGCCTGGCGCTCCGGCCGCTACGGGCGAATCCCGTACCATTCGGCGCGCCTGCTCAAGCGGATTTTTCTCGGGTAGCCTTTACTCCGCGCCGAGGGCGACGACGGCCTTCGAGGAGAAGAAGGCCTCCGCATAGGCCGTCGGGGAGTTGCATTCGAGGCCGCGCAGGCGCAGGAGGGATCGGAACGTCTCCTCCTGGAACCAGCGCCTCTTCGCCTGGGATTGGAAAACCTCCTGAAGGAGGCGAATCTTCTCTCGGCACGTCTCCTCGGAAAGCGGCACGAAGAGGTTGGGGCGCCCGAGATCCCCGTCGTACTTGGGGATTTCGTACTCGAGCACGAGATGGTCTCGGAAAGTGTTCCCGACGAGTTCCGCGACCAGCCGGTGGTCCTGATGTGCGTCCCCCCGGGCGGGGCAGAACACGACGTCGGGATTCGGCAGCTTCTTCAGCTTCTCGAACTCCTCCTTGATCGCCGCGAACTGCGCGGGGAAGAAACCGTCGCGGAATCGTTTCAACACGACGCGTTTGCGGGCCGCGTCCTCGAGAAAGAGCGCCGCTCCGCGCCGCGCCTCCGCCGCGCGCACCCCCGCGGCGCTCAGGACGACCCACGTCACCTCGCACCGACGCTCGGCGAGGAGCCGGCGCACCGTGCCGCCGCAGCCGATCTCGATGTCGTCGGAGTGTGCCCCCAGGCAGAGGACTCGAAGCGGTCCCTTGCCCCGAGTGCCGAGCTGGAGGGCGAGCATCTCGGCCGGCCGGCTCAGACGCGCGGCCGGAAGACCGGCTTGACGGCGGGTCCTTCCAGGTAGCGCTCGACCCCGTCCTCCAGCGCCTTTCGATAGACGGTGAGGGCGCCGCGGACCGCCTCGACCGCCCGGTCGATCTCCGCGTTGCCATGCGCGAAGCTGACGACGAAGGAGGGGGCGATCACGCCGCGTCGGACGAGCTCCTGGAGGAACAGGGTTCTGTAGGCCTGCGAGGGGAGTTTCTCCCGATCGCGCGTCCCGTACACGAGATTGCACGGCCGGCCGAGGACGACGAAGTGTCCCTCGAGCCGGAGCTCCGCGACGGCCGCCTCGACGCCGCGGCGCAGGCGCTCGCCCTGTCGCCACAGGGCCGAGACCACGTCGTCCGTCCGGTAGACCCGGATTGTCTCGAGGGCGGCCGCGAGCCCGTGCGTCTCCGCGCCGTGGGTGGTCGACAGGAGGAAGACCCGCTCCTGATCGGTCTTCAGGCCCCCGAGCTCCATCAGCTCGCGGCGGCCCGCGAGAGCGGACACCGCGAAGCCGTTGCCGAGCGCCTTGCCGAACGCGGACAGATCCGGCGCGAGGTCGTAGTAGGTCTGCGCGCCCGGAAGATCCCAGCGGAAGCCGGTGATCATCTCGTCGAGGACGAAGATGGCGCCGTGCCGGTGGGCGAGCTCTCGGAGCCGGTGCAGGAACCGGTCGCGCGGCGGCTCGATCGTCTCGGCTTCGAGGATCACGCAGGCGATCTCGTTCGCGCGTTCGCGGAAGAGCGCTTCGACGCTCTCGAGATCGTTGTAGCGGAAACCGACAGTCATGGCGCGCACCCGTTCGGGCACGCCCCCCGGCATCGCGGTCGAGCCGATGAACCAGTCGTCGGTCGAGAAGAAGGGGTGATCCTTGCAGATGGCGACGAGATCCCGCCCGGTGTGCGCCCGCGCCAGCTTGACGGCCGCCGTCGTGACGTCCGAGCCGTTCTTGGCGAACTTGATCATCTCGGCGGCCGGCAGGAGCTCCAGGAGCGCCTCGGCGCACTCGAGTTCGAGGGGCGACGGACGCGTGAAGTTGATTCCCTGCCGCATCTGCCGGGCGGCGGCTTCGACGACCGGTTCGTATCCGTGCCCGAGCGTGACGGATCGCAGCCCCATGCCGAACTCGAGGTACTCGTTTCCGGCGCCGTCCCAGACCCGGCACCCCTGTCCGCGGACGAGGAACGGAGGCGCGTTCGCCGGGAACTGGTCGTCCCCTTTGGCGTAGGTGTGCGCACCTCCCGGGATCACCTCGTGGGCACGGCTCCGCCAGCGCTCGACGTCGATCGCGGCGTTCTCCCAAAGAGGAAGCGCAGGACTCGGGTTCTTCGCCACGCCTCTACTTCGACGCCGCGCCCGAGTTCTTCCAGATCTCCCACGGCGTCTCGCCGCGAGAGTACATGTCGTCGAGCAGCTGTTTCTCCTTGAAGGAGTCCATCCCGAGGTAGAAGCCGTCGTAGCGCCAGGTGATCAGCTCGTTCTTGTCGATCAGCCGGCGGAACGGCTCCTGCACGAGCTCCTCGCCCGGACGGATGTAGTCGAAGATGTCCCTATGGAAGACGAAGTAGCCGCCGTTGATCCAGACCTCAGACTTCGAGACATCGACGATGTCTCGGACTTCGCCGTCGTTGCCGGTCGAGACGATGTGGAACGT
>JBKPSZ010000286.1:0-6600 GCA_046735265.1 Acidobacteriota bacterium | reverse complement strand
CGCCCGGGGTCTTCGGCGACGACTCCGACTCCTGATTGGAGAAAATTGTCGGAGAGTTGCGCCCAGCTGTCAACGCCACGGACACACATTGAGGGGTGTGATCTTCTCCGAAACAGGATTTCAGGCCGAGAAGTCTAGGTACGGAGAACTCTCTGGTTAGCGCCAGCTTGCCAATTGCGTCGCTTCGGGACGCGCTGATGCCTGCGGGAACCACTGTCGTTCCGGGTGAATTGAGGTTCGATGTCTAAGGCGCGGAGAGCCGGCGCAGGCTGCGGCGGTCCTCAATCGACTCGGATACCGCGCGCAGAGCCTTCTCGAGTTCGGCAAGAGCGTCCGCTGCGCCGACGAGTTCGCCGGCGGCCGCGAGATCCTCGAGTCGGGACGCCGCTTGCGCAGCGTCCTCGGCTCCGATCCAGGCGAGCGCGCCCCTCAGTTTGTGCGCCGCGCGCTCCAGCACCCGCGCGTCCCCGGCGGCGATGCCGTTTTGGATTTGCGCGAGAGAGTCCGGAGCTTGCGCCTGGAAGGTTGCCAGGACCTCCTCAACGCCCTCCGCGTCGTTTCCGAGCTGCGCCTGCAGTCGCGCGAGATGAAGTACCCCTTCAGCGGGCGCCCGGCCTCCTCCCCCCTCGCCCCCCATGAGCGCGTCGCGCAGGGTCTCGAGCGGGAACGGCTTGGTGAGAAAAGCATCCGCCCCGGCAGTGAGGCATCGCTTCGCGTCCTTGCTCATGGCGCTCGCGGTCAGGGCCACCAGACGCGTCCTGGGGACGCCGCGCTCCTGCTCGCGCGCGCGAATGCGGACCATCGCTTCGATTCCGTCCATTCCGGGCATTTGAAGATCCATCAAGACGACGTCGTAGGATTCGGATTCGAGCCGGGCAATCGCCCCGGCGCCATCCTCGGCGACCGCGCTCGCATGTCCCAACATCTCCAGCATCTGCACCACGACGAGGGCGTTGACCGAGTTGTCCTCGACGACGAGCACGCGCAACGGCCGTTTCGGGAGCTCGAGCCCGGCTGTGGACTCGGGCTCGGTCGCCTTCTCTCGCTCTTCCGCGGCGAGCGCTTCGTGTATCGCACGCAGCAGATCGCGATCCGCCGTGGAACCGAGCACCGCCGGCGACGCGCCGAGAACCCCGGCCGGCTGCGAGGGATCGTCCGAGAGGATGACTCGCGGCAGTCGCGCGACGAGAGAATCGTCCTCAGGCCGCCTTGCCTGGAGAGCGGCGGCGCCGCGGACGTGAGGGTCCAGAAGAATCACGTGGAAGGGGCGGCCTCTCTCTTGCGCCTCGCGGAGCATCGCTGGAACGAGGAACGGCTCCTCGACGAGTGTCGGATCGAGCCCGGCCTCGCGCAGCATTCCGCAGAGGCGTTCCTGCAGATCGGCGTTGTGATGTACGACGATCACACGAGTCCCTTTGAGGGCCGCCAGGTCTCTGGCCAGCAGGGCGTCTCCGGAGGGATCCGGTTCGAGGTCGATCTCGAAGTGAAAGGTCGAGCCACGGACGGGCGAGCTCTCCAGCCAAAGATGCCCGTGCATCCGCTCGACGAGCTGCCGGCAGATGGCAAGCCCGAGGCCCGTGCCGCCGTGACGTCGGGTGTCGGAGCTGTCCGCCTGCATGAAAGGCTCGAAGATCCTCTCGCGGTCCGCGGGAGCGACTCCGACTCCCGTATCCGTGACGGAAAAGGCGAGCCGGTTGGAGCCCAGCGCAGGGCGCACGGAGACGGTAACGCGCCCCTCGTCCGTGAACTTGACGGCGTTGTCCAGGAGGTTCAAGAGGACCTGACGCACACGCGCCGGATCGCCGCGCACGCCGTCAGCCATTCCTTCGGCCATCTGAAAGGTGAGATCGACGCCTTTCTGCTTCGCCCTCGGGGCGAGGCTGGCGGTGCAGCCCTCGAGTAGCCCCCTCAATGAGAAAGGACGAGCGCGAAGGGCCAGCGTGCCGGACTCGATTTTGGCGAGATCCAGCAGATCGTTGATGAGCTGCAGCAGCTGGTCCCCTGCGACCCGGGCGGTGCGCAGGTATTCGCGCCGCTGGCCTTCGGGTTCGCCGCGGAGGGCCAGGTCGAGCATGCCGAGGATCGCGTTGAGCGGTGTCCGCATCTCGTGGCTGACCATCGCGAGGAAGCGCGACTTGGCGCGCGAGGTTTCGAGCGAGGGTTCCAGCGACGGCCGCGGATCGTGCCCAGGCTTCTGCCCGGTCGGCTTCGGACTGCGGCGTTGCGGACCTTTCTTGTTCACGGGGGCGTCAGCTTGTTCTGCCAAAATAGTAGCGCGATGCCGAGTTACACCTTCCTCCTGGCCGACGACGAGGAAACCGCGCGTTTGTCGATCCAACGGTTCCTCATCCGGGAAGGGCACAAGGTCCTGGAGGCGAAGAGCGTCGCCGAGGCGCAGGTGATGCTGCAGCGCGCCAGGCCCGACGCCGCGATCCTGGACTACAAGCTTCCGGATGGAGACGGTTTGGAGCTGCTTCGGGCTCTAAAAAGCATTGATTCGACGATTCCTTCTCTCCTCCTGACCGCACACGGCTCGATCGAGCTCGCCGTGCGGGCGATCAAGGAGGGTGCGGAGCAATTCCTGACCAAGCCCGTCGACCTGCCGGCCCTGCTCGTGGTCGCGGAGCGCTTGATCGAGCACCGGCGCAACCGCCAGTCGGCGCTTGCGGTCAAATCGCGCGAGAGCAGGGAAGCGTTGGAGCCCTTTATCGGAGACAGCCCCGCGATCCGGCGGCTGGCGGATCAGGCGGAGAAGGTCGCCGCGACGAACAGCACCGTACTTCTCCAGGGCCCTTCGGGCGTTGGCAAGGGCGTTCTCGCGGCCTGGCTGCATCGAAACGGACCACGGCGCGAAGAGGCCTTCGTGGACTTGAGCTGCGCCGCCCTTTCCCACGACCTGCTCGAGTCCGAGCTCTTCGGCCACGAGAAGGGCGCGTTCACCGGCGCGGCGTCTGCCAAGATCGGATTGCTCGAGGTGGCTCACCGCGGGACGCTCTTCTTAGACGAGATCGGCGACGCCGAGCTTCCGGTCCAGCCCAAGCTGCTCAAGGTGCTTGAAGAGCAGCGCTTTCGCCGGCTGGGAGAGGTGCGCGATCGGCAAGTGGACGTCCGCCTGATCGCGGCCACCCATCATGACTTGAAGGAGCGGACGCGGAGCGGCCTCTTCCGGGAGGATCTCTTCTACCGGGTGAGCGCGATCCCCATCTTCCTGCCGGCCCTGCGCGACCGCAGCGACGACGTGATCCTGCTCGCCCGGACCCTCCTACCAAGGATCCGATCCGAACTCGGAATTGCGGGCGGAGACGTCCCGGCTGCCGTCGAGCCGCTGCTGCGCAGCTACGACTGGCCCGGGAACATCCGCGAGCTGCGCAACGTGATGGAGCGTGCGGTGCTCCTCGGCCCATCCGGCGAGGTGACCGCGGCGGTTCTCTCGGAGGTGCTCGCTCCCCGCTCGCCGGCGGCCCGCGCGGCAGGACGCACTCTCGAGGAGGCGGAGCGAAGCCACATCGAAGCGGAGCTCGCGGATCATGCCGGCGACGTCTCCCTAACGGCGGCGGTCCTCGGCCTCTCGCGAAGCGCGCTCTACCAGAAGATAAAGAAGCACCGAATCACGATTCCTCGCTGACCGCGAAAAAATGTCGGGTTCCGGGACAAATTTGGGAACGCGAAAAGCCTGAGCCGGTCGAGTCGCCGTCTTAACCTGCTGACCTCGTTCGCGTTGCGGTCCCGACGTGTCGCGGTATAGCTATTGCTCCTCCGCTGAACATGTCATCAGACAGGCCCGCGGTAGCGGAGTCCTCGGCCGGGCTCCGCGAAGTGGGTTCCCCTCTCGACCTGCTCGCGGCGCAGCTCGTGACCCGACCGCCGAAGCTACTCGTCTGCTCCGATCCGCTCGTTCTTAAGTCGGGCGCGAAGATCCTGGAGGAGGCCGGCTTCGAGATCCACCGCGCCGACGGCTGGAGTGAGGCGCTTCGCGACTTCGAGAGCCTCCGGCCCGCCGCGATCTTGGTCGACGGCGCCTTTCTCGAGGGCTCCGGCCCGGAGCTCTGCGCGGCGCTGCGGCGTCAGTCGGGCCGCATCGAGGTTCCGGTTCTCGTCCTCTGCAAGAACAGCCGAGACCGCGAGCGGGCCCTCCGGTCCGGCGCGAACGAGGTCGCCGAGAAGCCTGTGGATTGGTCGGTAGTGAGCCGCCGGCTGCTCGCGCTCTCGCGCGGCTTCCGCGCATCGGAAGAAATGGAACGTAGCCGCCGAATCGTCGCCGAGGCCCGACGACTCGTGGCCGAAGCCTGGGAGAAGAGCCATCACCAGGGGTCGACCGACGCGCTGACGGGCCTTCCCAACCGCGCGCGCCTGGACGCGGTCGTCGAGCGCGCTCTGGCTCGCGGTCGCACCATGGGCATCAAGGTCGTTCTCCTGTTCCTGGATATCGATCGCTTCTCCGACATCAACGAGACACTCGGCCGTCCAGGGGGCGACGAGGTGCTCCGTTCGGTTGCGCGGGTATTGCTCGATTGTCTCCGCAGCGACGGCTGGCCCAAAGGGATCGGGCTGGCCGCCCGCATCAGCGGAGACGAGTTCGCCCTGATGCTCGGCACCGATATCACCGACGAGCAGCTCTCGAAGCTTGCGGAGAGCGTGCTCACGGCGATCTCACAGCGGTTGAACATCAACGGCACCGACTGCTACATCTCCGTCAGCATCGGGATTGCCGTGGCCTCGAGCCACCAGATGGAGGCGGAGGCACTCCTCCAGCAAGCCGAGACCGCGATGTACTCGGCCCGCTGCGGCGGCGGGGGCTGCTATCGCTTTTACAGCGAGGCCTTCGCCGGCGCGATGCATTCGCGCCTCGGGATGGACCGGCGCCTGCGGTCGGCTTTCGAGCGCCGAGAGCTCGCACTGCACTATCAGCCGGTTCTCGAGGCCGGGACGCGGCGGCTCGTCGGAGTCGAAGCGCTGCTGCGCTGGTACGACCCGAAGGCAGGCATGGTCTCGCCTGCCGACTTCGTGCCCGTCGCGGAGGACACGGGTCTGATGACGCCCATCGGGACCTGGGTGCTTGAGACGGCGTGCGGGCAGATCAAGGGTTGGATGGAGGAGGGGCTGCCGGCTATGCGGGTCGCCGTGAATGTCTCGCGCTGCCAGCTCGAGCGCGGCGATCTTGCGGGCGAAGTCGAGCGCGTGCTCGGCGAGACCGGTCTTCCTCCGGCGCTGCTCGAGCTCGAGCTCTCCGAGCGCGGGGTGCTGCGCAGCGACCCGGCTGTTCTGGCCCAGCTCAAGAAGATCAAGCGCCTCGGAGCGCGCCTCGTCGTGGACGACTTCGGCACCGGCCAGACCGGGATGTCCTACCTGACGCAGTTCAACCTCGACGGTCTGAAGATCGACCGCTCCTTCGTCAAGGGGATTCTCTACAACTCACAGGATGACGCCATCACCGCGGCAATCGTCGCGATGGCCCAGCGGCTGAAGATGGACGTGACGGCAGAAGGCGTCGAGACCGAGGCGCAGCGTGACCGCATCTGCGAGTACGGCTGCCAGGCGATCCAGGGGTTCCTCTACTCAGTCGCGCTGCCGGCCGACGAGCTGCGCGCGCGTCTCGATTCCTCTCACGGCTGGCTGGAGCTCGGCTCGCCCAGCGGCCGCGACGAAGCAGAACTGACGGCGTCCAGCGCGTCCTGAAAGCGGGACGAGATGAATCTCGAAAGCCGGACTTCGCTCGCGGGATCTTCGGCCGCTTCGCAGGATCTCGTCTTGAATGAGTGAGTTCCAAATCCGGCCACGCGGGTATCGCTCTTGCTATTTCCCTGCGACAAATCGGGAATCGAGAAACGCAGGAGATAGACCATGAACAGGGTCAGGAACCTAAGGACACCGACCGCCGCGTGGACGATCTTCGGACTCGCCGCTTTGGCTAGCCTGGGACTCTTGCCTCTCGCGCGACCGTCTGAGCGGACGAACTCGGTCATCGTACAAGCGCGGGAAATCGCCTCCGCTGTCGCGGCGGTGCGCCACGTCGGCGGAAAGGTGACCCACGAGCTCACGGTGATCAACGCGGTTGCTGCGAATCTGACTGCGGCTCAGGCCGACGCGATCCGCCGGACGGGCAACGTCAAGGTCTATGCCGATCGAACGGTTCGGACCGCGGGCGTACCCCAGAGCTACACTCCCATCGAGCTCGGCTCGAGCAAGTTGAATGCAGAAGCGACGACCGGCAACGGCGTCACGATCGCCGTCCTGGACACGGGTCTATGGCAGACGAACGAGTTGAAGAACGACACGCACGGAAAAACCCGACTGCTCCAGGGTTACGACGCAATCCACAACAAGCTCGGCGCCTCCAACACATCGGACACGAGCGGCCACGGGACTCACGTTACGAGCCTAGCGCTCAACGCCGAGAAGGGAACCGCGGGCAAATATAACGGCGTGGCGCCCGACGCCGACGTCGTCGCCGTCATGGCCTTCGACGCGAACGGCCGCGGAACTTACGCTAACGTGATCCGAGGCATCGACTGGATCGTCGCCAACAAACAGAAATACAACATCCGGGTGCTGAACTGCTCCTTCAGCGCGCCGGTTCACTCCTGGTACTGGGAGGATCCC
>JBKPSZ010000285.1:0-13241 GCA_046735265.1 Acidobacteriota bacterium | reverse complement strand
ATAGGTCGCTGGCGTCATGTCGATGGTTCCGCTGGGCAGGGTCAGCGTCGCGGCCGCGAACGTCCCCGCCGTGACCGAAAAGTTGCCGACGATGCTCACGGTCGTCGAGGCGGCTCCGTTGATCGTCCCCGTGCTCGATCCACTCTGGATCCGCAACTCGCCTGTGGAGACCGTCACCGTCCCCGCGTTGGTGAACGCAACGCTGATGAACAGCTGTCCGGTGCCCGTGTTGCGTGTGAAGGTGCCCGAGGCGTTGTTGGCAAACGCGCCGGCGCTGCCGAAGTCGGCAATCGAGTTGTCCGGCTGAGCCGTGAAGGCGGCGTTGTTCTGGATGTTGCCCCCGTTGGAGAACTGGATCTGGCCGGCGACCCACGTGACCGTCCCGTTGTTGGTCAGCGTCCGCTGGAGGCTCACTCCGGACGCGTTGATCGTCAGCGTCGAGGTCGCGCCGATCGTCGTCGTGCCTGATCCCGCCTCGGCTCCGGCCGTCCAGGAAAAGGCTCCAGAGACATTGAGATCGCCGGCGCCGTCGATCGTGCCGCCGGTGTGAGTCAAGTCGGTCACCGAGTGGCTCGTGCCCAGCGTGACCGTCCCGCCATTGATGATGACGCTCTCCGCGGCGCCCGGGATCACACCGCAGGACCAGTGCGATGTGCTGGCGCTCCAGTCGTTCGACGAGTTGTCCCAGGTGCAGGAGGCCGCATGGAGTCCTCGCGGAGCGAGCAGGAGTGCACCGACCAGACCGAGGGCCGCGGGCCGGGGAATCCTCATCATGTCGCCTCCCAGGATTTGGCAGGCGGATTAGACACCAAGAGCCGCCGAGACCGGCGCCCCACTTTGGTGGCGGCTACTGGTACTTGAAACCCGTTCCCGTGTTGAAGAGAACGATTCGGCTCCCGCGGTCGAGGCGTCCGGCATCTGCGAGGTTGCGGGCGGCGGGCCAGGCAGCCGCCCCCTCCGGGCAGACGAAGAGCCCCTCGGCCTGCCCGATCTCACGCTCGGCGGCGCGCATCTCGTCGTCGGTCACTGCGACGGCGTCGCCCCCGGATGCGCGAAGGTCCCGCAGAATCAGGAAATCCGCGAACGCCTTCGGAACTCGCAGGCCCGAGGCGTACGTCTCGGCGCCTTCCCATTTCTCGGAAGCTTCCGCGCCCGAGGCGAACGCCTTCGGAATCGGAGCGCACCCGGCCGCCTGCACGGAGATGAGCCGCGGCCGCTTCGACCCGATCCAGCCGAGCTCCTCCATCTCCTCGAACGCCTTCCACATGCCGATCAGCCCGGTGCCGCCGCCGGTCGGGTAGACGATGGCGTCCGGCAGCTCCCAGCCGAATTCCTCGGCGAGCTCGTAGCCCATCGTCTTCTTCCCCTCGACGCGATACGGCTCCTTCAACGTCGAGACGTCGTGCCACCCCTCGGTCGGGGCGCGCTCGGCGACGATGCGCCCGCAGGCGTCGATCAGGCCGTCGACGAGCGTGACCTTCGCTCCGTAGCGCTCGCACTCGAGGCGGAAGAGCGGCGGCGTGTCGCGCGGCATGAAAACGTGGCACTCGAGCCCCGCCCGCGCCGCGTACGCCGCCGCGGCGCCTCCGGCGTTGCCCGCCGTCGGCAGCGCGATCTTCGCGTAGCCGAGCTCCTTCGCCCGCGACACGGCGGCCGAGAGACCGCGCGCCTTGAAGGACCCTGTCGGGTTGGCCGCTTCGTCCTTGATCCAGAGATCGGAGAACCCGGCGCGCTCGCCGAGACGTCGCGCTCGAAGCAGCGGCGTGCCTCCCTCTCCGAGAGTGACGACGTTGTCCGGATCCTCGACCGGCATCATTTCGTGCCAGCGCCAGATCGAGCGAGGCCGCGCCGCAGCCGTCGAGCGATCGATCGGTCGCGGGTGATAGCGGGGAAAGAGAGGTCCGCCGCAGCGCGAGCAGAGATTCATGCGGCGATCGCGCTCGAACTGCGTTCCGCACCGCGTGCAGGCGAGATGCGCGAAGAAGGAGAACACGCGAGCATTATCCGTTGTCGGTTTTCGGTCGTCCGTTCGAGACGCTCTCGAATGAGAGCCGACGGCATTGAGGGGACGACTGGCCCTGGGGACAGGCCTTCGGCGAGCGACGAGGCTTCCACAGGATAACACCATCGATGGCCCGAAAGCGCCTTGACGCTTTCGGAAACCGGGGGCGATAATCGCCGCGCCCATGGAACTGAACGACCACCTCCGCGAGATGTTGAAAGAGCTCGGCCAGGCGATCAACGAGTCGATCTCGGGGTCCGGCCGCGTTCACGACTCCATCCAGCGGATCCGCGAAGAGGGGTACAACCTCTACATGGTCCTCGACGCGAAGGTGGGCGTGAATCGCCGCGACGGAAAGGGCTCGCGGCGCGAAGCCGATGCGGACGGGGATTCCGAAAGCGGGGCGCTCGAAACCTCCGGCAACCGCGCTACCTTCCGCATCAACGTCAAGGATCTGAGGTTCCTGAGGTCCGTCGGCATCGACCCGACCCGCAAGGTGCGCGCGCGCCGCCCGGTCGCCGCCGCCCGCGGCGCCTCGCCCCGCCTCGTCGCCCGCCGCCCGCGATAAGCGGTCTCCTCCCTGCCGGGTCTCTCGCTCTTCGGTCATCCCGAGGTGACCGTCTTCGGTCATCCTGAGCGAAGCGAAGGATCCCGAGCTTCTAAACGTCCAGTCTCGAGGACTGCCGAGTTCGGGATCCCTCGCTCTCGCTCGGGATGACCTCTGGAAGAGGCGGCGGATAGACTCGATCGGTGCCCCTTCCCGCCGACCCGCTCGGCGTCTCTCGCCGCGGCTGGGAGGCCGCGGCGGAGGAGCTTGGCCTGCCGACCTACCGAGGCCGCCAGGTCTTCGATGCGCTCCATCGCCGCGGGAAACGCGCCTGGCGGGAGGTGACGGAGCTGCCGGGATCTCTGCGAGAGCGATTCGAGCGCGGAACGCCGATCGCGCTGCCGGAGATCGCGCGGAGGCAGGACTCCGCCGACGGGAGCCGCAAGTACGGCCTGCGGCTGTCCGACGGCGCCCTCGTCGAGACGGTGTTCATGCCGGGGGACGTCTCGCAGGCTCGCGTGAACGAGTTCGAGGACGCCCGCGCTGACGCGCAGAGTCGGAAGCCCGAGCCGAAAATCCCAGAGGTCTCTTCGAAGCCGGGCGCGGGAGCGACCAGGGCGCCCTCGGGCGACTACACCGTTTGCCTCTCTTCGCAGACGGGATGCGCGGTCGACTGCGCCTTCTGCGTGACCGGACGCCTGGGCGGCGGACGCAATCTGACGGCGGGCGAGATCCTGGGGCAGCTCTACGCGGTCTGCGACGACGCGGGCCGCGGCCTCGAAGGCCTCCGAGTCGTCTTCATGGGGATGGGGGAGCCGTTCCTGAACCCGGACGGCGTGATCGGCGCGCTTGAGATCCTCTTCGAGAACCTCTCGCCGCGACGCGTCACCGTCTCGACGTCCGGCATCACTCCGGCCTTCGCGCGATTCGCCTCGCTCCCGCGGCGGCCGAACCTGGCGGTCTCCCTCAACGCGGCCGACGAAGCGACCCGCACCCGTCTCATGCCGATCACGCGGACGCACTCGCTCGCCGGAGTCGTCGAGGCGATGCGGCGCTGGCCGATCGAGCCGCGGCGGCGCATGACGGCGGAGTACGTGCTGATCGCGGGCGTGAACGATTCGGTCGGCGACGCGCGGAAGCTGGCCCGACTCCTCTCGGGCCTCCAGATCAAAGTCAACGTGATCCCGCTGAACGAGGATTCGGTATACCTGCCCGGCTGGCGGCGTCCGGCCGAGAAGGCGATCGACGACTTCGCGCGCGCCCTGAGAGACGCGGGCATGACGGTGACGGTACGGCGCAGCCGCGGTCCGGACGCGAGCGCCGCGTGCGGGCAGCTCAAGGGCAGGACGGTGGACGTGAGGAAGAGGGGATTGGTGATTGAAGATTGAAGATTGAAGATTGGTGATTGGTGATTGACCAATCAGAAATCATCAATCACGAATCATCAATCGCTAGAGGTTCTCACCAAAGAACTCCCTCCACCTCCGCTCGTACTCGTCCAGCATCACCCTCTCCGCCTCGTCGTCGTGGTGGCAGTGGCCGGCGCCGGCGGCGCGCCAGACCTGGCTTTCGGGCGGCAGGCACCCGTCGAGACGCCGCGCGAAGCGCGGAGGAACGAGCTCGTCTCGATCCCCATAGACGAGGCAGACGCGTCCTCGAACCTCGGAGAGCGACCGCATCGGATCGACGCGCGTGAGATCGTCGCTGCCGGGCGGAAGATCGAGCTCCCGCCGGATGCGCGCGAGCGCGCGGCGCACCGCGAGGCGCGTCGTCAGATCGAGCATCCACGGGGGGAGGCCCGTGGCGACGGCGAGGTAGTGGCGCGCCATCTCCCGCGCGTCGGCCCAGGGGGACTCGAGCCAGATCGCCCGGATGCCGGGGCGCCCCGCGGCGAACTCGAGCGCGACGGTGGATCCGGCGGAACAGGCGTGCAAGCCGAGCCGCTCGGGATCGAGCCCGAAGCGGGATCGCGCGTGCGCGACGGCGTTGGCCAGGTCTTCCTTTTCGAGGAAGCCGTACGTCACGAAGTCGCCGCCGCTCGGCCGATGCCCGCGCAGCTCCGGAAGGAGCACGTCGTATCCGAGCGAGAGCGCGCGCAGGGCGTCGGGCCGCCACTCGGCGGCGTTTCCCCCCTTGCCGTGGAGGAAGAGGATCGTCGCGCGCGGCGTCTTGCGTCCCGCGGGAGAGGCGAAGATCGCGGCGAGCGTGACCGGGTCTCGTGCGCTCCCCGGATGCCGGAAGTCCTCGACGGACGCGCCCGATTCCCGCAGGGCTTCGAGAAGGTCCTCGCGCCGGACGGTGGTGGGCCCGAGCCCCTCGGCGGAGATGAGGCGCCGCGAGAGAGCGCGCGCCGCGAAGTAGGAGCCGGCCGCGAACGCCGCGCCGCCTCCCGCGAGAAGGGCCAGTCCGAGGCGGCGTCGCGTCATCGGATCGAAGTCCTCGGTTCGCCTCGCGCGAACCTCGAACCGGCGGCTATTCGAGCCCTTTCGCCTCTCGCGCCGCGGCGGCCTTCTTGCCGAAGAGGCCCACGACTTCCACGGGACCCTCGACGTAGGACTGACACGCCAGTCGCACTGCCTTGCCGCGCCAGCGCTTTCGGACGAAAGCCAGAGGCTTCGCGAACCAGATCTTCAACGAGAATTTCTCGAGCCCGGTCGGCGGCGAGAGGTTCTCCGCTCCCGAGAGCGGGAGCACCGCGCACGTCGTGCACTGTCCGTGGCCGCCGCACCACTGCCAGAGATGCGCTCGCGCGTCGAGGGCGGCGTCCCAGAGCCGGTAGCCCTGCCAGACCTCGACCTCTTCGCCGTTGATGACGCAGCGCACGCGCTGCCGTTCGACCTTTTTCTCCGCCGCCATGGACGCCAATTATAGGCGGGCTAGAATCCGCTCGTGATCCGCTTCCTCGCCGCCGCGGCGCTCGCGGCGGCTTTTTCCCGCGCGCGCGTCGCAGAGGACGCCGGTTCGACCGCGCGCCACTTCACGCTCGTTCCCGCGGGCGAGGGGGCGTGGACGGCGATCGCGAAGGATGGAGATCGCGATTCGGTCGGCAACGCCGGGTTCGTCGTCGGTTCGCACGCGGTGCTCGTCGTCGATACGTTCATGACGCCGGCGGGAGCGGAGGAGCTCGCCGCCGAGATCCGGAAGATCACGCCGCTTCCGATCCGGTGGGTCGTCAATACGCACTACCACCTCGACCATGTCGGCGGAAACGCCGTCTTCGAACGCGCGGGAGCGGCCGTGATCGCGCACGAAAACGTGCGCGCGTGGATTCGGACCGAGAACCTCAAGTGGCGGCGGGAGATCACCGCGGAGGATCGCGAGATGCTCGCGCGCCTGGTCCTTCCCGATCTGACGTACCGCGACGGCGTGACGATCTGGCTCGGAGACCGCAAAGTCGAAGTCCTCTTTCGCGCGGGGCACACCGGCGGCGACTCGATCGTCGTCGTGCCGGCCTCGAACGTCGTTTTCGCCGGCGACCTCTTCTGGCGCGAGACGCTCCCGAACCTGATCGACGCCTCGACCGAAGCATGGGTCGACACGCTCGACGGTTTCCTCCAGGCCTATCCCGCGAGCACCTTCGTGCCCGGCCACGGCACGCTCGGCAAGGCGCTCGACGTGCGGACGTTCCGTGAGTTTCTCTCGGCGCTCAGACTGTCCGTTGCCCGCGGCCTCTCGGAGGGTGTCCAAGGACAGGCGCTCGTCGACCGGGTGATCGGTACGCTGCGGCCGAGGTACGGCACCTGGAAGTGGTTCGACGACTTCGCCGCGCGCGACGTCGAGTGGACCGAGCAGGAAACGCGCGGAACCAAGAAGCTGCCGAAGCCGCCGTCGCCCTGATGACGGCGTGCGGTCGGCCGGCGTTCTCAGCGGGGAAGCGGCGTTTCGACCTTTCTTCGCTCGTCCGTCAAGAGCGTCAGCTCGATCCCCTGGCGCACCTCACCCGGCTGAAGCGAGACCCGCACGCGCGCCGGGTCCTTCGGCGAGGAAGTGACGACGCCGAGATCCCCCTCGAAGATCAGGAAGACGTAGTCGGCCGGCGCATCGAGGGACAGCCGGAAGCGCCCGCTCGAGTCGGTCGGAGCGCCGGCGGACCACTCGATGTCTTTGCCGCCCGGGATCGCCTGCACCGTGACCCCCGGGACGGCGCGCCCCTGCTCGTCCACGACGCGCCCCTCCACGACCGCCTTCGGATTGCGCGCGCGTTCCTTCGCGGCCGCGGTGGGAGGGGGTGGCGAGGTACAAGCGCAGAGCGCGAGAAGACTCGCGGCGAGGGCGGCGCGTCTCATCGGTGGTTCATCTTAAGACCGGCCGCTGTGCCATGATCGCGCCCGGCATGCCCGAGAAGGACGAGAAGGGGATCCAGCACTACTCCGTCGGAATCGTGTGGTCCGGCGACGGGAAAGGGTGCGGAGAAGTCGCCGCCGGCGAGGGCGACGTGAAGATCCCGATCGGCGGATCGGTCGAGCTCGGAGGCTGCGGCAAGGGCGCGAACCCGGAGGAGCTCCTGCTCGCTTCCGTCGGCGCCTGCTTCATCAACACGTGGGCGATCTTCCTGAAGAAGCTGGCGATCGGCTACGCGGAGCCGGCGGTGCGCGTCACCGGCGAGCTCGGGCCGGACCCGGCGGGCGGTTTCCGGATGCTCTCGGCCACGATCCATGCGCGTGTTCCCGCCTCCCTCCTCGTCGAGGACAAGGCGAAAGTCGAGAAGACGCTCCAGCTCGCCGAGAAGTACTGCATCACCTCGAAGGTCGCGAGGGCGGCCATGCCGGTCGACGTGGTCGTCGAGTCGGTCTAGGAAACGCCGCCTCCGGACTCGCCGCGAAAGACCGCGATCGTGGCGCCGGAGCCGCCGCGCTCGGGCGGGGCGTCGAAGTAGTCCGCGAGATCCGAGCGCGCCGCGAGCAGGCGGCGGACCTGCGCGCGCCGGGCGCCCGTTCCCTTCCCGTGGATCAGCCGGACCTCGGAGAAGCCGGCGGCCCTCGCCTCCCGGAGATACTCCTCGACGACCGAAGCCAGGTCTTCCGGCCGGAACGAGTGGAGATCGATCGCGTCTTCGATCGGGATCCGCTTCATCGGGATCCGAGAGCGCCGTGTCGGCGCCGTCTACCGGGACTCGAGCTCGACCCGGAGTCCCGCGCTCCGTTCTCCGCCGACCGCCGCGGGCTTCGCCGGCACCGCAAGCGCCTGGCCGCAGACGCATGCCGTCGAGAAGCCGCTCTCCGGCGAGACCTCCGCGGCGGCCACTTCGAAAGGCCGCCCGTCGTTGATCGAACGATCCACGGACCAGCGCCGCACCGAGCCCGAGAGCCGGTTCGGATAGGCGGTCCATTGAACGGCGACGTGGCAACGGCACTGCGGGCAGTCGGTCCAGTAGTAGTTCAAGCGGATTCTCCTCGGAGGCGCCTCACGCCTCGCCGTTGCGGCGGCTTCGGACGCCGCGCATTTCCTTCAAGGCTTTCTTGCGCTCGTACATGACGCGGTCGGCCTGCTCGATCGCGACGTCGAAGGGCACGCGGGCCGAGAACGGCGTCACGCCGACCGACGCGGTCAGGAACTTCCGGTAGGAGCGGGGCAGATTGGGGGCCTGGCGGACTTCGTCGATCCGCGCCGGAAGCATGTAGAAGCGCTTCTTGGCCACGCCTTCGTCCATGCTGGGGAGGATGACGAGGAACTCGTCGCCGCCCCAGCGGATCAGGAAGTCGTTGCCGCGCACGAGCTTCTTGATCGCGGTCGCGATGGTCCAGATCGCCTTGTCCCCCTCCTCGTGCCCCTCGTTGTCGTTGATCGTCTTCAATCCATCCACGTCGATCAGCACGATCGAGCCGGACGACTGCTCCTGCGTGAGCTGCGGGCGGATCTCCTCGAGGAAGAAACGGTTGTGCGCCTCCGTCAGGGGATCGAGCTGCGCGCGCCGCTTGGTCCGCTGAGTCTCGCCGACCGTGCGGGCATGCACGAGAGCGAGCCTTGCCTCGGTGTCCTCCATCGCCCAGATGATCAGGCCGATCCCGAAGAGCATCTCGAGGAAGAGGTCTACGAAGCCGATGAAGGCGATCAAGAAAACAGGCCTGTCCGCCTGCTGAGCGGAAATGGCGAAGAGGACGACGTACGCGACGTGCGCGATCGCCGTTCCGCTCGCGAGGAGCGCGGAGAACTGGCGCCCGAGACCGCGCGCCCGGCTCCGGAGGATCAGGATCGTGATCGCAAACCAGCCGATCGCTCCGATTCCCATGTGGAGCGTCTGGAAGAGCGCGCCCGATCCCGCGAGCCAGACCAGCGAGAACGACACGGGCAGCGCGAGCACGGAGGCCCACAGCAGCTGTTTTCCGATCGGGAAGTCGTGGTCGATGCGGTCGGCGGCGATGACGAGAGCCGCGAGGTAGAGCAGCTGGAAGTACTGGTAGGGGAAGAGCTCGTACGGGAAGTCCCGCCGCATCGCGGCGAAGAGAGAGCCCAGCGAGAGGAAGAGGAACAGCCATCCCCAAGCCGCCGCCTTGAGCACGCGGCTTCCGCTGCCGCGGGACAGATAAAAGAACGTGAGCGCCAGAAGAATGGCGCCCACGGTCTGGACGAGGGTGCCCAGCAGGGCCAAATCCATGATTTTGGAGATCAGGGTATGGAGTTCGTCGGCGTCGGTCAACCAATCATCGCACGTTGACCTGACTTCCGATGCGCCGGAAGATCTCTCCTTCGCCGTCGGTCCGGCAGGCGGGCTTCTCGTTCGCCTCGCCGCAGCGCACGGCGGTCCGCCGGAAGGCGTTCGGCCCCCTCAGCGTGAGGGCGTAGGCAGGTCGGCTTCCGTCTCCCGGGAGGAGCAGCAGGTCGGTTCCCTCCGGCGCGGCGTCGAGGGAGAGCGAAACGACGGCGCCGCCGATCCGGACGGCCGCGGGCGCGCCGCCCGCCGTGATCAGGAGGCGTTCGTTGCGGTCGGTCGTCCATGCGCCCGGCAGGAATTGCGTGGCGATCTCCTGCTCCGCGCTCGGAAAGAGCTCGATCTTCCGCTCGTCCCAGCGGAGGACCGAGGCGTAGCCCCCGTCGAATCGGCCGGCGCCCTTGACGGACGCGTCCTGCGGCGTCGATCCGCCGGCGACCGTCACGAGCACCTCGACGCGGCCGCCGCCGGGGGCGGCCGCCGTGAGATCGACGCCGGGATCCGCGCGCTCGACCGGTTTCGAACCGGTGACGGGCAGACGCATCTCTCCCTCGCCGTCGAAGAGACGAACGTCGAAGACGCCCCGTTCGCGATCCGCTTCGAGTCGCAGGCGGGGCCCGCGAGCGAGCGCCGACAGCTGGTAACGGGCGGACAGTCCTTCGAGCGCCGGCTTCGGGTAGAGCGTCGCCGCGTTCCATTCCGGGATCGAAACGCCGTTGATCTCGGCCGAAGACTTCTTCGGGTCGAGCGGGAGGTCGAAACCGGCGAACGAGAAGACCCGGGTCTCGTGATGCGTGCCCTGCGAAACGCCGCGCGTCCTCTCGCGGACGTACCGCGCCGGCTCGTTCCGGGTTTCGTCCCAGTGGCTCGTCCACCCTTCGGAATCGCAGTCGGGCAGCGTCGCGCCCGTCGTCCGGAGCGGCAGGCGCGACAACGCGCCGTCGCGAAGACGCCAGACGCTCCGGCAGATCGTCTCGCCGCGCGAAGCCGCAACCTCGAGCAGTGTGCCGGCGCTTCCGATCGATCCGGTCGAGAGTGCGACGTCGAAGCGTCCGCCGTCCGGAGCGGGCGCGTCGGCGCGCGAGATCCTTTTGCCGGAGTCGTCGCGCGCTTCGAGACGCACGACCTTGCCCTTCGCGCGCGCGGTGATCGTCTCGGAGCGGCCGCCGCCCGAGAAGTCGGCGGTCGCGGAAGGAGAGGCCGGCGTTGCGGCGCGAACCGACGCGGCGAGCGCCAGCGCGACGAAGGCCGCCCGGGCCGGCCGAATCGCTTGTCCCATTCTTTCGCGCACTCCGAGCGGAACGCTCGCGACTATCTGCGGGCGGCTTCGTCCGCCTGGAATCCGATCCGGCCGTGGGTGCCGTCGCAGAACGGCTTGTTCGCCGAGTTGCCGCAACGGCAGAGCGAGACGGATCGCCCTTCTTCGATTGCGATCTCGTTGCCCTGGGGATCGAGAATCTTGAACGGTCCGTTCGCGCGGTAAGGACCGTTCGGAATCGCCTTGATCGTGACGTCACCCATTGAGAGCCTCCGAATGGAGTGAGTTGTTCCAGATCATTGTAGATCCGATGAACGAGAGATCGGATCATCGTGGAGATCGGAAGTGGTCGACCTTCCAATTCTTCGATCGCTCGATCCTCAATCCGCATCGTCGATCTTCAATCGTCAATTCTTCGTGTTACTCTTGAAGCGCCTGCGTGCAAGCGTTCGAAAAGGCCCCGCCCGACGTTCAGGAGATTCTGACCAAGCCCATCAAGGAGTTGGGATTGAAGCTCGAGGGTTCCCACCTCGAGCGCTACGTCGAGAAGCTCTACCGGGAGCTGGAACAGAAGGGTCTGAAGAGGTTTCGCCCGCTCTGCTACCTGACAGACGAATGGGGTTGCCCGTCCGGCGAGCCGATCATCGGCATCCCGTTCTATCTCGCCGATCCGAAGCTCGCGCGCCTGGAGAAGGCGATGAACGATCTCGAGGACGAGCGCGAGATCCTCATGTATCTCCGCCACGAGGCGGGACACGCGTTCAACTACGCCTACGAGCTCTACAAGACACCGGAGTGGCGAGATCTCTTCGGTCCTTTCCGTCGTCCCTACCGCGACAACTACCGGCCGATCCCGTTCTCGCGAAACTTCGTCCGGCACATCCCGGGCTGGTACGCGCAGAAGCATCCCGACGAGGACTTCGCGGAGACCTTCGCCGTCTGGCTGACGCCGCGCTCGGAGTGGCGCAAGCGCTACAAGGGGTGGGGCGCCCTCGTGAAGCTGCGGTACGTGGATCGGATGGCCCGCCGGCTGCGCGACACGGACCCGCTCCGCCCGCAGGGGCGCGCCGACCTGACCGTGGACGAGATGGACACGACGGTCGCCGACTTCTATCAGAAGGCGCTTCAGAAGCACCTCACCCCGGCGGAGCTCGCGCTCGACACGGATCTGACCGACATCTTCAAGGTCTCGCGGAGGCAGAAGAAGCACGTCCGCCCCGCGGCAGACCTGGTCAAGGAAAACCGCAAGACGCTCGTGGACAAGGTCGTCTACTGGACCGGCGTGCCGCGCCCCTTGATCAAGGAGCTCGTCGAGTCGATCGCGACGCGCGTCGCCGAGCTCTCGCTTCGAGCGGACACGCGCCGGGAGAAGGAGCACCTGGCGGAAATCACCGCCTACACGACGGCGCTCGCCGCGAACTACGTGATGCGCGGAAAGTTCGTTCAGCCGTGATCGAGGACTCGAGCGGGGACGCGTGAACAAGGAAAAGGCGCTGAAGGTCGCGGTCCTCTTCGACGTCTGGGAAGAGGAGGTCCCCGAGGCTCCGCCGGCCGGACCGGCGCGCCCCCGCAAGGGGCGCAAGAGGAAGGAGAAGCCGCCGGACCGCGAAGAGATCTTCGCCGCGCTGCAGAAGCTCGGCTACGAGCCCTCCTACCAGGTCGCGGACGGACGGCCGCAGTCGCTGACCGCGATCGCCCGATGCGAAGCCGACCTGTTCTTCAACCTCGTCGAGTCCTATGCGGGCGACGACACGAAGGACATGAACATGGCGGGCTTCCTGGATCTCCTCGGGCGCGCGTACACGGGCGCCGGCCCGCACGGGCTCTACCTCGCGCAGGACAAGGCGCTCGCAAAGAAGATCTTCGCGTTCCACGGCATCCGCACGCCTTACTTCGCGACCTCGTACCGCGGCAAGCTCGACCACTCTCACGACATCTCGTTCCCGCTGATCGTGAAGCCCACGTCGGAGGACGGCTCGATCGGCATCGACGCGTCGTCCGTCGTCGCCAGCGTCAAGGAGCTCATGGAGAAGATCCACGACATCCACGAGGAGTTCGACGCGCCGGCGCTGATCGAGGAATACATCGAAGGGCGGGAGATCTACGCGGCCGTGCTCGGCAACGAGAGCCCGGAGGCGCTGCCTCTCGTCGAGCTCGATCTCTCGAAGCTCCCCGAGGGTACGCCGCGGATCGCCGGCAAGGAAGTGAAGTGGGAAAAGGAGACGGAGGCATACAAGGTCACCAAGTCGGCGCCCGTCGAGGGTCTGGACGAAGAGACGACGCAGCGGCTGTCCGACACGGCGGTCGCCGCCTATCAGGCCCTGAAGCTGCGCGACTACGGCCGCATCGACATGCGCCTGACGGCCAAGGGGGACGTCTACGTCATCGAGGCGAACCCGAATCCGTGGCTCTCCTCCGGCGCCGAGTTCGCGATGGCCGCCCGCAAAGCGGGCCGGTCCTACACCCAGCTGATCTCCGAGATCGTGGATCTCGCGCGCGACCGAAACACCGTCAGCGGCTGACGGCCGACGTTGCGCGCGGACAAGCCCGCCCTGAATTTCGGAATGCGAAATCGATCCGCCCGGGCGAGTGTAGGGGCGGCCCTTGCGGCCGCCCGCAACGCCGGTGACGGCGGACGCAATGTTGGTCTTCCAACTACCGCGGGCGGGGACGAGTCCCGCCCCTACATTTCGGAGTGCGAAACTCGATCCGCCCGGGCGAGTGCGGGGGCAGCCGTTGCGGCCGCCCGCTACGCGACCCGCCTGTTAGGATCGCGGACGTCGAG
>JBKPSZ010000284.1:0-5837 GCA_046735265.1 Acidobacteriota bacterium | reverse complement strand
TCCTGCAGCCCCTTCTTCGTGAGCGAGAAGAGGGCGTTCAGCGTGATCAGCAGATTGCCGACCGGATTCACCTTGAAGCCCGCGGAGCCGAGCAGCGTGTTGAGATCTCCCGGCCGCGCCGTCAACTGCGGGAGCGTCGTCGTGACGAGAACCGGCGGCGTGTTCGGGTTGAACACGTTATTGGCCGTGTTGGAGACGAACGGCGTATCCACGATCTCGATGATCTGCGTGTTGCGGAACGTGCGGCCGATGACGTCCGCGGCGAAGGTCACGCGGGAGCCCAGCGCGAGGTCGAAGCCCCCGGTGTAGTTGATCTCGTCCGGGATGCCCGACGAGCCCTCGGGCTGGTTGCGATGCCGGTGGATCGCCCACGTGTATCCGGCGTTGATGTGCGGGGAAAAGATTCCCACGTGCGCCGAGGCGATGAGAAACGCCTTGATCTGGAAGACGCCGGTACCGAGCAGGTCTTCCTCCCGTCCGGTCGGAAACCGCGCGTCGGCGGCCAGGGCGACGCCGGCGTTGGAGCTCTCGGTCAGCCGCCACTTCATCCGCACGAGGACGTCGCCGATGCCGGACGCGTCGCCGGACTGACGGCACCCCGTCTCCTGATCGACCGTCACGCTCGCACAATTGGGATCGGCATCGCTGCCCGTCCGGAACTGGTGGACCGTACGGAAGACCGGATCGTTCCCGGTCGAAAGGCGGTTGATCGTCAAGTCGCTCTGCGGCTCGAGGGAGACCTTCACCACGGGAACGGCGATCCCGATGTCGAAGTTGTTCGTCACCCCGTAAGTCGACACGAATGCGCCGATGTCGCTCGTGACCTTCAGCTTGAGCTGCGCCTGAATGGCGTCCCCTTCGAAGAAGAAGTGGATGTCGTTGCCGTTCTGGTCGGTGTCGTTGTGGTGGAAGACGAGCTTCAGGCTGTTGTCGTCCAGGTCGATGTCGTTGATCCGGTCGAAGCTGAAGTGGCTGTAGTTCACCCCGATGTTGAATTTCCCGCGGCCGACTGTGTCCACGCGCTCGGCGAAGATGGGACCGAAGCTCTCGGAGCCCCGCGTGAAGGTTCCGAGCGTCGGGTCATAGGTGTAGGTGAAGCCGCCCGAAGACGAAGGCAGGGGGAACGAAGCCAGCTGCGACGCCAGGGATTGGTTGAACTGGTTGAACGCCTCGAACTGACCGAGGACGCTCACGAAGTGCGCCGAGTGCGAGAAGACGGGGCTCGCGGCGAGGGTGATGCCCTGGGAGAGGAAGTTCGTGAGAAGGTCCCGGAGGTCCTGGCCCGCAGCCGCGAGCGGCAGGAAGACGGACAAGGTAAACGCGGGAAGGACACGGCGCAGGGTCATTCTCCCCTCCTGTGTTCGGATCCGGACAGCCTAACCCCGGGGTCGGGCGGTCGTCAAACGCGCGCGGCCTCAGACGCCGAGCCGCGTGAGCTTCCGGTACTCCTTCCAGTGGGCGAGCGCCAGGGCGCGCTCCTGCAGCCGCTCGGCGAGATTGGCGGCGTTGAAGCACGCGTCGGCGTCCGAGCGGTCGAGCTCCATCGCACGCTCGTACGCTGCGAGCGCTTCGCGCAGCCGCCCGAGGTCCTCGAGCGCGACTCCGAGGTTGAAGGCCGCCGTCGCGTCCGACGGCCGCGCCTCGAGACCCGCGCGATAGTGCGCGAGCGCCCCTTCGACTTTCCCCTGCTCGTGGAGCAGGCGGCCGAGGTTGACGTGGGCGTCGGCGTGCGCCGGATCGAGCGCGAGCGCGCGCTCGTAGGCGTCCCTCGCCTCGTCCGGTGACGACGCCTCGAGCTCGTCGGCGACGCGATGCCAGTCGTCCGCCGAGGGGCCCCCTCGATCGCGCGCCGGCGCTTCCCGCGCGTAGGAAGCGACCGGCCTCGGCGTCTCGGCGGGATCGAAATCGAGAAACGTCTGTCCCGACTGCGGGTCCCAGCACGCGGCGCCGTCCCGCACGACGATTCGCGTCCCTTCCGCGGCGATCGAGAGATCGGAGAGCCCTCGATCGAGCGGCCTCTCCTGCGCCAGGCGGCGCAAGGCGCGTCGGATCCGGCGCTGCGGAACCTGCGCTTCGGCGAGACCCCGCGCCGTGCGCAGGAGCACGAGATCCGGAAACGAGAACCGGTACCGTCCCGCCGGATCTCTCCGCGGTGCCAACAGGCCCGCGCGTACGTACGAGCGAATCTGGGAGGGGGAGCAACCGAGGACGCGGGCGACGTCCCGTGTGCCGTAGCCCGTCATCGGGCCCGGCCCCGACTACTTGCGCGCGGCGCTTCTCTTCTCCGCACTGCCGCCCGCCCTCTTGGCCGGCCTTCGATTCGCGCCCTCGTCGGAGCCCGCCGCCGCGGCCTTCTTCGCCGGCTTCGACGATCCCTTGGTCAAGCTGCGGCGGAGCGCTTCCATCAGGTCGATCACTTCGCCGCTCTTCGGCCGCGGCGGAGCGGAGATCTCCTGGCCGGTCTCGATCTTCTTCTTCAGCTGCTCCTGGATCCGCTTCTTGACGTCGTCCTCGTACGCCTCCGGACGAAACTCGTCGGAAGACGCCTGCGCGACGAGCATCTTCGCGAGCTTGAGCTCCCCTTCCTTCGGCGTCTCCCTGTCGAGCCCCACCTCGGAGATCGACCGGACCTCGTCGGCGTAGAGGAGCTGCTGCATCACGAGACCCTCGTCCACCGCGCGCACCATGACCAGATACTGCTTCCCGCGCGCCGCGTACTTGGCGAGCGCCACGCGACCCGTCTCCTTCAACACCTCGGCGAAGAGCCAGTACGCCTTGGATCCGCCCTTGTCGGGGCCCAGGTAGTACGCCTTGTCGAAATAGACCGGGTCGACCGACGAGAGCGGGACGAACTCGGTGACGTCGACCGTCTGGGTCGCCTGCTCCTCGAGCGCCTTCAGCTCTTCGTCGGTGAAGAGGACGTACTGGTCCTTGGCGAATTCGTACCCTTTGCGGATCTCGTCGCGCGGCACGACGACGTTGTCTTCCTTGGGACAGATGTACTGCTGCTTGACCCGGGAACCGCACTTGCCGTGGAGCATGTTGAAAGAGACCGCTGCCGACGAGTTGCCCGCCGAAAAGAGCTTGACCGGAATCGAGACCAGCCCGAAGGAGATGTTCGCCGTCGCGATCGCTCTCGCCGTCGTTTCTGTCGCCATAACACCTCTAAGTGTAACAAATATCAGGGGTTCGTGGCACCGAAAACCTCGACGAACTCCCGCGCGAGCGCGGGGCCGCGTCCCCCCTCTTCATGCTTGAAGAAAACGAAGAGATCGCTCCAGGGTTGCGAGCGGTACTCCCCCGCCTTCTTTTCGAGGTCGGGGCGCCCGTAGTCCTGGCGGCGCAGGCGCGCGTAGCCCCATCCGGCGGTCGAGACGAGCGGGGTCGCGAGGTCCTCGTCCTCGGCGAGGCAGAGCGCGGCGCCCCGCGCCGAGAGCGCCTGGAAGACGTCCTCTTCGAACCAGGAGGCGTGCCGGAACTCGAAGGCCGCCCGGGCTCCGGCCGGCAGCGTCTCGAGGAAACCGGTGAGGCGCGGGAGGTCCTTCTTCAGGTTCGGCGGGAGTTGAAAGAGGACCGGTCCGAGCCGATCTCCGAGGGAGGCGGCCGTGCGAAAGAAGTAGTCGACGGAGTCGCCCGCCTCCTTCAAGCGCTTCTGATGTGTGATCCGCTGCGAGGCCTTGAGCACGAAAACGAAGCCCGCCGGAACCTGAGCCGACCACTGCGCGAGCAGCTCCGGGCGGGGCATCCGGTAGAACGTGTTGTTGATCTCGACGGCGGAGAGATGCTCCGAGTAGAAGCGCAGCATCTCGGAAGCCGGCAGATCCTCCGGATAGAAGCTTCCTTTCCACTCCTTGTAGGAAAAGCCGCTCGTGCCGACGAAGAGGCGCACGAAGGCAATCTAGCACTCGCGTCCGGAGTGCCGGGACTAGGGACTTCCGCTCGATCTCCTCCTGCCCGTCAGCTCGACGAGTTTCCGGAATCGATCGGCCCGCTCCGGCGTGAAGTCCTCGCGACGCGCCTTCCACCGCCAGTTCCCCGCGCCCTGCCCGGGCGTGTTCATCCGCGCTTCGGATCCGAGGCCGAAGACGTCCTGGAGCGGCACGATCGCGCGCGCCGCCACGGATTCGAGGGCCGCGCGAATCAGGTCCCACTCGATATCCCGTCCGTCGCCGCCGAGATAGTCGAGAGCCCGGCGCCGGTCTTCCGCCGAGAGCGCCGCGAACCAGCCGCGGGCAGTGTCGTTGTCGTGCGTTCCGGTATACGCGACCGCGTTCTCCACGTGCCGGTGGGGAGCGTGCGGGCTGTCGTCCTCGGAAAAGGCGAACTGGAGGACGCGCATCCCGGGAATCCCGATCGTGCGGAGGAGGTCCCGGACGTCCTCGGTGATCGTGCCGAGGTCTTCGGCGATCAGAGGCAGTCCGCCGAGCGCCTGAGAAACCCGGGCGAAGAAAGGCGCGCCGGGTCCCTCCACCCATCGGCCGCCCACGGCCGTCGGAGCGGATGCCGGCACCTCCCAGTAGCTCGCGAACGCCCGGAAGTGATCGACGCGGACGAGATCGGCGAGCTCGAGGGCGGCGCGGAAACGGGCGATCCACCAGCGGTCGCCTTCGGCGCGGCTCCGGTCCCACCGGTAGAGCGGGTAGCCCCAGAGCTGGCCCGTCTCGCTGAAGTAGTCGGGAGGAACGCCGGCCACGACGCGCGGCCTTCCGTCGGGCTCGAGGTCGAAGAGCTCGCGATGCGCCCAGACGTCGGCGCTGTGGTGCGACACGTAGATCGGGAGGTCTCCGACGAGCCCGACGCCGAGCTCGCGCGCGCGGGATCGCATCGCCCTCCACTGGCGGAAGAACGCGAACTGGACGAAGCCGTGGAACGCGATCTCCGGCGCGAGCTCCCGGCGGGCCGCCTCGATCGCCTCCGGCTCCCGGCGCGCGAGCTCGGCCGGCCAGTGGATCCAGCCGGCGTCGTGAAACCGTTCCGACAGAGCCGCGAAGAGCGCCCAGTCGGAGAGCCAGGAGACGGCCTCCCCCGAGGAACGGAAGGCCTCGAATTCCTCGAGGGCGCGCGCGAGGCTCGGCTCGGAAGAGACGCGCTGCCAGGCGATCCGCAGAAGTTTCGCTCGAGCCGCCCGGCCCTCGTCCGGATCGAAAGACGCTCCCGAGGCCGCCGCGGAATCGAACGCTTCCCGGGGAAGGATTCCCTCTTCGACGAGACGCTCCGGAGAGACGAGGCGCGGATCGCCCGCGAACGCGGAGAGTCCGCCGTAGGGCGAGAGACCCGGACCGGCCGGAACGACGGGCAGGAACTGCCAGAGCGTCGCGCCCGAACGAGCCGCCCACTCGAGGAACCGATCCGCTTCGTGCCCGAGGTCGCCGCCGCCGAAAGGCCCGGGCAGCGAGGTGACGTGGCAGAGAAGGCCCGCGCCCCGCTCCGTCACGCGCCGTTCACTCGCGAGGCTCGCGGTAAGCCGCGGCGCCGACGGCGCGCAGCCGATCCCGCCGATCCTCCAGCAGCTCCACTTTCCTCTCGGCCGCGGGCAGATAGCAGAGCTCCAGGTACTCGGTGACCATGCGATCCGAGGAGAAGAACCGTCCGATCCGGGAGGCGCTCTGGATCATCTTCTCGACCCACCCCGACGGGAAGCCTCGCTCGTCGCGAGTCTGGAAGAGCGGAAGCACCTGCTCCTCGAGCACCTGATAGAGCGACGAGGCGACCTGGTCGTCGGTGTCCTCGTCGCTCGAGCTTCCGATGACGAAGCCCGTCTCGGCGTGGGGCGCCTCGTCCCACCAGCCGTCGAGCACCGAGAGATTCAGGACGCCGTTCATCGCCGCCTTCATGCC
>JBKPSZ010000283.1:0-9570 GCA_046735265.1 Acidobacteriota bacterium | reverse complement strand
GCGAGCGCGCCAACGGCCACGCAGTCCGCCTCGGAAGCGGGCGACAGCCTTCCGGACGTTCCCGATCGGATGGACGAGGAAGGCGCGCGCCGCTTCCAGCGGTACCTGAAACGCTGGCGTACGCTCACGCCGGAGAGGCAGTCGTCGGAAGCGCGGCTCGTGGCCCGCCTCGCCAACCGCTTCGTCGCCGCGTACCCCGACGACCCGCTCGCCGGCGAGCTGCGGCAGCGCCTGCCGGGAACGTTCGGATCGCGGGCGCGGCAGGAGCTCGAAGCCGGGCGGCCGCGGATCGCCTCGAGGTTCTACGAGGCCTACCGCGAGCTCGACTTCGCGCCCCGCGACGCGGCGCTGGATCGCCTCTTCGCGGGAGTTCGCCCGACTCCCGACTGAATCAGCGGGTTCGCGCGCCCGTCGCCGACCGGTCGAGCGTCTCCTCCGGGGAGGGCTCTCCCAGGACCTTGTACATCGGCACGGACGTCGAAAGTCCCTTCAGCGAGTAGTGGCCGAGCCTCGCGACGCGATATCGGTTGCGGATCGCTTCGTACGTGGCGGGCCCGATGACGATGTCGCCGGCCGTCGCGACGAACTCCTCCATCCGGGCGGCGACGTTGACGGCGTTGCCGAGCACCGTGTAGTCCACGCGCCGCTCCGATCCGATCTCGCCGACGATCGCTTCGCCCGTGTTCAGAGCGATCCGCACTTCGATCAGCGGCAGTCCTTCTTCGGCGCGCTGACGGTTCCAGGTCTCGACTCCTTCGCGCACCTTCAGCGCGGCCTCCACGGCTCGCTCGGCATGGTCCGGCTGATCGATCGGGGCGCCGAAGAACGCCATCGCGGCATCGCCGATGAACTTATCGACGGTCCCGTTCTGCGAAAAGATCGCGTCCGAGCAGAGCGTGAAGAACCGGTTCAAGAGGGCCGCCAGCTCCTCGGCCGCCATTTTCTCGGACCACGAGGTAAAGCCGACGAGGTCGGCGAAGAGGATGGTCACGTTCTTGGTGCGCGCCGCCTTGAAGCTCCCGGTCCGTTCCACGTCCGCGATGATCTCGTCGACGACCTGCGGAGAGTGATACCGCTCGAGCCGGCCGCGAATCCGCTTCTCGTCGGCGACGCGCTCGTGGAGCCGCGCCCGCTCGATCGCGACGGCGGCGAAGTTCGCGAGCGCCGTCAGCAGGTCCAGGTCTTTCTCCGAGAAGGTCCCGACGTGCAGCGGCGAATCGACGTGGATGACGCCGATTACGGAATCCTGGAACCACAGGGGCGCGCACATGGCGGAGCGGATCTGCTGCATGCGGATCGACATCCCGGCTCCGAACCTCTCGTCCACCTGGGCGTCCGACGTCAGGACGGCGACCTTCTGCTTCACGACCATGTCCACGATCGTGCGGGAATAAGGAACGGCGCCGTCGGACGTGATGCGGTGCTGCGAACGGAACCGCGAGAGCCGGAGCTCGAGCTCCCCTCGCTCCTCGAGGAGGAGGAACGCGCGGTCCACGTTCAAATACTCGAAGATCAAATCGAGGACCTTCGCGAGCACGGTCTCGACGTCGTCGGCGGAGATCAGCGTCTTGGCAACCTGCACGAGGATCTCGAAGACCTTGTTCCGGTACGAGACGTCCAGGGCCGAGCGCTTGCGCACCTCCGTCGGCTCCGGCGGCGAGATGGGGTCCTTCTCGAGGCCGAAGTCGAGGTTGAATTCGGAGATCGGCCGGATGCAGGTGGACGTCGACTCGAGCGGCGATTCCGGCGCCGCGGTCTCAACGGGCGCTTTGAAGAGGAGCCGGAAGGTCCCGATCGTGACCTGGTCTCCGTCGGAGATGGGGCTCTCCGGAACCGGGCGCTCGTTGACGCGGACGCCGTTGGTGGACTGGTTGTCTCGCAGGATCCAGACTCCGTTCTCGCGGCGAAGGTAGGCGTGCCGCCGCGAAACGGAGAAATCGTTCAGGACGATGTCGTTGTCGGTCGCCCGACCGATCGTCGCCTGATCGCCCGTGAGGTTGAAGACCTGGGACCGGCCGTCCGCCTCGTAGAGGACCTGCAGCATGGGCCTGAAAAAATTATAGAACGCCGAGGGGCCGGCTCCTCAGCCTCTCAGACGAAAGTCGATGCGAACCTGCTTGCGGGAGACGATCGGACCCGAACGCCCGCGCGCCGGCCGGTATCGCCAGCGGCTGACGGCCGCCGACGCGGCCTCCGACAGCCCGTAGGGCAGCGCCTTGACGACGTCGACGCGAAGGACCCGGCCGTCCGCGCCGATCGTGGCGTCGAGCACCACGGTCCCCTCGGCCCCGGCGCGCCGCGCCACCTCCGGATACGACGGGTCGACTTTGGAGAGGAGCGTGGCAGGCTCGATCGGCTCTTCGAGAGGCGCGCCCGGCGGGGGATTCCCTCCGGCGGCCGGCTCGCCGGCAGCGTCCGGCGGCGCCTCTTCGGCGCCGGGAATGGGAAGGGGTTGAGCGAGCTCCGTGACGACCAGACCCTTGAGCGCCCGCTCCCGGGCGGGCGTCACCGCCGGAAGGGCGGGGTCGGGCGGAATGACGTCCACACTCGCCGAGGAGACGAAGGCGAGCCCGCCGTCCGCGTCCTTGAGCGCGTAATAGTCGCGATCGACCGCGTAGATCCACACGGTCGAGCCCTTGTCGACCCGGCCGGAGCGGGGCGCCATGGGGTACGGCGCCAGACGCATTTCCGCGTCCTCGACGACGACGCCCTCGACCGGCTTGAACGACAGGATCGTCTCGGCCCGCCGCTTCCTCGCTTCCCGGTCGGTGTCGCGTTCGAGCGCGTCGGCGGGAAGAAATCCGGCGTTCGAATCGGCGCGGACCTCGACCCAGAGCCCGAGATCGCGTTCGATCTCGAGCCTCGCGCCGCGGGGCAGCCGTCCGATCGCTCTCGCGCGCGCGCGGGGCTCCGCTTTGATTTCGGCCGAATCGACGGTGACGGTGGCGGGAGCGCCGGCCGCCTGTCGCACGACCGCCGGAATCTTGCGCGGACGGAGGAGAATCAGGAGCGAAGCGAAACAGAGCGCCAGCGCCGCCAGCGAGACGGCCAGGATGGTCCGGCGCGACGGTCGATGCCAGCGGGTCCGTCTCGCCGGCGCGTCGCTCATGAGTCGAGGAGGGTCAAGAGCAGCGCTTTCTGCGCGTGCAGCCGATTCTCGGCCTGGTCGAACACCGCGGACGCCGGGCCGTCGATGACGGATGCCTCGACCTCCTCGCCGCGGTGCGCCGGGAGACAGTGCAGGAAGATCGCGTCGCGGGCGGCCATCCGGAAGACCTTCTCCGTGACCGCGTACCCCTGGAAGGCCGCGACTCGCGCCGCCGCCTCCTGCTCCTGCCCCATCGAGGCCCACACGTCGGTGTAGACGGCGCGCGCCCCGGCGATCCCCTCTTCGATCGACGTCGTCACGGAAACGGCCCCGCCGGTCTCTCGGGCCGCCGCCTGCGCCCATCCGACCACCTCGGGCTGCGGCTCGAATCCCTTCGGTGTGACGACCGACACGCGCGCGCCGAGCTTGGCGCCCGTCACGAGAAGGCTGTGGGCCACGTTGTTCCCGTCCCCCACGTAACAGAGTGGAAAACCGCGGACGCCGCCGAATCGTTCCTGCACCGTCTGGAAGTCGGCCAGGGCCTGACACGGATGCAGAAGGTCGGAGAGGCCGTTGATGACCGGGATCGAGGCGTACTTCGCGAGACCGTCGACGGTCGCCTGCGCGAAGACGCGCGCCATGATGGCGTCGACGTAGCGGGACAGCACGCGCGCCGTGTCCGAGATCGGTTCTCCGCGGCCGAGTTGCAGGTCGCGCGAGGAGAGGAACATCCCGATTCCGCCGAGCTGGAACATCCCCGCCTCGAACGAGACACGCGTGCGTGTCGAGGACTTCTCGAAGATCATCGCGAGCGTGCGGCCCGCGAGCGCGCCTCGGTAGCGCACCGGATGCTTCTTGACCTCGGCCGCCCGAGCCAGAATGCCCTCGATCTCCCGGTGCGCCCAGTCGTTCTCATTGACGTAGTCGCGTTTCATTCCTTCTCCCGAATGCGCGTGCCGGTCCGGCCCTCGAGCGCTTCTCCGAGCGACTCGGCCCGCGTGATCAAGACCTCGTGGCCTCCCGCCGCGATGTAGCGGATCGCGGCGTCGATTTTCGGTCCCATGCTGCCGGGGGGGAATTGCCCCTCCGCGAGGAGCTTTCGCGCGGCGTCGACCCGGAGCAGGGAGAGCGGCTCCTCCGTCGGTTTGCCGTAGTCGCGCGCGACGCGCTCCACTCCGGTCAGGATGACGAACAGGTCCGCCTGGAGGGCGGCGGCGAGCATCGAGGCGGAGTAGTCCTTGTCGATCACGGCCTCGACCCCGCGGATCTCCCCCTCCTCCGTGACCACCACCGGAACGCCCCCTCCCCCGGCGGCGATCACGATGTGCCCGCGGTTGACCAGCGCCGCCGCCACCTCGACCCCCCGAATGGCGAGGGGCTTCGGTGAAGCCACGACCTTGCGCCAGCCGCGCCCCGCGTCCTCGACCATCGGCCAGCCGAGCTCCTCCATCAGCCGGGCCGCCTTCTCCTTCTCGAAGAAGGGCCCGATCGGCTTGGTCGGCTTCTCGAAAGCGGGATCGGCCGCGTCCACCTGCACCTGGCTGATGAGCGTGATGACTTCCTTCCGGAAACCGGATCGGGCGAGCTCGTTGGAGAACGCGAGCTCCAGGAGGAAACCGATGGAGCCCTCCGTCTCGGCGACGCAGAAATCGAGCGACTGGCGGGGAACGAGATCGGCGGCGGCCTCCCCCTGGATCAGGACGTTTCCGACCTGCGGCCCGTTGCCGTGGACGACGACGAGCTCGTAGCCGCGGTTGAGCACCGGGAGGAGCTTCCGAACGGCTTCCCGGGCACGCTCGAGCTGCTGGCCGGTCGTGCCGGAATCGTCGGGGCGCAGGAGCGCGTTGCCGCCGAAAGCGACGACGGCGAGAGGCCGGACGAACGGGAAGAAGGGAGTTCGGTTGATCATGCGGTCGGCTAGGACGACAGGTCTTCGCGCACGAGCGGCATCGCCATGCAGCGCGGACCGCCGCGGGCGCGCGACAGCTCGTGCGCCGCCAGCCGGATCGCGTACTTCTTCTTCTTGCGCAGCTGAAGCTCCGCCCGGCCGAGGAGAAGATCCGCCTCGTCCACGACGTTGTACCCGACGCGCGAGAGCTCTTCGGCCGTCCGCTCGTTCCGGTCGTAGATCAGGATCACCCCGGGCGCGATCGCGAAGGCGTTGGCGCCGTCGGTCCACTGCTCGCGCCGTTCGGATATGGGATCGGTCCCACCGCAGCGGATCGGCTTCAAGTCGAGCTTCTGGGTGCGCAGCGCGGAGAGGAGATCCTTCTCGGTCGTCCACGTGATCTCGCGCTTCGTCAGATCGCACTCGTAGACGTCCGCCTCTTCGGCGCCGTCGGGCAGGATCATCGGTCCGTAGACGAGGCACTCTTCGCGCGAGACCACCGTGAAAACCGTGTCGAGGTGCATGTAGGAACGCGCCGGCGGAATGGCCACGACGAAGATCCGCTTGATCGGCGACCGCTGGGCCTTGAACGATTCCGCGAGCCTTTCGATCGTCGTCTTCTCGGTGCGCTCCGAATAGCCGATCGCGAGCAGGTCCTCGCGCAGCACGAGGATGTCGCCGCCCTCGAGCGTCGGCCGCATGCGGGCGTAGGACGAGGGGCGCCGATAGTCGGCCGAGAACTCCTGAAACCAGAAGCGCCCGCCTTCCGCGGTCTCGAATTTCGGGTGGAACTGGAAGACGTACCCGGACAGGAGCGGCTCCCGAAGGCGGGCCGGCGTGGCCATCGATCCGCGGATCGCGCGGTTCCCGACGACGACGAGCGGGTCGCGCTGGAAGAAGTAGTTCGGCACCGGAGCGAGGTAGTAGAGCTCGTCGGTCGAAGAGGCGATCTCCTGGGCCGGCCGCTCGAGCCCCGCGACGAGTGTCGAAGCGAGCGCTTCGGGCGTCAGGTCCTGGAGGCGGTAATCCATGTCGGGTCCCCAGGAGAGCGCGCGGCCGAGGTCCCCGAGGATCGCGGAGCGCTGCTCCGGCACCGCGAGCACCTCCTCGAGCAGCTGCTGGATGTCGAGCACTTCATCGGCGAGGAACCCCAGGACCTGCTGGAAACGACGATGCTCCTCGCGAGCCCGGCTTCCGTAGAGGATGTCGTCGAAGAGCAGCTCCTCCATCATCGAGGGGACCATACGGTCGATCTCGGGCCCCGGCAGGTGCACCAGGACGCTCTTCAACCGGCCGATCTCGGAGTTGACGTGGAGGCTCATCGCAACCGAAAAGCGCGAAATTCTATCAGAGGGGACGGGAGGGATCGAGGATTGGGGGATCGGGATTCGTGATGACCGATTGCTGACTGGCGATTGGTGATTGCTGATTCGCGGGTGGCAATCAACGGATGGCGATCGCGACCATGGCGCGGGGGAACGGACGATTCAAGACATCTATGACCGGCGAACGGAATCTACGAGGGCGTGAGTGACGGAAACTCTCTCTTCTCCGGCTCGAGCTCCTCTTCCGCGCGCTCGGACACGCCCTCCAGGCGCGCGCCGAAGCGTTCGAGCGCGCGCGAGGTCTGCTCATACTGCTTCTGCGTGTTGGAGAGGTGGGCGCCGAGCTTGCCGAACGGCTCCTCGACCCGATCCCAGAATCGCCCGAGCTCCGCCAGCTTCTCTCCGATTTGGCGCGCGCTCTGCTGGAGCTCCAGGCCCTTCAGCCCCATCGCGACGGTCGAGAGATACGCGAAGAGGAGCCGCGGCGAGACCGGGACGACGCGGCGCTCGAGCGCGTAGTCCGCGAGGCAGACCTCGCGCTCCTCCTCGACGATCTCGGCGTACACCGCTTCGGCGGGCACATACATCAGCGCGAAATCGACGGTTCCCGCCTCGGGACGGATGTAGCGGGAGGCGATCGCCTCGACGTGTCCGCGGAAGTCGGACGCGAAATCCCGTGCCGCCTTCTTCCGGTCCGCCTCTGCGGGTGCCTCGCGGGCTCGACGGTAATTCTCCAGAGGGAACTTGCTGTCGATCGGCACGATCCGCTCACCCACGAAAATCGCGGCGTCCACGACCGAATCGCCGAAGGAGTACTGCATCCGCCAGGACCTCCTCGGCAGAACCTGGGCGAGCGCCTGTTCGAGAAATGTCTCCCCGAGCGCGCCGCGCAGCTTCGGCGGCTTCAACAGATCCTCGAGCCGCGTCACTTCCGAGGCAAGCTTCTCGATCTTCTGCGAGGCCTCGAAGATGCGGCCCATCTTCTCGCCGACGTCGCGAAGAAGCCGGCCCGACTGGCCGAGGTGGTCCGTGAGGCTCCGCTGCCCCTCCGCGAGGCTCCGCTCGACCCCTTCGACGCGCTCGGCCACCGCCCGGCGAAGCTCGTCGAAACGGCGGTCCACGCCCTCCGAGGCCTGCCGGGCCGCCGCCGTGTCCCCGATCAGGCGGTCCAGACGTGAGGTCGCTCCCCGCGCGCGCCACAGGAGCGCCGCGAGCACGAGCACCAGGATCGCGAGCACGAGTGCCGCGATCGGCGCGAAAGCCGCACTCGATGAGGTCACGGGAGAATTGTCGGGTCGGGAGCCGGACAGTTGATGTCCGAGCTTCGCGGCCGAGGATGAAACGGTCCGAGCCCGTTCCGCCCGGTCCTCCTGCGCGGCGCGATCCCGCCACCGCTCCCGCCCGCGATCTGCGAAAATAGGCTTGTGAGCGAGCCCCCGCGCAAACCCACGCCGGCGGAGGACCGCGAGGTCGACTATCTGATCTGCCAGAACTGCATGACGCCCAGCTACATTTTCGAGATGGAGGCGGGGCAGATCCAGGAGGCGCAGTGCCTGGTCTGCGGCAACGACGAGCCCGCGCAGTTCTCCAAGGGCGAGGACGCCGGCAGTGAACAGAGCTGACGGCGCCGGAAACCCCCTCGCCGACCGCTACGCGTCGGCGGAGATGTCCCGCATCTTCTCGCCGCGGTTCAAGTTCGAGACCTGGAGGCGGCTCTGGCTCTGGCTCGCCGAGGAAGAGCGCCGGCTCGGGCTGCCGATTCCCGAAGAGGCGATCGAGCAGCTCCGGGCACACCTGACCGACATCGACTTCGAGGCGGCGGCTCGCGAGGAGGAGCGCACCCGCCACGACGTGATGGCGCACGTGCGGGTCTTCGGCGCCGCCGCGCCGGCCGCCCGGGGGATCCTGCACTGGGGAGCGACCTCGGCTTACGTGACGGACAACACCGATCTCGTGCAGATGCGCGAGGGGCTCACGCTCGTGGAACGCCGGCTCGTCGAAGTCCTCCGGAGGCTCCGGGACTTCGCCCTCGCGCATCGGGACCTGCCGGCGCTCGCCTACACGCACTATCAGCCGGCGCAGCCGACGACGGTTGGAAAGCGCGCCGCGCTCTGGGCCTCCGATCTCCTGATGGACCTCGAGGCGATCCGTCGGGCCCGCGGCGAGCTGCGCTTCCTGGGAGCCAAGGGAGCGACCGGTTCTCAGGCCTCGTTCCTCCTTCTCTTCGGAGGCGACTCCCGGAAAGTCGAGGAGCTCGACGTGGCTCTCTCGCGGCGGGCGGGTTTCGAGAAGCGGCAGATCGTCTCCGGACAGACCTACTCGCGCAAGCAGGACGACTTCGTCGTGCGGGCGCTCTCGGGGCTCGCGCAGTCGGCCCACAAGATCGGCACGGATCTGCGCCTGCTCCAGCACGACGGGGAGCTCGAAGAGCCCTTCGAAGCGGAGCAGGTCGGATCCTCCGCCATGCCCTACAAGCGCAACCCGATGCGCGCCGAGCGGATCTGCGCGCTCGCGCGGCACGTCGTGGCCCTCTCGCTCGACACCGCGATGACGGCCGCCACTCAGTGGCTCGAGCGAAGTCTCGACGACTCGGCCAACAAGCGCATCGCCGTCCCCGAGGCGTTCCTCGCCGCGGACGCCATCCTGGTCCTCCTCGAAAACGTGGTGGGCGGCCTCGTCGTTCACCCGGAGGTTTCCCGGAGACGCCTCGCGGAACAGCTCCCCTATCTCGCGACCGAGGAGCTCCTCATGGAAGCGGTCCGGAGGGGCGGCGACCGGCAGGAGCTGCACGAACGCTTGCGCGTCCACGCGCGCGCCTCCGCCGACCGGGCCGCCCGCGAAGGGGGAGCGCCGGACCTGTTCGAGCGGCTCGCCGCCGACCCGACCTTCGCCCTGCGCCGCGAGGAGATCGAAGCCGCCGCGCTGCCCGAGAAGCTCGTCGGGCGTTGCCCCGAGCAGGTTGAACAGTTCGTTCGAGAAGAGCTCGATCCGGCGCTGGCCGGCGTCGAGACGATCGCGAGCGCACCGGTCCGCGTTTGAAGTCGCGTTCCCTCGGCGGCGCCGCCCTCGTTCTCGTGACGGCCGTGGCCGCCGGCTGCGCGTCGCGCCAGCCTCCGAAAACGCCGGAGGCGCTCGCTCCCCCGCCCGCGGCTCCGGCCGCGCCGCCGCCCGCCGTCTCCGAGCCCTCCCTCGAAGAAGGCATGGCCTCGTGGTACGGCGGCGACGACGGATTCGAGGGGAAACCGACCGCCTCCGGAGAGATCTACGAC
>JBKPSZ010000282.1:0-8297 GCA_046735265.1 Acidobacteriota bacterium | reverse complement strand
CCTACGGCTCGCAGCGCGACCAATTTTCGCCACCAACGGAGCGAAACGACTCGCTGCGCGGCAGCCGGAGCGCAGCGAGGCAATCAGGCGAGCGGTCGAGGCCCTTTGGCCGAGCCGCGAGCCGGAGCGACGGGCGGGCGCAGTTCAGCGAGACGGAGTGAGTCAACCGGATACGCCCGCCCGACGCAGATTGCCGAGCAAGCTCCGGCGACGGCTAGGGCCCCGGGTCGTAAACGTTGCCCGCGTCGGGGCCGTGCCATTTCCCCTTGTTGAGGTCGTAGTAGTAACCGATCTGCGTGAAGGGGATCCGGACGAAGTTGAAGAAGATGTAGATGATGCGGCCCCACCACTTCTGCTCGGGCACGCCGACGGCCGAGAGGATCGAAGGGAAATTCAAGCCGAGCTCGATGCCGACGTTGCGCTGCCGGAACTCGGGCAGCGAGAAGCGATATCCCTTGCTCCCATAGGTCATCGAAAGCAGGAGGAACCGCGCCGGCCCGGGGCGGACATGAATCCTCCGCGCGAATCCCTCGATCTTCAAGTCCGCCGTGTAGATCTCCTGCGAATAGTCCTTCCCGATCCCCGCCGTCCGACAGCATTCGGGCGGCTCATCGGCCGACACCTTGCCGTATCGGAAACCGACCGTGTCGTCCAGGTTGTAGTGCGAAACGAGCACGGCCGTTCCCGATCCGAGCGCGTCGACGAGCAGGTCCTGCCAGGCGAATCCGAAGTTGGTCAGCCCATCGCCGATCTCCGTGATGAGGCCGGCGGCCATCGCCGTGCCGAAGCCCATCCAGAGCGCGCGGCCTTTCGCGTAGCCCATCCGCTGAAAACTGACGCCGAGCTCGCGGCTCAAGGCGTTGTACATGACGAAGTGGGAGGCCTTGTCCGCGCCCCCCGCGTACGTGCCTTCCTGGAACCACTCCTCGTTGGCGAAATTGAAGCCTCGCCCCTCGTGCCCCGCGCCGAGGACGGAGACGACGGCTCCCGCGACGACGCCCCCGATCACGGCGGTCGACCAGAATCGGCTCGGCTGGCGTGAGGACGGAGCGAAGAGCTGGGCGAGGTCGCCGGGCCGGAGGGCCCCGACGTCGAGCGTTAGCTGTTCGTCGGGCGTGGGCGACTGCGACAGGGACACCTGGCGGAAGGGGCTGAACCCGTCGTCCAGGTCAGGATCGAAATAGCGCTCGAGCGGGATCGACGGCGAGAAGATCTGGAAGGACTCCGTCGCGAGGGTTGAGCCGGCGGCCAGCCAGAGGACAGCGGCTCCCCCGATGGCCCGGGTGAAAGCTTCCCACGGCAGGGATCGACGTCCTGGAGTCGGGGCCATCAGCTGCGATGCATGTTAGCGGAAGAGTCGGTCCGAATTGAAGCCCGAATCGCTTCGAAGCGCCGATTTTAGGGATAGATCACTCTCCCCGGATCGAACCGGTCTCCGGTCGACGGACCGTGCCACTCGTGATGGTTCAGGTCGTACTGGAATCCGGACGCCGTGTACGGAAATCGAATGTAGTTGAAGATCGTGAGAAGAATCTCTCCCCACCACTTCTCCTGGCGCACGCCGATCGCCTGGAGCACCTCGGGCATGTTGAGGCCGAGGTCGATCCCGACGTTGCGCTGACGGACGTCTTCCGGCGAGAAGCGATAACCCTTCGATCCGTAGGTGAAGGAGAGCAGGAAGAACCGTGCGATTCCCGGCCGCAGCCCGGCGCGTCGGAGGGCGCCAGCGATTTTGAAATCGAGCGAATACACGTCCTCCGAATAGTCGTGGCCGTAGCCGAACGCTCGGCAGCAAGGGGGAGGGATCTCGGCCGACACGAACCCGAAGCGCATTCCGACGAGGTCGTCGATGCCCGCCGCCCCGATGCCCGCCGCCGCGAGCGCCCCGGTGAAGTTCGCGGCCACGTCCTGCCAAGAGTAGCCGTACACCTCGGTGAAGCCGTCGCCGAGCTCGATCAGGGCGCCTCCGAGCGTGGCCACGCCGACGGCCAGCGCCCGCGATTGCGCCGGCGTGTTGCCGAAGCGCTCGTACCATTTCGACATCTCGCGGGAAGCCATGTATCCGAAGAAGAAGTGCGAGGCCTTGTCGGCTCCTCCCGCGTACGTGTCCCGGCCGAACCACCCTTCCTCCTGGAAGTGAAAGGACCCCTTCTCGTTCCCTTTCCACCAGACGATCTCGCCGACTACGGGGATCGCCGCGAAAACGCCGACCGTCATCCAGAGCGTCCGGCCCGAGAGGAGAGGCCGCGGCGGGACCCTCCTCGCTGTCGGCCCGGCCGGATCGCCCCGCGGCAGGTCCGAGAACGCCTCTCGAAACGGCACGGACAGGTCGAGCCGGAATTCTTCGGGCCTTCCGCCCGCGTCGAGGCAGGGCGCGAGACACCCGGCGAGGTCGAGGCCGAAGGCGCGGGAGCTCTCCGAAGAGGACGGCAGCACGCCGCTCGGAAAGAGCGCGAAGTCGGCGGCGACGGCCGGGAGCGAGGCCGCGAGCGCCGCCGAGAGCCCGATGGCGAGGCGTCCCCTCACCCGCGAGGTCGTCTCAAACCGGTTTTCCGTTACGAATACGCGCGGATTATCGCGCCGGCGCACGGGCGCGTCAAAGCGTTGCGATAATCCGCGCGTGCCGGCGGCGACGTGGGGGCTCCTCGCGATCTACCTCGCCGCCGTCGCGACGATCGGGTTTCTCTGGCGGCGTCGCGCCGGCCGCGACGAGGCGTCATACTTCGTCGCGGATCGCTCCCTCTCCCCCTTCTGGGGATTCCTCGGCCTCGCCTCGCTGACCACCGGCGGCTCCACGACCGTGGCCCTCGCCGCCTTCGTCGCGGAGCACGGCTTGGCCGGGATCTGGCTCGATCTCGCCGGCGCGATCGGCCTTCTGCTCCTCGGTCTCCTTCTGGCGGAGAGGGTTCGCCGCGAGGGGACGGTCACCCTGCCCGAGATCGTGGGACGCTATTACGGTCCGGCGGCGCGGCGCGTGGCCGGCGCGCTCGTCCTCGTTTCCGAGATCGTCTGGTTCGCTCTCCTGATCGAAGCGACGCAGGTGGTCCTCTCCGCGTCGACGGGCCTCTCCCCGACGGCCGCGATCGTCGGCTCGACTGCGGTCTTCGTCCTCTACACCTGCCTGGGCGGCCAGTTCGCGGTCGTGCGGACCGACGCGGTGCAGTACGGGCTCATGGTGTTCGGCATCCCGGTCCTCGCTCTTTCCTTCGCCCTCGCGCGTCCGAACGCCTTCGCCGCGCTGCCCGCCGACGAGCTCGCGTTCCCCGTCTCCTCGACTCTCGGCGCGGCGGACGTTTTCGCTCTCCTCGTCCTGATCGGGCTCCCGCATCTGGTCGGCAGCGACGTATGGGCCAAGCTCCTGTCGTGCCGCGACGAGAAAGCGGCGCGCCGGGCCGCTCTCGGCGCGTCGTTCTCCAAGGTCCTGTTCGGCGGCGCCGTGACGGCCATCGCGCTCGCCGCGAAGACCGCGCTGCCGTCGGGGCCGGCCGTCTCGACGCTTCCCCGCGCGATCCTGGCCTTCGTTCCGGCGCCGCTCGACTCGCTCGTTCTCGTCTGTCTCGTGGCGACGATGCACTCCTCGGCGGACGCCGTCCTCCTCTCGGCGGGCGCCGTGACCGTGCGGGACGTCGCGCCGGAAGCGAAGCGATGGTGGCCGCCGGTCGCGGCGGCGCGCGCGCTGACTCCGCTGTACGCGGCGCTGGGGCTCCTTCTTGCGCTCGCGCTCGATCGCAACGTCCTCGAGACGCTGAAGCTCGGCTACTCGATCTTCGCCGCGAGCCTGATCCTCCCCGTCCTGGCCGCACTCCTTGCCCCGAGAGCCGTGCCGAGGGGAGCGGCGATCTTCGCCATGGTCGCCGGGGGCGCGCTCGCCGCGGCCGGGCGGTTCTTCCCGGCGGCGGCGGCCGGCCTCGACCCGGTGCTTGCCGGAACCGCGGTCAACCTCGTCGTCCTCGTCGCCGGGGCCGTCTTCCGGAAGGCGCGCGCGAAAGCGGCCTCATAATCCCCGGCGAGAACGGCCTTGCGCGTCTTCGACTGCCACATCCACGTCCAGCCGTGGGAGCAATTCCATCCGGCGGCGCGCGAGCTCATGTCGCGAAACCGATCCGACGGCGAACGCGTGGCGGCCGCCCTGGCACGGCCCGAATCTCTCCTCCGGCTGATGGACGAAGAAGGTGTCGAGCGCGCGGCCCTGATTAACTACGTCGCGCCCGAAGTCATCGGCTTTACTGAGGAGGTCAACGACTGGGTCTCCCGCTTCACCGAGGGGCACCGGGATCGCCTCGTTCCGGTCGGCTCGATCCATCCCCGAAGGACGCGCGACGCGCGAGACGAGCCAAGGCGCCTCTTCGAGAAGCTCGGCATTCGGATGCTCAAGATCCACCCGCCGCATCAGCTCGTCGCGGCGAACGCCTACGTCTCCGGAGACGAGGCCCAGGGCGCGATCTACGCGGCCGCGCAGGACGCGGGACGGCCGGTGATGATCCATACCGGGACGTCGATCTTTCCCGGCGCGCGCAACCGCTTCGCCGACCCGATGGCGGCCGACGACGTCGCCATCGACTTCCCGAAGCTCCGCATCATCCTGGCTCACGCGGGGCGACCGCTCTACATGGAGACCGCGGCCTTCCTCGCCCGCCGGCACGCGAACCTCTACCTGGACCTCTCGGGAATCCCGCCGAAGAAGCTCCTCGAATATCTCCCGCGTCTCGAGGAGCTCTCGCGCAAGTGCCTCTGGGGCACCGACTGGCCGAGCCCCGGCGTCATGTCGTTGAAGAAGAACGTCGAGGATTTTCTCGCGCTGCCTCTGTCGCCGGAGGCCAGGACCCGGATTCTCTGGGAGAACGCGGAGCGTCTCCTCGGCCCCGGGTCGGGCGATCCGGCGCGGTTTTGAAATAATCGCTTCGATGCCCGAGCGTCCGCGCGCACTCGTCGTCGGGGGCGGCACGATGGGCCGAGGCATCGCGGGGCTCTGCGCCCTGTCCGATCATCCGACGGCCGTCTACGAATCCGACCCTTCGAGGCGCCGCGTGCTCTTCGACGAGATCGCCGGCTCCTGGGAGCGCGCCGTCGCCCGCGGGAAGCTCGCCGCGGAGACGGCCGAGCGTGCGCGAGGCCGGCTGTCCGTTCCCGAGCGGTTGGAGGACGTGGGACCGGTCGGGCTCGCCGTCGAGGCCGTCCCGGAAGAGCTGCCCCTGAAGCAACGGGTGTTCGCCGAGCTCGACCGCCTCTTTCCGCATGCGGCCTTCCTCGCGTCGAACACGTCGGCGCTCTCGATCACGGAGATCGCCCGTTCCACGCGCGACCCGGGCCGGATCGTGGGGCTGCACTTCTTCAACCCGGTCGCCGCCATGCCTCTCGTCGAGGTCGTGCAGGGACGAGCGACCTCGGAAGAGACCCTGACGCGCGCGTTCGAGTTCGCCGAGGCCCTCGGCAAGCAGGCGATCCGCGTCAAGGACGCCCCCGGTTTTGCGACCTCGCGACTCGGCGTCGCTCTCGGCCTCGAGGCGATGCGCATGGTCGAGGAGAACGTGGCGTCCGCCGCCGACATCGATCGGGCGATGGAACTCGGCTACGGCCACCGGCTGGGCCCGCTCAAGACGAGCGACCTCGTGGGCCTGGACGTCCGCCTCGCGATCGCGGAAACGCTCGCCGGCGCGCTCGACGACCGACGCTTCGCTCCCCCGGAAATCCTTCGCCGCCTCGTCGCCGAGGGAAAGACGGGGAAGAAGTCGGGGCAGGGGTTCTACCGCTGGGATGGGGACTCGCCCCGGTCCGACTCGCCCAAGGAGAGACCGTGAAGCAGGCCAACGCCGCCGACCGCCGGGCCCTCGCCCCGGGTGTCGTCCTGATCGCGATCGGGATTTCCGCGTTCCTCTCGCGGGCGTTCGGCTGGGGAGGGCCGGGCCCGATCCTCCTCGCGATCGGCGCCGCGTTCTTCGCGCTCTCGGCGGTCTCGCGCTTCCGCGGGCCGCTCCTTCCCGCGGGCGTCCTTCTCGGGCTCGGCGCCGGGTTCCTCCTGCGCGGTTCGCTCCTGTCCTGGCTTCCCAACTGGGCGTCGATCATCCTGGGGCTCGGCCTGGGGTTCCTCCTCGTCGCGGGGATCGACGCCGCGCTCGGCCGCCGCCGGGAGCCGCCGCCTCTCGTCCCGGGAGTGATCCTCACGGCGGTCGCGCTCGCCGCCGTCCTCACCGAGGCCCCGACGTTCCAGAGGCTCCTCGTGGAGCTGCAGGCGCTCTGGCCGTTCGCGCTGATCGGCGTGGGAATCCTGCTCATCGTCGCGGCCGGTCGGCGTTCGCTCGGCCGCGGCTAGCCGGGGCACGCCCCCCTCTCCTCTCTTCGCCGGACGACCCGGGCCTCTGCGCGCCGGGTAAAGCGGATAATGCGGCGCTCGTCGAAGGAGACCAATGGACTGGCGAGGACGGGGCACGCGCGTCGCCGTCGTCGGCGGCGCCGGATTCCTCGGGCTCCATCTCGCGCGCCACCTGACGGACGGGGGCGCCCGGGTGCGGGCCGTGGACATTCGGACCGATCGGCCGGCGGGGTTGCCGGCGGATGCGGAGTACGTCGGCGGCTGCGACGTCTCGGACGCCGGAAAGCTCCGGGCGGCGATCCGCGGCTGCTCGGCCGTGGTCAATCTCGTCGGCGTGATCTCGTACTGGCGCCGCGACCGCGAGCGGCTCTGGGCGGTCAACTGCGAAGGGGCGGCGGCCGTCGCGCGCGCCTGCGCGGACGAGGGTGTCGAGCGCTTCGTGCACGTGAGCTCGAGCGCGGCCCTCGGGTTCCGCAACGACCCGGGCGATCCGATCGACGAGAACTTCCGCTTCGACTGGAAGAGTCCCCTGGCCAAGCACTACATGGTTTCCAAGCGCGCCGGGGACGAAGCCGCCGTCCTCGCGATCGACCGCGGCGTTTCGACCGCCATCGCTCACCCGGCGGCGATGTACGGGCCCGGCGACACGACCAACACGGGGCGGCTCTTCACCGCGGTCCACCGGGGCCGCGTCCGCGTCGTTCCTCCGGGCGGAAACGCCGTCGTCGACGTGCGGGACGTCGCACTGGGGATCGGTCTGCTTCTCGCGTCGGAGAGGAGAACGGAGCGCTACCTCTTCGTCGGGCAGAACCTGACTTTCCGCGAGATCGTGGAGGAAGTCGGGCGGGCCGTCGGAAGGCCGGCACGCCCGGCGCGGCTGCCGCGCTGGTCGCGTCAGCCGCTCTGCGCGAGCCTGCGGATCCTGGAGCCGATGTGGTCGCCGGAGAAAATGGTGGCGCCCGACGATCTCGAGCTCGGGTTCATGCACCGTTACGCCTCTTCGAGACGCGCCGAGGGCGCGCTCGGCTGGAAGCCGTCGTTCACTTTCGGAGAGACGGTCGCCGATCAGGCGCGGGACCTGCGGGAACGTGGGCTTCTCTGAGGTCCCGGCGCGCCGTCGATGAAGCCGGCGGTCCTGGTGACCGGAGCCTCGGGCATGCTCGGCGCGCACCTCGCGCGCCGGCTCGTAGAACAGGGATACGCGGTCCGTCTTCTCCTGCGGTCTCGCAGACATCCCCTTCTCGAGAGCCTGGACGTGGACGAGCGTCGCGGGGAGCTCGAGCGCCCGGCGGACGTCGAACGGGCGATCGAGGGATGCTCGATCGTCTTTCACGCGGCCGGGCTCGTGTCCTACCGGCGCTCCGACGCGGACGCGCTCCACCGGTCCAACGTGCTCGCCACCCGCAACGTCGTTCGCGCCGCGCTCGGCGCCCGGGTGTCGCGTCTCGTTCACACGAGCTCGACGGCCGCGATCGGTTGGTCGGCGACGCCCGATCGCGCGCTCGGCGAGGACGCGGTCGAGCCGGAAGACCTGCCGTCGATCCCGTACGCCTGGTCGAAGCGCCTCGGCGAGGAGGAGGTCCTGGCGGCGGTTCGCGAGGGCCTGGACGCGGTAATCGTCAATCCCGCGACGATCTTCGGATGGGGAGACGTCCGTCGCCGCACCGCCGGTTCCCTTCGCGCCCTGCGAGCCGGACGGCTCCGCGCGGTCCCGCCGGGCGGGCTGTCCGTCGTTTCGGTCGAGGACGCCGTCGAAGGGCATCTTCTCGCGCTCGATCGAGGCCGGTCGGGCCGGCGGTACATCCTCGCCGCCGAGAACGTCACCTATGGCGAGTTCTTCCGGCGCGCGGCCGACGCGCTCGGGGTTACGCCTCCGCGAAGAGTCCTGCCGCGTGCGAGCGAACGCCTTCTGGCGCCGCTCGCGAGAATGGCCGAGGTCGTGTGGCCCGCGGGTCCGCTCTCGCGGGCGTCCTGCGCGATCCTGTAC
>JBKPSZ010000281.1:0-6281 GCA_046735265.1 Acidobacteriota bacterium | reverse complement strand
CGCCGGCGTCTCCTCGGCAGTCGGTTCGGTTTCACCCGGGTTGCGGAAGAGGTTCGCCTCGAGCCCGTACTGGCTCTCATAGAGCTCGGCGTACCGTCCCCCTCTCGCGAGGAGCTCTTCGTGGCGTCCGCGCTCGACGACGAGGCCGCCTTCGACGACGAGGATCGTGTCGGCTCGCCGGATAGTGGAGAGGCGATGCGCGATGACGAACGTCGTGCGTCCCTTCATGAGCTCCGTCAGACCCTCCTGGATGGCGGCCTCGCTCTCGCTGTCGAGCGACGACGTCGCCTCGTCCAGGATCAGAATGCGGGGATCCGCGAGGATCGCGCGCGCGATCGCGACCCGCTGCCGCTGGCCGCCCGAGAGCTTGACTCCCCGCTCGCCGACGACCGTGTCATAGCCGTCGGGGAGCTTCTCGACGAAGTCGTCGCAGCGCGCGATCGCCGCCGCCCTCCGGACGTCCTCCGGAGAGGCGTCGGGTCGGGCGTAGGCGATGTTCTCGAAGACCGTTCCGTCGAAGAGGAAGTTGTCCTGGAGGACGACCCCGAGCTGCGACCGATAGTCGGCGAGGCGCACGGTCGAGAGGTCCCGGCCGTCGACGAGGATCCGACCGGCCGTGGGCCGGTAGAAAGCGGCGACGAGCCCGATCAGCGTGCTCTTTCCGGAACCGGACGACCCCACCAGAGCCGTGGACGTGCCGCGCTCGGCGGTGAAGGAGATCCCCCGGATCACGGGAACCCCGGGCTGATATTCGAAATGGACGTCCTCGAATTCGACGCGGCCCCGAAGGGGAGGGAGCGGTTGCCGGGCGTCGTCTCCCGAGTCTTCGGCGAGCTCGTCGCGGATCTCGCGGATGCGCTCGAGACCGGCGAAGGCTTCCGTGATCTGGCTTCCGATCGAGACGATCTGGACCACCGGCCCCACGAGGAGGCCGAGGTACAGCGTGAACGAGAAAAACGACCCGATCGTCATGCGGCCCGCGAGCACGTCGTGCGCGCCGATCCAGAGGATCGCAACGCCGACGACGCCCAGGAGCAGCGTCGAGAATCCCGACACGGCCGCGAAACCGGTCATCGTCTTCGCGACGTTGCGGAAGAGGCGGTGGACTCCCTGAGAGAACACGAGCGCCTCGCGCCTTTCGGCCCGATACGCCTTGACCACGCGGATCCCCGAAAAGGATTCGGTCAGCCGGCCGGAGACTTCTGCGTTGATCCGGGAGCGCTCGCGGAAGAGGGGCCGCAGCGTCTTGAACGCGTACAGCAGGACGACCGAGAAGAGCGACAGAACCGCGAGCGCCACGAGCGTGAGCTTGACGTTCAGATAGAAGAGGATTCCGAGGGCGAGCACGGCCGTCACGAGGCCTCCGAGCACCTCGACCAGGCCCGTTCCGACGAGATTCCGGATTCCCTCGGCGTCGGTCATCACGCGGGAGAGGAGGACGCCGACCTTCGTCTGGTCGAAATAGGACACGGAGAGGCGTCCGACGTGGCGCTGGACGGATCGGCGCAACTCGGTGATGGAGCGCTGCGCGGCCTTTCCGAGGACCTGCGAGAGCGCGAACGAAGTCACCGCCTGGATGAGGGTGGCGCCTCCGGCCGCGAGGACCAGGCGTCCGAGCAGCTCCCGGTGGCCCTTGCCGATGACCTCGTCCAACAGAAACTTCGTCGTGCCGGGGAGCACGAGCCCCGCGATCCGGTTCGCGAGCAGGAGCGCCAGCCCGAGGATCAGCCGGCCCTTGCGGGCGACGACCAGCTCTCGCGCGTCCTTGACGATTTCCGAGAGGGGAGGCGCCTTCTTTTTCTTCTCCTCGGGCGCCGGGGCGCGCTTCTTCGATCCGCGCGTCTCGCGCGAGGGGATTCCGCCTCCGAAGAGTCCGAGCTTCGGCATCTCAGCAAGCCCTTCCGAGCGGACCGGGCGAGTCCGGAAGTCTCCGATCGGGCGTTCGCGATTCTAGCGGGCGGAGGTCCTCTGCGGCCATGTCTCTAAACTACTGCGAAGATTGGAGAAGAGATTCGGGCCATTCAGGACTTGACACATTATGTTTACTAGACAATTATTATTTTCAATGGATCCGATCGCCCCTCGCCGGGATCTCGAGTGCATCGCGGACTCTGGCCGGGCGCAAGTTCTTCTCGATCCTCTCCGGATGCGGATCCTCGCTCTGGCCAGGGAACCTGCATCCGCGACCGAAATCGCGGGGCGACTCCGTCTTCCGCGCCAGAGGGTGAACTACCACGTGCGCCTCCTCGCGAAGCACGACCTCCTCGCGCGCGCGGGTCGGCTGCGAAAACGGAACATGTTCGAGCAGCGATACGTCGCCTCGGCCCGAAGTTACCTGATCGTCCCGAGCGTGCTCGGCCCGGTCGAGGCGGACTGGCGGTCCATCCCGGACGCGGCGAGCGCGGCCTATCTTCTCGCCCTGAGCGCGCAGGTCCAGTCGGATCTCGCCCGGACTCTCGGAGAGACGCCCGAGGGGGGCCGGATCTCGACCCTCTCCTTGAAGTCGCAGTTTCGCTTCGAGAGCCCGAAAAGGCGCGCGGACTTCGCCGGGGCGCTGCGCCGGGCCGTCGTGGACGCGATCGCCCGTTTCAGCTCCCCCGACGAGCCGCCAGGCGGGCAAACCGCGCCGGGACCCCCGTACCGGCTGGTCCTCGGCTGCTATCCGTACGCCCCTCGGCCCGAGCAGTCCTGAGGGGGGCCGGCTTCGGCAGAAAGGCTCCCGGCGCCTCATCGCCGCTCGGCCACGAGAAGGAGCCGGTGGGAGGAGAGGACAAAGGGGTCGCCGGCCGTCGAACCGAAAGCCTCGAACGCCTCGAAACCCACTTCGGAGAGGAGCGCGATCAACCCCGCGCACGTGTACACCCGGTGCCGCCCGGGGCGGCTCTCGCGCCCGTCACCCCGTGTCGCGGTGAAGCGGCTCTCGACGCATCCGGAGAGCGGCTCGTAACGATTCTCGACCTCGAAGCGGATCCCCGCCGACTCGAGGTCCAGCCGCTCCCGGAAAGACGGGAACAGACACTCCGCGATCCAGCCGGAGTCGAGAAGGAACCTCCCCTTCGGACGCAGAGCCCGCGCGACCGCTTCCAGGAAGACGCGGTCGCCCGGAGGTTCGAAATAGCCGAACGAATTGCCGGCGCAGTAGGCGGCGTCGAACTCCTCCTCCCAGGGGAGCTCGCGCATGTCTCGGAGGTGGAGCTCGATCGCGATTCCTTCCCGGGCTGCGCGCCTCTCGGCGGTTCCCAGGAGATCCTTCGAGCCGTCCACTCCCGTCACCCGGAAGCCGCGCCGGGCGAGCTCCAAAGCGTGGCGTCCGTGCCCACAGGGCACGTCGAGCACCCTGCCGCCGGGCGCGAGGCGGAGAACGCGCTCGAAGAATTCGACCTCCGCCCGGGTCGCCTCCGGGGGGATGACCGTCTGCCAGAGCTCGGCCATGAGACCGGTGAAGAAGCCGTCCCACCATTCGGGGCGTGCCGTCATGGGAAACCGTCCTTTCGAAATCGGGCGCTCGGCCGCGGAGAGCGGAACTTCGCCCGGGGGTTTCGTTTCTTGCGGGCGGAAACGCCCCGACGGGGGCGCGCCCTAAAGGACGGCGGTCATATTCGCTCGACGAGCATAGCAGGACCGGGCCCGGCCGCCGCGCCCGGTCGGATCAGCCCCGGAGATAGATCTCGGGATCCACGATCTCCATCAACCGGTCCGGGTTCTCCGGGCGTCGGAAGCCGTAGCGGGCGTAGAGACCATGGGCATCCCGCGTGGCGAGCGACCAGCGCCGCAGGCCCTGGAGCCGCGGATGTCCCATGATGACTTCCATCAGCCACTTCGAGAGACCGCGACCACGATGGCTGTCCAGGACGAAGACGTCGGCCAGGTAGGCGAACGTGGCGAAGTCGCTGACGACTCTGGCGAAGCCGACCTGGCGATCGCCCTCGTAGATCCCGAAGCATAGGGCGTTTTCGATCGCCCGGTCGAGCGTTTCCCGCGGGATCCCGCGCGCCCAGTACGAGGCGGCGAGAAATACGTGAATGGCTTCGCGGTCGAGGAGCGCGCGGTCCGTCGAAATGGTGAATTCGCCGCGTTTCCACTCCATTGCGAACTAATGCTCGTTTCGTCCGGCGGTTCCGGTTATCCTAGTCGTTTTACCGGAGGATCGCGTGGCCGAGCCCGTCCGCTCCCGATATCGTGTCGCCCCGGTCGTCGGGTTTTTGATCGTTCACCTGGCGGCGGCCGGCGTGTACTTCGTGGGATTCTCCTGGGAAGGCGTCGCCCTCTGCCTCGCGTCCTATTACCTCCGGATGTTCGCGATCACCGCCGGCTTCCACCGCTACTTCAGCCACCGTACCTACCGCCTCAATCGCGTGTCGCAGTTCGCGATCGCGTTCCTCGGGCAGACCTCGGCGCAGAAAGGCGTTCTCTGGTGGGCGTCGAACCACCGCCACCATCACCGCTACTCCGATCTGCCCGAAGACATCCACAGCCCGACGCAGCGGGGCTTCTGGTGGTCGCACGTCGGATGGATCCTCTCGAGCGACTATGCGACGACCGACCTCTCGCGCGTGCCCGATCTGGCAAAGTTCCCGGAGCTGCGGTGGCTCGACCGGCGCCAGTTCCTTCCAACGACTCTCTACGCGCTCGGGCTCTACGTCGCTTTCGGCGCGACCGGGCTCTTCTACGGCTATTTCCTCTCGACCGTTCTTCTCTGGCACGGCACGTTCTCGATCAACAGCGTCATGCACCTGATCGGCCGGCGCGACTTTCCGACGACGGACACGAGCCGGAACAGCTTTCTCTTCGCGGTGTTCACGACGGGGGAGGGGTGGCACAACAACCATCACTACTTCCCCGGCTCGGCGGCGCAAGGGTTCCGCTGGTGGCAGCTCGATCCAACCTACTACGCCCTCTGGCTCGGCGAAAAGGTCGGGCTCGTGCGCGACCTGCACCGCGCTCCGGCCCGCCTGCGCCGCAAGGACGCGGCTCGGCGGGCGCGGCCGGCGCCCGCGGGCGAGCCCTGGAACGAGGCGATCCGCCGGTTGACCGAGCGCTGGGTCGAGCGGCGGGATGCGGCGTGGGCGACCGCCCGCCACGCGGTGGAAGAGCTCGAGGCGGCGCGGGTCCACGCGGTCGAGAGGCTCGAGCGGCTTCACGCGGAGGCCGTGGAGCTGCGAGCCCGCGCGGGCGTCGCCACCGAAAAGCGGGTCGAGGAGCTCCACGCCGAGATCGAGAAGTGCCGGACGCATCTCGCCGAGGTCCTCGAGCGTCTGGTGGCCGCGGCGGACGCGGCGGTTCCCGTTCCCGTCCGAGTCTGACCTCCGCGCGCCGAACGGGGAGATAATCCCCGGCCCGGGGGACTCCCCTCGACGGGAAGGAGGTCCGCATGGTCACGGTGGACGCCCTCTGGCTTCCCATCCTCGTCTCCGCCGTCCTCGCGTTCATCGCGAGCTCTCTGCTCTGGATGGTCGTCCGTCTCCACGAATCGGACTGGAAGGGCCTGCCCGACGAGGCCTCGATCGTCGAGGTGTTTCGGCGGGCGAAGGTTCCGCGCGGTCAGTATCGCTTCCCGTACGCGACGGGGAAGGAGATGCAGAGCCCCGAGATGAAGAAGAAGATGGCCGAGGGTCCCGCCGGGTTCCTGGTTCTTTGGGAGCGGTGGGACGGATCGATGGGCAAGCAGCTCGGCCTCTGGTTCCTCTACCTCCTTGGCATCTCCTTCGTCGTCGCCTACCTCGCGGGTCGCGTGCTCGCGCCGGGCGCGGCACCGTCGCCGGTCTTCCGCGTGGTGGGCACCGCCGCGGTGCTCGGCTACTGCGGCGCGGTCATTCCGAACAGCATCTGGTGGGGATACTCCTGGGCGATGACGTGGAAGCAGGTGCTCGACGGCATCGTGTACGCGATTCTCACGGCCGCCGCCTTCGCGTGGCTCTGGCCGAGGTAGGTCGAAATGCGATTTCTTCTGCGCCTCGTCGTCAACGCTTTCGCGCTCTGGGTCGCGGTCCAGATCGTTCCCGGCGTGTCCTACGCCGGACCGTGGGCGAAGCTGCTGCTCGTCGCCCTCGTCTTCGGGCTCTTGAACGCCCTCGTCCGGCCGGTTCTCCTGCTCCTCTCCTGCCCGATGCTGATCCTGACGCTCGGGCTCTTCACCCTCGTGATCAACGCGTTCGTGCTCTGGCTGACGAGCGCGCTTTCCGGAAGCTTCGGACTCGGCTTTCGCGTCGACGGCTTCGGGTCGGCGTTCCTGGGCGCCCTGGTCATTTCGATCGTGAGCATCCTGCTCTCGGTCCTCCTTC
>JBKPSZ010000280.1:0-17903 GCA_046735265.1 Acidobacteriota bacterium | reverse complement strand
CCTCGAGCCGTCGCCGGGACTCTCGGAGATGGCCGGCGTGCTGGTCTCCCTCAAGCTCGAGAATCTCCAGGAGACCGGCTCGTTCAAGGTCCGCGGGGCCTTCCTGCGCCTGGCGGAGCTCGCTCCCGAGGAGCGCCGGCGCGGCGTCGTCACCGCCTCGGCCGGGAATCACGGCAAGGCGGTGGCTCATGTCGCGCGGCTCTCCGGGATCCCGGCGCGGATCTTCGTCCCGAAGACGGTGGACGAGGCGAAATATCGCGCCATGGTCGCGATGGGAGCCGACGTCGTGCGATGCGAGTTCCCGGGATACGACGAGACCGAGGAGCTCGCGCGAGCCGAGGCCGCGGCGTCGGGCCGCGTGTTCCTCTCCGCTTTCGACGACGACGCGATCATGGCCGGCAACGGCGGCTCGCTCGCGGTCGAGACCCTGGAGGACGCGCCCGACGCAGAGACGTTCCTCCTCCCGGTCGGGGGCGGTGGGCTCGCCGGGGGCTTCGCCTACTACGCGCGGGAAGAGCGGCCGGGGTGTCGCATCGTCGGGTGCCAGCACGCGCTCTCTCCGGCGCTGAAGCTCTCGCTCGAGCGCGGAGCGGCGGTCACGAAGCTTCCCGCGATCGAGACCGCGGCGGCCGGCGTGGAAGGCGGCATCGGTGTCTCGAACTTCGAGGTCTTGAAGGACCGCGTGGACGTCGTGGCGCTCCTGACGGAGGAGGAGATCCTGGACGGGGTCCGCTGGGTTCTGGACCGCCACCAGTATCTGATCGAGCCCTCGGCCGCCGTCGCCGTCGCGGCGATCCGGACGGGAAAGGCGGGCCCGCTGTCGACCCCGGCGGTCGCCGTTCTCTCGGGACGAAACGTGAGCCTCGAAACGCTCCGGAAGATCCTGCGCGCATGAGGACTTTTGCCCTCGAGGAGTTCCGGGGCGCCGTCGTCTTCGCCGACGTGATCGACGCGATGCGGGAAGCGGTGGTCGCGCAATCGCGCGGCGAGTGCTCGACGCCGCTTCCGATGCACCTTTCGGTCGGAGGGCCGGACGCGGAGGTGCACATCAAGTCTTCCTACCGGCGCGGCGGGGATTTCTGGGCGCTCAAGGCGGCGGGGTCCTTCGCCGGAAGGCTCACGCGTGGCCAGACGGCCGGGAGCGGCCTCATTCTTCTCTGCTCGGCGTCGGTGGGGGACCCCGTCGCGCTCTTTCTCGACGAAGGGTGGCTGACGGACGTCCGGACGGCGGCGGTCGCCGCGATGGCGACGCGGGAGCTTCGCCGGCGCGACTCCCGGATCGGAATCCTCGGCACCGGCGTCCAGGCTCGGCTCCAGGCCCGGCTGCACGCCGAAGTGCTGCCGCTCGAGAGAGTCGTCTTCTGGGGTCGCAACCCCGCCCGCGCCGAAGAGTGCCGTCGCGACGTCGAGAGCCGGCTTCCCGGCGTCGAGGTCGCGGTGGCCGGGTCGCCCGGCGACGTCGCCGCCGATGTCCGTCTCGTCGTGACCGCGACCGGGTCGCGGGCACCGCTCCTCCGGGCCGACGACGTCCGTCCGGGCACGCTCGTCCTCGCGGTTGGATCCGATTCGCCCGGGAAGCAGGAGCTCGACCCCGAAATCCTCCGACGCGCGTCTCTTCTCCTCGTCGACTCGCTGGCGCAGTGCGAACGGCTCGGCGAGCTGCAGCATGCGCTCGAGGAAAAAGGACGCGCCCTCGAGCTCGGCGCCTTCTGCGACCGGCCCTCGCGATTCGATCCCCAGGGCGTCACGGTCTGCGACTTCACCGGCCTCGGGGTCGAGGACCTCGCGATCGCCGAGCGCGTTTACCGCGGTCTGACGGCTCGTTGACCTCGGCCGCCCGCCGGTGCGTTTCTTGCATCGCGAGGTTCCGGAGGATTGTGTATGAAGAAGCTCATTCTCGGAATCGGTGTCGCCCTGCTCTCGTCCTGGGCGCTCGCCGCGGATCAAACGATGACGGGAACGATCAGCGACAGCATGTGCGGGCGGTCTCACAAGGCGATGACCGAGCACGGCACGTCGAAGATGACCGACGCCGATTGCACGAAGGCGTGCGTCGAAAAGGGTGGCAAGTACGTCTTCGTGTCGGGGAGCAAGATCTACGAGATCGACAATCAGGACTTCGCGGGCCTCTCGGAGCAGGCCGGCCAGACCGTCAAGCTGACCGGCGCCGTCTCCGGAGACAAGCTGCACGTCTCCGCGATCGAGATGGCGGGGAAGACGAACTAGATATCCGCGAATTCGGACGCGAGCCCGGGGATGACCGGGCTCGCGCGCCGGATATCCCGGTGCCTGCTACGGGTTGACGACGACCATCCCGGTCATCAGCGATCCGTGCACGGTGCAGAAATAGGGGAAGCTTCCGGCCGCCGGGAAGGTGTGCGAGAAGGACCCCGAAGACATCGTGCCCGAGTCGAAATTGCCGTCCGGGTTGCAGCAGTTTCCCGACGTCACCGAGTGGAACCCTTCGAAATTCCAGGTCACCCTTTCTCCGGCACGGATCGTCGTCGTGCTGTTTCTGCTCTGGCTGTCGACGAAGCTCATGCTGCCCGAAGGTCCGACGCTGACCGTGGCCGCGGCCCCCGTGGACGGCGTCGGCGTCGCGGCCGGGACTGGAGTGGCGGTCCTCCCGGCCATGGGCGTCGCGGTCGTCATTCGCGGCTGCGTCGGCGCGCTGTTGTCGTTCCCGCAGGAGAGAACGAAGGCGAGCGCACCGGCAAGAAGGATGAGAAGAAGATGTTTCATGGAGCACCTCCTGAGCGAGAAATGAACAGCGCGATTCCGAAACGCGCCGGGCGGCGTGCGCCGCCAAACTCAGGCTAGGCCAGCGTCGAAGCGCGGGGCGCGAATTTAGGGCCCGCTTAGAGGATCGCGGAAAACGCGACGCGCATCAAGGCAGAGCAAAGCTTGCACGCAGAGATTGCAAGCATGCTGCCAGTGAATTGGATTAACGCGTCTCGATCCCCGGCGGCACGGTGACGCGCAGCGTCTGCTTCGATTTCGTCTTCCCGTGCTTCAACGTCACGGTGTAGTCGCCCGGTCGGACGAAGAGCGCCCCCTCGCCGCCGTACTCGGTCAGCAGCTCCTTCGAGGGCTTCAAGTCCCAGACGACCCGGTGGAATCCGGGCGCTCCGGAATCCTTTAGCTTGGCGACCGGCTGTTCGAGAGAGTTCTCGATTTCGATCTCGACCTCGTCGCCGGTGTAGTCGCGAATCCAGTACGTCAGCAGCGCGCCCTCCTTGGGATTCTCGCCGCGATAGACCGCGCTCCCATTCCAGTCGGCGAAGCCGATCATCGGCACGATCGCGTCGGCCGGACGCGGCGGGAAGAGGTGCGCCGACTCGGCCAGCGTCTCCGCGGTGGCGTCCTCGATCGAGGAGATGTCGTCGACGACGAACAGGCTCCGGCCGTGCGTCGCGGCGACGAGGTCGCGCTCGCGGGGATGGATCGCGATGTCGTCGACGGCGACGGTCGGAAGCTCTCCGAACCGGATCCAGTGCGCGCCGCGGTCGAAGGAAACGTAGAGACCGAACTCGGTCCCGGCGAAGAGCAGAGACGGATTTTTCGGATCTTCGCGCACCACTTTGACCGGCCCTTCGCGAGGAAGATCGCCCGCGATGCTCTGCCACGTCCGTCCGAGATCTGCCGTCCGGTAGGCGAGCGGAGCGATCTTGCCCGAGCGATGCGTCTCGACCGCGAGGTAGGCCACGTTCGCGTCGTGCGGCGAGGCTTCGATGCGTCCCATCCAGAGGCCTTTCGCCTCCGCCGGGAGGTTCGCGGTCCGGTCCTCCCAGTGCGCCCCTTCGTCCTGAGTGACCCAGACCTTGCCGTCGTCGGTGCCGGCCCAGAGGAGCCCGGCTTTCACCGGCGACTCGGCGAGCGTGTAGGCGACGCCGTAATTTTCCGCGCCGCTTCCGGTGGCCGTCGTGCGCGCCGGATCCTGCGTCGAGAGGTCCGGGCTGATCGGCGTCCACTTCTCACCGTGCGCGGTCAGGCGAAAGACGCGATTGCCGGCGAGATAGAGCGCGCCTTTGTCGTGCCGGCTGCCGATCAGCGGCGAGTTCCAGTGAAAGCGGAAGCCGGGCTGCCCTTCGGCGGGCGAGGGACGCAGGCGTTTCGCGAATCCGGTCGAGAGGTCGAAGCGGAAGAGCTCCCCCTCCTGCGACTCGGAATAGATGAGACTCGAATTCTCCGCGTCGAAGACGCAGGAGAACCCGTCGCCTCCGCCGATGTTGATCCAGTCGCTGTGGATGATTCCTTCTTTCGAACGCGTTCGGCTCGGGCCGACCCAGTTCAGGTTGTCCTGGAGCCCGCCGCAGATGCGGTAGGGGACGCTCGAATCGAGGCTGATCCGATAGAACTCGCCCGCAGCGAACCGATTCAGGTGCTCCCACGACTTGCCGCCGTCGAAGCTCTGGTACGGGCCGCCGTCGGTCCCGAGCAAGAGGCGCTTCGGCTGCCGCGGGTCGATCGCGAGCGCATGGTTGTCCGGATGGATCTTCTCGAAGCGATCCTCGCGAAAGGACTTGCCGCCGTCTTCGGAGACGTGAAGCGCGTAGCCGAGGACGTAGATGCGGTCGGCGTTCTCCGGATCCACGCGGATCTGCGAGAAGTAGAAGGGGCGCGGGTTCAGCCGGCTCGTGCGCGTCCAGCTCTCGCCGCCGTCGTCGGAGCGGAAGACGCCGCCGCTCCGGCTTCGCACCTCGTCGATGTTGTTCGTGCCCGACTCGTCGGACTGGACGACGGCGTAGAGGATCTTCGGATTCTTCGGGAAGACGGCCAGCCCGATTCGCGCCGTGCGGGACGGCAGTCCGTTGCCGAGCTTCCTCCAGGTCGCTCCGCCGTCGGACGACTTGAAGATCCCGCCGGCGTCCCGTCCTTCGGTCGCCGCCGGGCCGGAGACGAAAGTCCAGGGCTTGCGCTGGCGGGCGTAGAGGGCCGCGTAGATCGTGTTCGGATCGGACGGATCGACGGCGACGTCGCCGCATCCCACACGCGCGGCGTCGGGAGCGGGCGCCTGCAGGAGGGCACGCCAGGTCTTGCCTCCATCGCTCGTCGTGTAGAGGCCGCGCTCGCCCCCCGGCGCCCAGAGGTTTCCGAGCGCTGCGACCCAGATGGTCTTCGAGTCCTTCGGATGCACGGCGATCCGCCCGATCGCCGACGAGGTCTTCAGTCCGACGTTGGCGAACGTCTCGCCGCCGTCCGTCGAGAGGTACACGCCGTCGCCCCATCCCGAGCTGTTCCGGTCATTGCCCTCTCCCGTCCCCACCCAGACGGTCTTCGGATCCGAAGGCGTCACCGCGACGGCGCCGATCGAAGCGACCGGCTCCTTCTCGAAGATCCCCTGGAACTTGCCGCCGTTGTTGGAGGTCTTGGCGACGCCTCCCGTGGCGAACGCGATGTAGAAGACGTACGGATTTTCCGGGTCGTAGGCGATGTCCGAGACCCGACCGCTCATGACCGCCGGTCCGATCGACCGGGCCTTGAACGCCTTCAAGCGCGCTGTGTCGAGCGCCGGAAGGGAAGCCGTCGCGGGAGGGGGCGGCGACTTCGGTTTCTCCGCCGCGGCGAGAAGACACGCCGGTATCAGGACGACCCCGAACGCTGCGAGCCTCTTCATGCTCCCTCCGCAGCCGGTCCCGCGGGACGGCGCGGCGAAAGATATCAGCTGCCTTCCGGCGGCGACCGAAGCGGACGCCGATGGGTCGAGAACGCCGGCGCCGGTCGGCGCCCGGACGTCGGTGGTAGACTGTTCGTCGATGCGAGGCTCTCGACCGTCGCCGTTCTCGCGAATGTCCATGCCCGGCCCGAGCACGGGGCGCAAGCGCCTGTGCGGGGCTGCGTGACGGTTTCCCTCCGCTAGCCTCGACGCCCACAGGCCTTCCCCCGTCGCTCGGGCAAACCGCGCGCCGAAGCCCGATGTGTCCCAGAAGATCGAGCCGGGGAGGGAGTCGTGAGTCATTCCGAGGACGTTTCGAAGCCGTTTTTCGACCGCGGTGGCGGTCCGATTGGGCCGGCCGGAATCGCGCATAATGCGCAGTCCGTGAGCGGGAATCGTCCACCCGACGGCGCTTCGCAGCGCGAGCGTGCCGAGGCTCTTCAAGACACGCTCGCCGAAAGGGTCGTCGTCATGGACGGCGCGACGGGGACGTGGCTCCAGGGACAGGACCTGTCGGCGGCGGACTTCGGCGGTCCGGAGCTCGAGGGGTGCAACGAGAACCTCGTGTTCACGCGGCCGGACGTCGTCCGGCGGATGCACGAGGAGTACCTCGCCGCCGGCGCCGACCTGATCGAGACCGACACGTTCGGAGGCACGCCGCTCGTGCTGGCCGAGTACGGCCTGGCCGACCGGGCGATCGATCAGAACCGGGTCGCGGCGCAGCTCGCGCGGGAGGCCGCGGCGAAGTTCTCGACGGCGGCGCGACCGCGCTTCGTCGTCGGCTCGATGGGCCCGACGACCAAGGCGATCACCGTGACGGGAGGCGCCACGTTCGAGGAGATGATCGCGCACTACCGCGCGCAGGCCATCGGTCTCCTGACGGGCGGCGCCGACCTCCTGATCCTCGAGACGGTCCAGGACACACGAAATCTGAAAGCGGGCCTGATCGGCATCGATCAGGCGTTCGCGGAAGTGGGCTGGCGAGTGCCGGTCTCCGTCTCCGTCACGATCGAGCCGATGGGCACGATGCTCGCCGGCCAGGCGGTGGACGCCGTGTATGCCGCGATCGCACACCGGCCGCTCCTCTCGGTGGGGTTGAACTGCGCGACCGGGCCCGAGTTCATGACGGACCACCTGCGGACCCTCGCGGGGCTCGCCAAGACGCCGACCTCCTGCTATCCGAACGCCGGCCTGCCCGACGCGGACGGCCGATACGGCGAGACCCCGGAGACCATCTCGGCGACGCTCGGGCGCTTCCTCGAGCAGGGCTGGCTGAACATCGTGGGCGGTTGCTGCGGCACAACACCGGCGCACATCGCGAAGATCGCCGCGGCCGCCGCGGGGAAGCGGCCTCGCCGTCCCGCGATTCACGACCGGGTCTTCGTGTCCGGCATCGAGGCGCTCGAGCTGACCGAGGACAACCGGCCGGTGCTCGTCGGCGAGCGGACGAACGTCCTGGGCTCGCGGAAATTCAAGCGGCTGATCGCCGACGGTAATTTCGACGCCGCCGCGGAGATCGCGCGCGCGCAGGTCAAGGGGGGCGCGCAGGCCATCGACGTCTGCCTTCAGGACCCGGACCGCGACGAGACCGCCGACGCGGGGCGCTTCCTCGAGCGCGTCACCCGCATGGTGAAAGTGCCTCTCATGCTCGATTCGACGGACGCCCGGGTGCTCGAGCTCGGGTTGAAGTGGAGCCAGGGGAAGGCGATCCTGAACTCGATCAATCTCGAGGACGGAGAGGCGCGCTTCGCCTCGGTCGTCCCGCTCGCCCAGAAGTACGGCGCGGCGCTCGTTGTCGGCACGATCGACGAAGACCCCGAGCATGGGATGGGCGTCACCCGCGAACGCAAGCTCGAGATCGCACGCCGCAGCTTCACGCTCTTGACCGAGAAATACGGCGTTGCGCCGGAGGATCTCTTCTTCGACCCGCTCGTCTTCCCGTGCGGGACGGGGGACGAGAAGTACGTCGGCAGCGCGGTCGAGACGATCGAGGGGATCCGCGCGATCAAGGCGGAGTTCCCGCAGGCGCGCACGATTCTCGGGATTTCCAACGTGAGCTTCGGCCTGCCGGAGTCGGGCCGCGAAGTGCTGAACTCCGTCTTCCTCTACCACGCGACGAAAGCCGGGCTCGACCTCGCCATCGTCAACACCGAGAAGATCGTTCGGTATCCCTCGATTCCGGAAGAGGAGCGGCGCCTCGCCGAAGACCTGATCTGGAATCGCGGCCCCGATCCGGTCGGCGCGTTCGCCGCTCACTTCAAAGCGAAGGGCGCCGCGCCGAAGAAAAAGGCGGAGCGGGCGGGCACGCCGCTCGAACGGCTGCCGGGCTACATCCTCGAAGGCTCGAGGGAAGGGCTCATCGACGACCTCGAGGCGGTGCGGACCGGCGGGATGGGTCCGCTCGAGATCATCAACGGGCCCCTCATGGAGGGGATGAAAGAGGTCGGCCGCCTGTTCAACGCCAACGAGCTGATCGTCGCCGAGGTGCTGCAGTCCGCCGAGGCGATGAAGGCCGCCGTCTCGCACCTCGAGAAGTTCATGGAAAAGGCGACCGACGCGCGCAAAGGGAAGGTCATCCTCGCGACGGTCAAAGGGGACGTCCACGACATCGGGAAGAACCTGGTCGAGATCATCCTCTCCAACAACGGCTACGAGGTGATCAACCTAGGGATCAAGGTGCCTCCCGAGCGGCTGGTCGAGGCCTACCGCGCGCACCGTCCCGACCTGATCGGCCTCTCGGGGCTCCTCGTCAAGAGCGCGCAGCAGATGGTGACGACCGCCGAGGACCTGACGGCGAGCGGTGTCTCGGCGCCGATGCTCGTCGGCGGCGCCGCGCTCTCACAGAAGTTCACCGACCACCGGATCGCGCCGGCCTACGGCGGCCTCGTGGTCTACGCCGTCGACGCGATGCGTGGTCTCGCACTTGCGGACCGGATCCTGTCGGGCGAGCCCGCGCGGACCGAGCTGCGGGAGGAATCGCGCGCGCGCGTGAGCGAGTCCGCCGCGCCGGCGGTCGAGCTCGAGAGCCCGCTCGCCGCTCCCGCGGTGCGCAGCGCCGAAGTCCGCGAGGTTCCTCCGCGGCCGGCGCCGGACCTGGCCGAGCACGTCCTTCCCGATCTCGATCTCTCCGAGATCTGGGAGTACGTGAATCCCCACATGCTCTACACGAAGCACCTCGGCCTTCGCGGGAGCTTCGCGCGATTGAAGGAGGCGGGCGACCGTCGGCTGGCCGAGCTCGAGCAGGTCATCGATGAGGTGAAAGCCGCCGGATGGATCCGCGCCCGCGCGATGTACCGGTACTTCGAGGCGTACTCGGCGGGGAACACGCTCCACCTGGTCCAGGATGGGCGCGAGCCCGCGGCCTTCCACTTTCCGAGGCAGGCGGCAGGTGAGAGGCTCTGCCTCGCGGACTTCGTCGCGCCGCGGGGCGATCGGCCCGACACGGTCGCTCTCCTCGTCACGACGGCCGGAGAAGGCGTCCGCGCGAAGGCCGAGGAGTTGAAGGAGAGCGGCGAGTATCTCCTCTGCCACAGTCTCCAGGCGCTCGCGGTCGAGACCGCGGAAGCGGCGGCCGAGTGGCTCCATCGGAAGCTGCGTTCGTGCTGGGGGATTCCGGACCCGTCCGAGGTCTCGAAGCTCGACCTCTTCCAGGCGCGCTATGTCGGAAAGCGCTACAGCTTCGGCTATCCCGCCTGTCCCGAGCTGGCCGACCAGGCCACGTTCTTCCGCCTTCTGGACGGCCGCAAGATCGGCGTCGAGCTGACCGAAGGTTTCATGATGGACCCCGAGGCCTCCGTGTCGGCGATCGCCGTACACCACCCCCAGGCGAAGTACTTCGCGGTCTGATCCGCGGCCGGCGTCCGCTCGGGTACGCGGGCGGGCGTCGCGCAACCTTTTCCTGGGCCGGGGGTTACAGCCTCACGGGCGCCGCGAAACCAAATTCGGGGATTCGTCGTAGAATAACGTAATCATGAGAACGATCAACGAAACAGACACGTTAATTGTGACGATTCTTCAGGAAAACGCCCGAACTTCCAATGCCGAGATAGCGCGTCAAGTCGGTCTCGCGCCGTCCGCCGTTTTCGAGCGGATCCGGAAGCTCGAGGAGAAGGGCGTCCTGCGGGGCTTTCACGCAGACGTCGATCCCCACGCAGCGGGCCTGCCGCTCCTCGCGTTCGTGTTCGTGCGTTCGAACGAGCGCGCCGGCGGCGTGACGACGGCGGAGAAGCTCGCGCGCATCCCCGAGGTGCTCGAAGTCCACCACATCGCGGGGGAAGACTGCTTTCTTGCGAAGCTGCGCGCCGCCGACACGGAAACCCTCGGGCGCCTGCTGCGCGAGCGCATCGGGTCGATCCCGACCGTGACCTCCACGCGCACGACGATCGTTCTCGAGACGGTGAAGGAATCGACCATCGTGTCGCTCGAGGCCGCGGAGGAGCCGGCCGAAGAGGCGAAGCGTGCCTAAGTCCTCCTCCGGCCGCATCGTTCTCGCGTTCGCGGCCATCTACCTCCTTTGGGGCTCGACGTACCTCGGCATCCGGTTCGCGGTCGAGACCATCCCTCCATTTCTCATGGCGGGCACCCGGCATCTGACCGCGGGGCTCCTTCTCTACTTCTGGCTGCGGTGGAAGGGGGAGAAGCGCCCGCGTCTGCGCGACTGGGGGGTGGCCACGGTCATCGGCTCTCTGCTGCTCCTCGGTGGAAACGGCCTCGTGTCGTGGGCGGAGCAGCGCGTTCCGTCTGGTCTCGCCGCTCTGATCGTCGCTTCGGTCCCGATCTGGATGACGGTTCTCGAAGCCGCGCAGAGACGCCGTCCGCCGCGCGCGGCCGTCATCGGAGGCCTCACGTTGGGTCTTCTCTCGCTCGGGTTCCTCGTCGCGCCGGGACGTCTCGGCGGCGGCGGCCGCGTGGACACCCTGGGAGCAATCGCTCTCCTGACGGCCGCGCTCTCCTGGGCCGTCGGCTCGCTCTACTCGCGCGTCGCGAAACTTCCGGTCTCAACCTTTCAGGCGATCGCGATGGAAATGATCGCGGGCGGCGTCGTTCTCTGGAGCGTCGGGTTGCTCTTCGGCGAGGGCGCGCGTCTCGACCTCGCCGCCGTGTCGGGGCGCTCGCTCGCGGCGCTCGCGTACCTGATCGTGTTCGGTTCGCTCGCGGGATTCTCCGCCTACATGTGGCTGCTCAAGATGACGACGCCGGCCCGCGTCTCGACGTACGCCTACGTGAACCCGGTCGTCGCGCTGCTTCTCGGATGGGGAATCGGAGGCGAGAAGATCGCGCTTCGAACCGGATTGGCAGCTCTGGGCATCGTTGCCGCGGTCGCGGTCATCATCCGATTCGGCGGAAAGAAGGAGCAGGAAGAGGTCGTCGAGAGCCCGCCCGAGGCCGAACCGGTGCGGCTGTCGGCGGGGAAGGCGTCATGATCGTCCGGATCTGGCGGGGGAACACCCGTTTGCAGGACGCGGAGGCGTACGGCGCCTTCCTCCAGGCGAAGGGATTCTCGGACTACCACGCAACGCCGGGCAACGAGGGCGCGCTCCTCTTGAAGAGGCTCTCGGACGACGCGGCGGAATTCGTCCTGCTCTCCTTCTGGAAGGACTTCGACTCCATCCGCCGTTTCGCGGGGCCCGATCCGGAGAAGGCCGTCTACTATCCGGAGGACGAGCGATTCCTTTTGGGCAAGGAGCCCCGCGTGACACACTATGAAGTGGTGGCGGGCGCCCTTCCGTCGGAGATCCTCGGATCCGCGGAGGTTGCACGCGGCCTCTGAGACAGAGTTCATGACCGCGGAAAGCGAGCTCCCGATCGCGCTCATCCTTCAGTTGCTCGACGAAGCGTACGAGCGCCGCGGCTGGCACGGCCCGAATCTGCGCGGATCGCTTCGGGGCGTGCGCGCGGCGCAGGCAGCTTGGCGCCCTTCGCCCCGCCGCCACAACATCTGGGAGGAGGTCCTGCACGCCGCGTACTGGAAGTATGCCGTCCGGCGGAGGCTGACGGGGGCGAAGCAGGGCTCCTTCCCGCTCAAGGGGAGCAACTGGTTTCCGACCCCGTCCCCGGCGAGCGAGAAGACGTGGACGTCGCATCGGGCCCTTCTCGACGCGGAGCACCGGCGCCTTCGCGAGACGATCGCCCGCCTCGAGCCGGGTGACCTCCTCCGTCGGACGCGCGGGAGCAAGCACGACATCCGCAGGATGGTCCTCGGGGTCGGCGCTCACGACCTCTACCACACCGGGCAGATCCGTCTGCTCAAGGTTCTCCAGGGAAGGTCGCGTGGTCGCTGACGGCCGCTTCGTCTGCCGGCTCGACGCGCTCACGCCGCTCGAGCGGAAGCGATACGGTGCGCTGACGGACGAGCTCGCGTCGGCGACCCACGACGTCCACGAGCTTCCGTGCGGTTGGGCCTTCCGTTTTCCGGGAGGGGCGATCCTGGCACCCCGTCTCGTCGAGTGGATGTCTCTCGAGCGCCGCTGCTGCCCGTTCCTCGAATTCGATCTCGAGCTCGGCGAGGACGACGAGCCGGCCTGGCTCCGCCTGACCGGGGCCGAGGGCGTCAAGCAGTTTCTCGCGCACGAGATCAGGGCCTTCTTTCCGCCGCCGGGCCGCGGTGCGCCGGAAAGAGAGCTTCCCGCCGCGAGGCCAACGGGTTGCTGACGGCCGGGACCTTCCTCCGGATGGAACGGGCGGCTTGAGCGTCCGGTTCGTCGAGCTGTCGCACCCGATCGAGAACGGGACCATCACATATCCGGGCCTGCCCGCCCCGGTGGTGTCGGATTTCCTTTCGCGGCGGGACTCCGGCCGGAAGTACGCCGCCGGCACGACTTTCCACATCGGGCGCGTCGAGATGGTCGCGAACACCGGGACGTACGTGGACGCCCCCTCTCACCGATTCGAAGGGCGCGCGGACATCGGCGCGCTCCCGCTGGAAAACCTCGCGGACGTGCCCGGGCTCGTGATCGACGCGGGCGCGGAGCCTCGGGCGATCGGGCCCGGCCGTTTCGAGCGGTTCGCCGTGGCCGGCCGCGCCGTCCTTGTCCGCACCGGATGGGCGCGGCATTGGGGCACGGCGGCGTACGGCGAAGGGAATCCGTTCCTGACGCGCGCCGCGGCGGCCTGGCTCGCGAAGGAGAGAGCGGCGCTCGTCGGAATCGACTCCCTCAACATCGACGACACCGCCGACCTCGAGCGGCCCGCGCACACGCTCCTGCTCGAGGCGGGGATTCCGATTCTGGAGCACCTGTGCAACCTCGAGAAGCTGCCCGACTCGGGGTTTCGTCTCCATGCGGTGCCCGCTCCATTCCACGGCATGGGGAGCTTTCCGGTGCGGGCGTACGCGATTCTCGAGCCCGCCGCGCGATGAAAGGGGGAGTTCGGATGGGAATGTTGACGGTGGCCCTGTCGCTGGCCGTTGCCTCGAACGTGCTCTACCACCTTTCGCAGAAGTCGGTGCCGGAGGGGGTCCATCCCATGCTCTCCCTGACGGTGACCTACGTCGCCGCGCTCGTAGTGACGCTTCTCCTGTGGCCGCTCTATCCGGCCGCCGCGTCGGGGCCGCCCTCGCTCTCGCGTGTGAACTGGTCGAGTGTCGCGGTCGGCGTCGCGATCGTCGGGGTGGAGCTCGGCGTTCTCCTCGCCTATCGCGCCGGCTTGCGGGTGAGCCTCGGCGCGACGCTGATCAACGTCACGGTCGCGCTCGTGCTGATTCCCGTCGGCCTCCTCTTCTTCCGCGAGAATCTCTCCCTCACCAACGTGGCGGGCCTCGGCCTGTGCCTGGCGGGCCTCTGGCTCCTCCTGTGAAGAGCGGCGCCGCGTGATTCGCGTCTGTCTGGCGGGAGCGACGGGCTGGGTCGGCCGGGGCCTCGTATCCGCGATCGCCGCCGAGCCCGATCTGGCGCTCGTCGCCGCCGTCGCCCGGTCGGGCGCCGGACGGCCGCTCGCGGAAGCGCTCGGCGCCCCGGCGCCGGAGATCCGCGTTTCCGCCACCGTCGCCGAAGCGCTCGCAACGCCTTGCGACGTCCTCGTGGACTTCACGGCGCCGGCGGCGGTGAAGGGCCACGTCCTCGAGGCGGTCCGCCGCGGAGTCGCCGCGGTGATCGGCACGTCGGGGCTTACCGAGGAGGACTTCGCCGCGATCGCCGCCGCCGCCCGCGAGCATCGCGTCGGGGTGCTCGCCGCCGGCAACTTCGCCCTGACCGCGGTTCTGCTCCAGCGTTTCGCGGAAATCGCGGCGCGTCACCTCCTGTCGTGGGAGATTCTCGAGTACGGCAAGTTCGACAAGCCCGACGCGCCGAGCGGCACGGCTCGCGAGCTCGCAGCGCGTCTTTCCCGCGTGCGTCGTCCGGAAGTCGGGACGCCGGCCGACCGCACTCACGGCGCGAAAGAGGCGCGCGGAGCGGACCTCTCCGGGACCCCGGTGCACTCGGTCCGACTGCCGGGGTTCGTCTCGTCGATCGAGATCCTCTTCGGCCAGCCGGACGAGCGCCTCTCGATCCGGCACGATTCGGGATCGGGCGCGCGTCCCTACGTCGCCGGAACCCTGCTCGCGGTGCGTCGCGTGCGCGACTTCGTCGGGTTGAAGCGCGGTCTCGACTCGGTGCTGGAGCTCTAGGGCTTTAGGAATTCTTCAGAGACGGCGATGCGACGCGGCGGCCGCCGTCGGGCGGAAATGCTCGCTCGGACCTCCCGGTTGTACGTCTCGCATGTCCCGCCGTCGGTTCGCGCGCCGCGCTGCGTCCCCGGGCGCTCTCGCGGCAGCGGCATTTCTCGTCACCGTCGCGGCGGTGCGCAATCCCGCCCGGCGCGAGGAGCCGGGGGCCGAGGCCTCCCTCCTCGCGCCCGACGTCGGCTTGGAGCTCGTCGTTTCCGGTCTCGGCGCGATCACGGCGATCACCAACGCGGGGGACGACCGCCTCTTCGTCACGAGCCAGGAAGGGCGCGTGTGGATCGTCTCCGGCGGCGCGGTGAGGCCGACGCCCTTCCTCGACATCCGGGACCTCGTTCTCGACGGAGGCGAGCGCGGTCTCCTCTCGACGGCGTTCCATCCGAACTACGCCGAGAACGGCTTCTTCTTCGTGTACTACACCAACGGCGCGGGAAACATCGAGATCGCGCGGTTCCATCGCTCGGCGGATCCGAATCAGGCGGACCCGGCCTCCCGGATCGTGCTCCTGACGATTCCCCACCCGAACTTCGGCAACCACAACGGAGGCCAGCTCCAGTTCGGTCCCGACGGCTATCTCTACGCGGGCACCGGCGACGGCGGCTCGGGCGGCGATCCTCCGTGCAACGCTCAGCGCGACGAGGTGCTGCTCGGGAAGATCCTGCGAATCGACGTGGATCAGAACGTGAATTCGCCGCCGTTCTACGGGATTCCTCCGGACAATCCGTTCGCGGCGCCCGGCGGGCCGCGGGACGAGATCTGGGCGAAGGGCGTTCGAAATCCTTGGCGCTTCTCCTTCGACCGGCTCACCGGAGACCTCTGGATCGGAGACGTCGGCCAGGGCTCGCGCGAAGAGATCGACTTCCAGCCGAGCGGGAGCCACGGAGGGGAGAACTACGGCTGGAAGGTCATGGAGGGCACGCTGTGCGACGGCGCGTCCGCATGTCCGTCCGGCACGCCCCCCTGCAACTCGCCGCTCTTCGTGCGGCCGACCTACGAGTACACGCACGACGAAGGCTGCTCGGTGACCGGCGGCTACGTGTATCGGGGCACGCGCGTGCCGTCGCTCGAGGGCCGCTACCTCTACGGCGACTACTGTTCCGGCCGCCTCTGGGCCAACGGTGAGCGGTTGGCATCGACGGCGAGCCAGCTCTCGAGCTTCGGCGAAGACCTGCAGGGAGAGCTGTACGTCGGGACTCAGGACGGAAGGCTCCAGCGCTTCTTCGATCGGGCGGCTCCGGTGCCGACGGTCACGCCGACGGCGGGCCGGGTCGTCGTGCCTCTTCCCCGGCGAGTCCCCACCCCACGCGCGATCGAGCGCGACTAGCCGGGACTCAGCCGCCCCGCGCCGAGTCGGTCCGGCTCCCCCAGAGAAGGAAAGCCGCCGCCGAGAGGAGTGCGAGCAGGACGCCGTACGCCGCGGCGGCGCCCACCTCCTGCATCCGAAGCGAGGAAAGGATCTCGATCGAGATCGGGCGCGTCTCGAACGTGTACAGCACGATCGAGACGACGAAATCGCCGAGCGCCGTCAGGAAAGCGAGCGAGGCGCCGGCCGCGAGCGCGGGCGCGAGAAGCGGGAGCGTGATCCGGCGGAATCGGCGACCGGCGCCGGCGCCGAGGGATGCGGCCGCCTCCTCGAGGGCCGGATCGATCTGCCGGAGTCCCGCGAACGCGGCGCGGCCGGCGAGCGGAAGACCCCGCAGGAAATAGGCGAGAGGCAGGATCGCCGCCGTCCCGACGAGGACGAACCGCCCCGCCCACGGCGCGTGCCGGGAGAACGTCGCCGCGAGCGCGACCGCGAAGACCGTGCCCGGAAGCGCCCAAGGCATCCCGATCAGAGCCTCGATCGCCGATCGTCCGCGCGTCCGGCGCGTTACGGCGAGCCACGCGGCTCCGGTGCCGATCGCGAGAGCGGCGGCGGTCGACACGAGCGCCATCCAGAGGGAGTTGACGATCGGTCTCAGGCGCTCGGGCTCCGAGAAGAGTGAGCGGTAATTCGAGAAAGAGAGCACCGGCGGGAGCGTTTGCTCCGTCCAGGTTCCGGGCGGGACGAGCGAGACCAGAGCGAGTGTGGCGTGCGGCAGGAGGAGCCACACCGCGAGGAGCCAGCCCAGGGCCGCGATGAGAAAACGCGAGGAGCCGAGCCGCCGGCGAGCGGGAGCGATCCCGCGCACGCCCCCGAGGCCTCCCGAGCGCTCGACCGCCTCCCGGCGGGCCTCGGCGCGCTGGAGAAAAAAGAGGGAGGCGAGGGCGACCGCCGCGAGCGCCGAAGTCTCGACCATGGACATCGCCACGTCGCCGTTGAGCCGGGAAAAGAGGATCTGCGTCGTCAGCACGCGAAACGTCCCTCCGAAGAGGTACGGCGCGGAGAAGGAGGAAAGCGAGGTCAGGAAGGTCAGCAGCGCCGCTCCCGCGAGCGCCGGCCGGAGGAGCGGGAGTGTCACGCGCCAGAGCGTGCGCACCGGGCCCGCGCCGAGCGCGGCCGCCGCCTCCCGGTAGGCATCGTCGAGGCGGGCGAGCCCCGCGCGCGTGAAGAGATAGAAGTAGACGTACATCGAGTAGGCGTGCACGAGGAGGATCGCCCCCGGTCCCGAGAGACGCCAGGGCGGCGCGTCGAGCCGCAGCACGGCTTGCACCGCGCGCGAAAGAAAGCCGCTCTCGCCGTAGAGGAAGAGGAACGCCACGACGCCGACGAGCGGCGGGAGCACCACGGGGAGGGCGACGAGCGCGGCGAGCGTGCGCCGCCCGGGGAACTCCGCTCGTTCGAAGAGAAACGCGAGCGGCACTCCGATCGCGGCGGCGAGTCCCACGGTCGCGAGCGAGATCCAGACGCTCGCCCAGAGCGCGTGCCACTCGTCGGGGCGTTTCGCGAACTCGGCGAAGTGTCGGAGGCTCCAGTTCGGGGCAGACAGCGCCTCGGCGAGCGTGATCGCGAGCGGATAACAGACGAGCCAGGCGAGGAGGAGCACGAGCAGCAGCCCGAAGACGTCCTCGGGAGCGCGCCGTCGGCCCGCGATCCGCCTCGAGTCAGCCGCCATCGTCCCCGGCCCTTCGATAGACGCGGGGGAGAGGGCCGCCCTGCGCCGGCCGGACGAAGACGCGCGCTCCGACGGAAGCCGCGTCGGGCCCGGCCAGGATTTCGAGCGCCTCGCCGCTCGGCAGGGAGACGTCGAAATAAGCGGCGCGCCCGGCGAAGCGGCTGGCGTCGACGCGCCCCTCGACGGTGCCCGCCCCCGCGTCGGGCGAAAAGACGAGACCCTCCGGACGCATGACGAGATCGACCGACTCGCCCTCCGTCACTCCGGCCGGCGGAACGGCCGGCCAGACGGCGCCCGATGCGAGGCGCGCCCCGCTTGGGCCCTCCCAGGTGGCGGGCACCACGCTCGCGCGGCCGATGAAGGTCGCCACGAAGCGCGTCGCGGGATTCTCGTACAGCTCTCGAGGCGGCCCGACCTGCTCGAGGCGTCCGCGATTCAGCACCGCCACGCGGTCTCCGAGCTCGAAAGCCTCTTCCTGCTCGTGGGTGACGAAGAGCGTCGTGATGCCGGTCGATCGGATCAGGCGCTGGAGCTCGCGACGCGTCTTTTCGCG
>JBKPSZ010000279.1:0-3237 GCA_046735265.1 Acidobacteriota bacterium | reverse complement strand
GCCTTCCCGCCCCACGTCGTAGAGCGCGCAGATGTGCGGATGCGAGAGCTGCGAGATCGTCTTCGCTTCGCGCTCGAAGCGCTGGCGGACTTCGGTCGACGCGGACACTGCCGCGGGCAGCACCTTGATCGCGACGGAGCGTTCGAGCCGCGTGTCGCGCGCTCGGTACACCTCCCCCATTCCTCCGGCCCCGAGGGGGGCCTGAATCTCGTAGGGGCCGAGACGAGCGCCCGCCGCCAGTGTCATGGGACCTCTGGCGGGATTCTATGGGAGGCCGGAGCGGTGGCGGCGGGCGGGAGAGATCCGTCAGGCGGAGCGGCGAGCTTCCTCTTCGGCGGGGCGCGGCTTTGTGACCATGTGAATCTCGGTGCCCCCCTTCTCGAAGCGCACCTCGTCCATCAACTGATTGATGAGGAAGATTCCGCGGCCCCCCGTCGAGAAGAGGTTCGTTCCGACGACGGGACTTGGGATCTGCGCGGGATCAAAGCCGGGTCCCGGGTCGCGCACGACGATCAACATGCCGCGCGTGTGGTCGCAGGCCACGCAGCACTGGATCTCCTTGGAAGGATCGTGGCCGCTGCCGTGCTCGATCGCGTTTGCGAGCGCCTCGCGCAGCGCGAGCTCGATCTCGAACTCCTTGCCCGCGGCGCAGCCCATCTCGGTCACGATGCGCATGACGCTCTCGACGACGGGGGAAATCGCGTTGACGTCTCCCGGGAGCGTCAGGTCCACCTTGACGAGCAGGTTCTCGCTGTTGAAATCGCAGCGGGTCAGCGGCTGGTCGGACATGGCGTGCCTCCCTGGGCTGGTGGGATTCTATGACCCCGAGACCCGGAAGGATCTAGCACTTTCGGGCCGGATTCAGCGGGCGAGATCCGCGGCCCAGTTCAGGACGACCGTGATCGGCGTGATCGACTCCCGACCCAGCACTCCAACGATGAGAAATTTCTGGCCGTCGGGGGAAGGCAGGTACTTGCCGCGGGCCACCCCCGTCTCGAAGCGGCCCGCAAAGAGAGGCTTCGGAATTCCCGCCTGAAAGCCGTCCTTCTCTCCGACGTCGACGGCCATGAGCCTCTGGTCCGGCGCGCGGTAATACAACTCCTTGCCGTCGGAGCGCCAGCGCGGCTCGACCCCGCCGGCCGAGGAGATCTGCCACTTGCCTCCGGGCCCGGGGAAGCTCTGGACGTATACCTCGTTCCGCCCCGACTCGTTGGAGTGGTAGGCCACGAACCGTCCGTCGGGCGAAAAGACACCGACGAGGTCCCCGAAGGGGCTCTTGATGAGCGCACTTGGCGTCGCCTCGCCGGTCATCGGAAGGACCCAGACATCCCAGCCAGTTTCCTTCCCCCGCGTCATGAAGAGGAGCGCCTTCCCGTCGCGCGACCAGTCGGTCGGGACCTTCTGGGCGTCCGATTTGAAAAGGAGCTTCTCCTCTCCCTGGCCGTTCGAGGCCTTTTCGTAGAGGTCGATGCCGCGGGTGAAAACGACGCGCTTGCCGTCGGGGGACCAGAGAGGGGCGTAGGCGTCGCTCCCCTGGCCAAAGGTCAGCCGTGTGTTCACCCCGCGCGCGAGGTCGCGGATCCAGATGTCGCTCCTGCCGGTGCGCAGGTCGGCGAGATCGAAGGCGAGGCGGTCTCCCGCCGGCGAGAAGGCGGGGTTGTGGAATTCGCCGGGGTCTCCCACCGTGTCGAGCTCGCGCCCGGTCCGATCCACCCAGAGAATGCGATTCCCGGATTCGCCCGTCCGAAAGGCGAGAGTGCCTTCCCTGGAAACGGAGAACCGCGCGAGCCCGACCGAGTCGGTGCCGATGTGCTCCGCGAGCGGGATCGGCTCTCCCTTCGTCTTTCCGGTCTTCGCTTCGAAGACCTGGGCCACGAGGGTCTTATCTCGCACGAACAGCACGTGCCCCGGCGGCGCGTAGGTGATCAGCGTCTGCGCCGACATCAACGGCGTCGTCTCTTTCGAGTCGAGCGAGCCGATGCGGTAGGTGTTGTCTTCCGCCTTCTCGCCCGTCGCCATGTAGAGGAAGTGCTTGCCGTCGGGGAGAAAGTCCGGCCACCCGACCGTGCTTTCCTTGCGGGAGGCTTCCGGCTTCACGATCGGCGTCGCGGTTCCGCCGGTCGCGGAGACGCGAAGGATCGGGTCGTTGGCGCGGCCGTCGAAGAGGATCACCCCTTCGGGACTCCACGTTCCGTCGGAGCCGGTCGGCGCGTCGCAGATCTTCTGAGCAGGCCCGCCCGTCGCCTCGATCTTCTTCAACTTGCCGTCCGCGAAGAACGCCAGGAAGCGGCCGTCCGGGGACCAGAACGGGCGCGTCGTACCCTCGGTTCCGTCGAGCGGGCGCGGAGCGAGCTCGTGCAGGGAGCGCACCCAGATCCGCGTCTTCCCGCTCGTGTCCGTCGCGTTGAACGCCACGGTCTGTCCGTCCGGAGAGATGCGCGGCATGTCGATCGAGGTGACTTCCGGCGGCGTCGCAATCTCAAAACGCACGACGCGCGGCGCCCGCGGAGCGCGCTTCCAGAAACCGAATCCGAGACCGGCCGCCGCGAGAATCGCCGCCGCCGCGACGCCCCACGCGAGCTTCTCACGGCTCTTGCGCCTCGCGGCGACGGGCGCCGGCACGCCGGCCGCCGAGCCGCCCTCCGCGATCCACTGGAGCTGCATCATCACGTCATGCGCGGTGTGCCAGCGTTCCTCCGGCTCCTTGGCGAGGCATCCCTTGACGACGCGGTCGAGCGCCGGCGGCACCATCGGCTGGATGCTCGAGATCGCGGCGGGCTCCGAATTCATGATCGAGCCGATCAGGCTCGCCTGACTCTTGCCCGAGAAGGCCTTTCGGCCCGTCAGCATCTCGTAGAGGACGCATCCGAAGGCGAAGAGGTCGCTGCGCGCGTCGGCCTCGCGCCCCTCGAGCTGCTCGGGAGCCATGTACTGGAAGGTGCCGAGGATCGTGCCACGGGTCGTCAGCGGCTGACTCTCCTGGAGCGCCGTCGGGAGGCTCGTCACCGCGGAGACGGCCTGCGCCGCCGGCGCCTGGAGCTTCGCGAGGCCGAAGTCGAGGAGCTTGACGCCGGACTTCGTCAGCATGACGTTGCCGGGCTTCAGGTCGCGGTGCACGATGCCGCGCTCGTGGGCGGCGCCGAGCGCCTGGGCCACCTGCTGCAGGAGCGGCAGGCTCCCGTCGCGCCCGCCGGGCCGCTCCCAGCGCTCCGCGAGCGACTCGCCGTCCAGGTACTC
>JBKPSZ010000278.1:0-4856 GCA_046735265.1 Acidobacteriota bacterium | reverse complement strand
GGACATTCCGATCCAGCCGGTCAAGTACAACCAGACGATCGCCGATGCGGAACGGTCGGCCGTTCGCTTCACGGCGGGAGGCGGGACCGGAGTCGTCCTGCGATACGCCGGGTTCTACGGGCCCGACTCGCGCTTCCTTCTCGAATCGATCCCTCTGGTGAGGAATGGGCGCGAGTTCCTTCCGGGATCGCCCGATGGGTACGTCTCGTCGGTCTCTCACGACGACGCCGCGACGGCGACGGCCGCGGCGCTGACCGTGCCGGCGGGCGTGTACAACGTCGTGGACGACGAGCCCGTGACCCACCGGGAGTACTTCGCGACGCTCGCGCAGGCTCTCGGGGTTCCTCCTCCCAAGCCGCTTCCGCGGTGGACGCGGTGGTTCATGGGGTCGATCGGCGAGCTCCTGTCGCGCTCGCAGCGGATCTCGAACCGGAAGCTCAAGTCCGCTTCGCGCTGGACCCCGAGGTATCCGAGCGTGCGCGAAGGTTGGCCGGAGGTCGTGGCGACGCTCCCGCAGGAGAACGGGTCCGCGGCGGCGTAGGACGTGGGGAGGGGAGCTCCTTCCGACGTCCGGATGTAGGGGCCGGGGCTTGTCCCCGGCCCGCGTCGAGCGGAGGAAGGACCTCGCCTCTGCCGTCGCTGGCGTTGCGGGCGGCCGCAAGGGCCGCCCTAGACAGACGCCTTCACGCGCCGTCTCCTAAGGAGGATTCGACAGCGCCGGACGCACTTCTGCCTCGATTTCGCAGAAATCTGACGTTTTTTCGCACAAGACTTCAGGCGAATCGCAACGGAGCAGCCCATTTTCAATGACTTGGGTCAGCCAAGGACCTGGCTCCAGGTTTGCGTCGCTTTCGACCCGTGAGCTCGAGGTCCGGCTTCTTCCGGCGATGCCCTGCCTTCTCGAGAAGGGCTCGGGGCCGGAGCGCGCCGAGCCTGAGCGACGGGCGGCCGTGAATCCGGAGTCGAGCGGCGGCGGCGGACCGATCGAGCCGCCCGAGTCGCCGTTCTCCGAGCCGATTCCCGCCGAGAGCGTCGAAACCCCCGCTTTCCTCGAGCCCGGATCCGCCCTCGGACCCTTCCAGATCATCGACCGCCTGGGCGCTGGCGGGATGGGCGAGGTCTACCGCGCGCTCGACACACGCCTCGGCCGCAAGGTCGCGCTGAAGGTCCTGCCGGCCGAGCTCATGGCGGACCGCGAGGGGCTCGCGCGCTTCGCGCTCGAAGCCCGCTCTGCGTCCGCGCTCAACCACCCCAACATCGTCACGATCTTCGAAGTCGGCCACGCGAACTCCTCGCCGTACCTGGCGATGGAGCTGATCGATGGGTGGACGCTCCGGCATCTCATCGACGCGGGCCCGCTGCCCGTCAAGAAGAGCCTCGACCTCGCGATCCAGATCGCGAGCGGGCTCGCCAAGGCGCACGCGGCCGGAATCGTCCACCGGGATCTCAAGCCCGAGAACGTGATGGTCACGCAGGACGGCTTCGTGAAGATCCTCGACTTCGGTCTCGCGAAGCTGCAGGGGCCGCTCGGCGCCCTCACGCAGAACACGTCGCTCACGCAGGCCGGCTTCGTGATCGGAACGCCCGACTACATGTCGCCCGAGCAGGCGGCCGGGCGCCCGCTCGACTTCCGCTCCGACCAGTTTTCCGCGGGCCTCCTCCTCTACGAGATGCTCACGCGGCGCTGCCCCTTCCATCGCGCCACACCGGTCCAAACGCTGTCCGCGATCATCGAGGAGGAGGCGCCGCCGGTCGCGCGGCTCAACTCACGGGTGCCGCCGCCGCTGCGCTGGGCGATTGAGCGGTGCCTCGCCAAGGACGCGTCGGAAAGGTACTCCTCGACGGCCGAGCTCGCCCGGGAGTTGAAGCAGATTCGCGACAAGCTCTCCGACTTCGAGCAGCACGGCGAAAGCCACATCGCCTTCCTCGAGACGCCGCCCGGGGCGCCGCGCGACTCCTCGATGACCCCGACGACCCGATCGCCGATGCCGACGGCGGTCCGTACCGCCGCGGCTCCCGCCCCTTCGGTGGCGGTCCCCGCGGCCGCCCCCGCTCCGGCGGCGAAGAAGGCACGCCGGGTGCGCGAGTTCGTTCTCGTGCTCCTCCTCGGGGTCGCGCTCTTCGGGGCGGGCGCTCTCGCCGGCGTCTGGTTCCGCGGCAAGCAGGGGGACGCGCCCGCGCCGATCTGGAAAGCGAACCTCCTCGTCGGCCCGATGACGCGCGTGCTCGCGCCCCGCAGCTCGCCCGACGGCCAGACGCTCGCGTTCCTGACGCTCGTGTCCGGTACGTCGCAGGTCGCCGTCATGAAGCCGACGTCGGGGGACTGGACGATCCTGACTCGCCGAACGAGCGCGGGATCGGCGTACAAGGTGTGCTGGTCGCGCGACGGCGACAAGCTCTTCTTCGATCGCGTGAGCGACGTGCCGCGCGGCATCTTCAGCGTCCCGCCGCTCGGCGGCGAGGAGCGGACGGTTCTCGAAGACGCGCAGGGGCCGGAGAGCCTGCCGGACGGCAGTCTCCTCGTCGTCAAGCGCGACGCCGCGCGGAATTTCCAGACGCATCGCTTCTGGCCGGACACGGGAATGCTCGCGCCTCTCGGGCCGGCCGTCCTCGCCGAGTCCGGCAACTGGACCCTGCGCGCCTTCCCCGACGGGAAGACCGCGATCTTCTGGGGACGCCTCGCCGGGTCGGCCGACGCCGCGCGGCGCGTGTACGTCCTCGACGTCGCGACCGGCCGCGCGACGCCGTTTGCGCCTCAGCTCCCGCTCGCCCCGCCGCTCGCGATCGGATCGGATGGAGCCTCCGTGCTCGCTTTCGTGACGTTCGGCGATCTCCAGCAGGCGATCTCCGTCTCGCGCGACGGGCTGCAGGCGCGTGTCCTCTTCCCGGTGACCGGGAAGCCTTGGGGGCTCGACTCGGGCGCTTCGGGCAGCCTCTTCGTCAGCACGCTCGACAGCCCGGCGGAGCTTCTGCGCTTCCCGGCGATGGGAGGGATCCCGGACGGCCTCGCCACGATGGCCGGCAATCTGCTGACGAGCCCGGTGCAGCTGCCGGACGGGAGCGTGCTCATCCCGAACCAGGTCCTCGGGCGCCGGCGCCTCCTGATCTCCGCGCCCGATGGGCAGCTGCGGCCGTTCCTCGATCTCGCGGAGCAGGCGACGCCGCCGGCCACGCTCGTGGGGGAGAACCTCGTGGCGTTCCTCTCGGGAAGCGTCGGACAGCCGCCGCTCATCACGATCGCGACGATGCCGGAGGGGCGGATCGTCCGCCGGCTCGAAGCGACGCGCGGCATCGCGCCGCAGGGCCTCGTGGCCTCGCCCGACGGCCGGACGCTCTATTACGTCAACGGAGGATTCCTGTATGCGATCGCGACTGAGGGCGGCAGCCCCCGGAAGCTCCGGCCGGCCAACGGCGTCGCGATCGACCCGCGCGGGCCGGCGCCGTCGCTCATCGTTCAGGTCAACGAGCTCGACGGCGTGAAGCTCTATCGGATCCCGTTCTCGTCCGACTCGCAGCTGCCGATTCTCTTCGCGAGCCCGCTCCGCCTGGCTCCGTTGCCGATCTCCGCGATGGCGGTCGGTCCGGACGGAAGGATCGCCGTCACCGTGACGTCGCCCGACACGATGTTCCGGGGGGTCGCGCTGCTCGACCCCGCGACCGCCGCGCTCGAGCGGCTCCCGGTCGTCTTCGACGGCGACGTGCAATATCCCGCGTGGAGCCGCGACGGGACTCTCCTCGCGGTCGGAGTCTCGATTCGGACGAGCCTCTGGCGCTTCCAGGCCGACGCCGCGCCGACGAACGCGCAGGCCGCGCGTTAGCCCGGCCGGTGCGGGCGGCCACAAGGGCGGGAGGCCACAAGGGCCGGCCCTACATCGGCCGTGGCGGTTCGTTCTCGCCTCTCGGTGATTACGCTTTTCGAATGTCGGGGCGGGGCTCGTCCCCGCCCTCCGGCGATCAGCCCAGCTTCAGCTTCGCCAGCACCGCCTGGAATCGGGGATTCCCGCGGAGCCCTTCCCACACTGGATCGATCGCGAGATACGGCATGAGACTGGGGCGATCCTCGAACGCCTTCTCGATCGAGTCGAGGGCGCGCTCGTCGTCGCCGAGTCCGCGCTGGACGATGGCGCGGTCGAGGGCCGAGACGTAACGGCCGCCGGCCTCGAGACGATCGAGCTGACCCAGGATCGCCCGGGCTCCGGCCGCGTTGCCGGCCCGGGCGCGCGCGTTGCCGAGATACCCCAGATATCTCGGCGCCTCGTTCGAGAGCTTCACCGCCGTCTCGAACTCGGCGGTGGCTTCCTTGACCTTTCCCTGCGCCACCAGCACCGACCCGAGCTGCCAGCGCGCGGGGGGAAAGTTCGGATCGAGCTCGAGCGCCCGGCGGCACTCGCGCTCGGCGTCCTCGAGGCGTCCGGCGAAGTAGTACCGCCGCGCGAGCCACGTGTTGATGATGAGCGACAGCGGATCGAGCTCGAGCGCCTTGCGGGACTCGGCGATGGCCTCCTCGTGTCTCCCCCGGATCGAGAAAAGGTCGGCGTGCCAGTGCCGGCCCGGGGCATAGTTCGGATCGAGCTCGAGCATCCGCGCGAACTCCCGCTCCGCGACCGGCCAGTTCCATCCGAACCAGAGCTCGATGCCCCCGAGCGACGCGTGCGCCTCGGCCACGGTCTCGTCGATCTCGATCGCCTTTCGGGCCGCCGCCTGGCCGCGAGGGTAGGCCTCGGTGGGCGGCACGAAGCCGTACCAGCCGAGAGTCGTCCAGGCGTCGCACAGGCCGTCGTACGCGTCGGCGTAGGACGGATCCCTTTCGATGGCCTCCTGGAAGTAGGCGATGGCCCGCCGGGCGTCCGCTTCCG
>JBKPSZ010000277.1:0-9014 GCA_046735265.1 Acidobacteriota bacterium | reverse complement strand
CGTCCGTCCTGACCTTGCGGTTTCGCGTTTTCTCGAAGCCGGACGGCGCGCGCCAGGCCATCGAGATCCTGCTGAAGACCTATTCGTCGACATTGGCGATTTCGCCAACCACGGCGCGGGAGGTCGTCGGCGGCTGGAATCGAGGCCTGGCCGACATCATGGCCCAGTTTCAGGCCGACCTGCGAGCCTCTCTCGTTGCGTCGCGGCTGCTGCCGTCGCATCCCGAAACCGTGACGGGCTCGAGCCAGCGCTCGGCGAGGAAGTAGCGGTGGATTCTCCGATTTTCGGCGCCTCCGCGTCGCTCCTCGGCTCCGGGGTCGGGGGCTCGGTGGGGTCAGATGGGCAAGCAGAACCCGGTCGTCCCGTCATCGGAATCCGCCGATGAGACGATTCTCGATCCAGGGGCTGAGAGAGATCTTGTTATCGCGGTCGAATGATCCGGCGGCGCCGGATCGGATTTCGGCCGCGGAGCGTGCCGCGTTCGGGCCGTTGCCGCTCATGACGTCGGGCAGGAAGCACCGCGACCTCGCCGCATTCCTGGGCGAAGTCACACTCTTCTCGGACTTCAGTCACTGGGAGCTCGGGCGTCTCGCTCGAAACGCGCACGAGAGAACCTATCGGGACGGGGAATACGTCTACCAACAAGGAATGCCGGGTATGGCGCTGTTTCTCGTTCGAAGCGGAATCGTGGAGATTACGCGTCGAGACCCGAAGGGAGAGGAAGTGCCGATCTTGAGGTTCGAACGGCCGGCCTCCTTTTCGGAGCAGGCGGCGATCGGAGCCGATACCGCTCGCTGGACATCGGCGGTGGCCCGGGGGCCGGTTTCGCTCGTCGCCCTGGGGAAGTCCGACCTGGACTCACTCGGTCGCCGCTTTCCGCTTCTCGCCAACAGGGTCCTCAGCAAACTGGCGCAGATTGTGGTGCAGAGACTGGAAGTTCTAATCGACACGCAGCTTCAGCCAAGCGAGGCGCAGATTTCGAATGGCGACGCCGGAAAGTAACCCCGCTTCGACGGCCATCCGCGTCGGAATCGCTCTCGCGGGTATCGGGCTGTCGGTGTGGCTTCTGCGGAGCCTTGGGTCGCTCATCCTGCCGGTCGCAGTCGGGGGCCTGCTGGCCTACGTGTGTCAACCTCTCGTGGCGGCGCTCGAGCGATTTCGCCTGGCACGCGGGTTGACGGTCGCCCTGCTCGTTGCCGCGATGGTCGTGATCGGCCTGCTTCTCGTGAGTCGGGTGAGGGCCGCCCTGCCCGCCGAGGTTGGCGCGCTCGAGATGCGAGTCCGAGCGTTCCACAACATCAACCAGCGGTATCGAGCGTTGATGGGCCTCGACGACTCGCTCAAGGGGGGAAATCGCCTGTACCGGTTCGCGGGAGAGGACCTGGACCCCCTGATCGATCAGGTCGACCGCTCGATTGCACTGACGCCTGAGGAGCACGCCCGGTTCCTGGCCTCGCGCTCCACGAGCTCTGATGCGGGCGCCGATCGCCTGATCGGCTACGAACTCGAGAACCAGCGCACTCTGGAAGCACGCGGGCTCACGGTCGTGAAACCCCCGCGGATTCCGGGAGGCGCGAGCGCGTCACAGAGCACGAAGGGTCCGCTGGCCAGATTGGGACAGGCCCTTTCCAGGTGGATCGTGGCTCCGGCCGTCTTTTTCTTCCTCCTCCGCGACGCCAGCCGGATCAAGCGCGGTTTTCTCAGGGCGGTTCCCAATCGCCTATTCGAACCGACTCTAGCCGTCTTCGCCGATCTCGATCGCGCTCTAGGCGGCTACGTTCGCGGGGTTTTTCTGGAAAGCTGTTTCCTGGGAGTTTCGGTGGGGCTGCTTCTCCGTGTCCTCGGCGCTCCCGTCGGTTGGGCGATCCTCGTCGGGCTCATCGCCGGCGCAGCCAATCCCGTGCCGTACATAGGCTCCGCGGTCGCTCTGCTGGGCGGCCTATCCTTCGTCATCGTGGCGGACGAGGTCCATCCGCTCCTGCCGGCGATCCGCTCGGAAAATGCCGCGATCTGGCTCGTCGTGGGCGTCGCTCTGATCGAGGTGCTCAAGAACACCGTCTTCGAACCGTTCGTCGTCGGCGAATCGGTGGACGTCCACCCGCTGGTGATTTTCATCGGGGTCTTGGCCGGCGGTCTGATGTTCGGCGCGGTCGGATTGCTCCTCGCGCTGCCCACGATCACGATCCTGAAAACCCTGGTCACGAGTGTCTCCCATCAGGTCAAGGTGTACCGGTTGATCTGAGCGGTGTCTCGCGCTCGAAGGGGCGGGAAGGTGTTGATGTACGGCGACCGGCGACCCGGGCGGAAAACCGCCTCGAGCCGCTATTGAATACTCTGGCGAGACAGCCCGGCGTTGAGGCGCGCGCCGCAGGTCTAAGTGGTCGCCGGTACGCGATTTTCGGAGGACTGTTGCGCGCGACCTGCGCAGGGCCGTGGTCTCGGAGACGGTCTGCATGACGATCACCGGCCGCGGGTCGCCGCGGGTATTCCGGAGGTATGCGATCGTTGCCACCAAGGAACAGGAGTCCGCGTTCGAGGCGCGCGCGGCCCTGCTCGCAAGCGAGGCAGCGCTAGCAAAGCAGTCGAACCTTACGCCTCTGCGCTAACGCCTCATCCGGCGCGGGAGCGAGGCTCCGCCGAATCAGATTCGGTCAAGAATCATCACCACAAAAATCAGCGGGAGGTAGACGATCGATGCGAACAGCAGCTGACGTGAAACGACGTTCGATCGTTGGAGGACCTGTCGAAACGCCCGGTAAGCGAAGCCAGCACCGAGCACCAAGGCCGTTGCCAGATAAGCCGAGCCGGCCCTTCCCAGTGCAACGGGTGCCATGCTCAGCAGGAGCAGGAGAATCAGGGGTGCGCCGACCTGCCATGTCATGGCCAACGCGCCCGCCTTCCCCTTTGGGAGGACCGCAAATCCCGCGCGATCGTAGTCTGCGCGATACATCCACGCAATGGACATGAAGTGCGGAAACTGCCAGAGAAAGACCATCGCATACAACAACCACGCCTCGAGACTGAGCGACCCTGCTGCGGCGGCCCATCCGATGAGTGGCGGCGCCGCGCCGGGGATCGCGCCGACCATCGTACAGAGTGGCGTCGCCCGTTTCAGAGGCGTGTACACGAGCAGGTAGCTCGCCATCGTCAGGAGTGCAATCCCAGCCGCGAGCGCGTTCACCGCACCAGCCAAGTAGCTGATGCCGCCCGTGCAGAGCAGGGCGCCAAACGCGAGCGCGGAGGCCGGGTCGATTCGTCCGTCGGCAACGGGCCGCCGGGCGGTCCGCCGCATCAGCGCATCGAAGCGCCGTTCCATCCACTGGTTGAGCGTGCCGGTTCCGCCGGCGACCAACAGGGTTCCGAGCACCGTGTGAGCCAACCGGAGGAAGGGAAACCCGGCGTCATGAAGCGGACGGCCAAGGCAGAACCCCGCGGCTGTCGTGATCCCGATCAGGAGATTGACATCCGGCTTCGTGAGCGCCCAGTAGTCCCACCAAACCGCGCCCTCGCGCGGGATCGCAGCCGGCGGGTCCGCCACCATGGATTCGGTGGCCATGGTCAGGCCGTCCGCGCGGCCCGAACGGCGGGAGTCGACGCTCCGGTCGCGGGCGACGCCATCGTGTGGCGACCCGGCTCGTTCCTGAACGTCAGGAGCCTCGCGCTGACGAGGGCCCCCGCCACGAGGTAGACGAGCGTGACACAGGTCCACATCAGCGCGCCTGCGAGCTGATGGTCGGCAAGAACGACGGCGGAAGAAGCCGTCGAGAGGTAGACGGGGTAGGCGATGCGGTCCGAGAAGACCAGAAAGGCCGAGAGGATGTCGCAAGGCAGCGTCGCCAGGAAGAGGTAGAGAACGATGGACCAGGAGGGGAGCGGCCGGCTCGGCCAGGGCTCGACCACCGGCCACCAGAAGAGGAGCCCGGTCAGGAGGAAGGACGCCTGCTCGATCGCATGCCACGTGGACGACCGCAAGGCCAGCGCGAACACGGCGGGGACATGCCACAGCACGAGCGTTCCTGATCCGGCCAGCCAGCAGACCACGGCCGCTCGCAGCGAGGTCCGTCCACGGAAGCGATGGCCGATCGCCTGCCGAAGTCGAGGCAGGCGACTTAGCATCACCCTCACGGGCTCGCCGAGGAGCACGAGCGGGGGCGCGATCGTCATGAGCAGCAGGTGCTGGACCATATGTCCGGTCAGCGATCCGGCGTCGCAGGAGGCGAGCGGCGAGCCAAGGGAAGCCCAGATCGTGGCGAGTCCGAGGAGGAAGGCCGTCGATCGCCATGCCGGAAGTCCGAGAGATCTCGTGCCCAGACGGCGTAATCCGGCAACGTACACCACTGCGACCGCGGCGACCGCGAGGCCGACACCGATCGGATCGTGCGGGTGAGGCATCTGGATTCCTATGGCGCGGGAGCAGATCCTACGCGCGGCCGTTCCTTCGAGACGCCGGCCAGCGCCGCATCGCGCGCGGGATCCTGACCGTGAGGATGGAGCGTCATCAGGAACGCCACGAGCGCGGTCGTCTCGGGCGGATTCAGGTTCTTGCCATACGCCGGCATGTTGCCGCCGCCTTGGATCACCTGGCGGATGAGCTGGTCCTGGGTGAGGCGCACCGCCACATCATCCAGGGCGGGGCCGCGCTGTCCCCCGGCGCCGCCGAGAGCGTGGCAATTGCGGCACTGCTTTGCCTGAAAGACGAGGGCGCCCTGACGCCCGAGCGCCGTCGAGCCCTTCAGCATCCGATCGGGAATCGGTTCGGCGCTCCAGGCGTCCATGCGCGGACTCCACGGCGCCACCTCGGCCATGCGCGTGAACGTGCCGAGCACTACGGCGACCAGGAGGACCGTGAGGACGGCGATCGGGCGCCGGCGCCAGCTCTTCTCTCCTTCGCCGGACAGGAACGGAAGCAGGAGCAGAAGCGCGATCACCACGACGGGGCCGATGAGCAGCGCCGGTGTCTCGAGCGACGGCGGAAGCAGAGACAGAAGCGCGTAGAGCCAGAGGAAGAAGTAGTCGGGCTTAGGCGCGGTCTGGATGATCGTAGGATCAGGCCTTCCGGTTGGACCGAACGGGCCGAAGATCAGCGCGCACACGGCGACCGCCAGCAGGATCGCGGCCGCGAAAAACGTGTCCTTCCAAATGGCGTAGGGGACGAAGGGCGCGCCCTCCGTCTTCGTGAGTGCGTGGTAATCGCGGAGGTATGTCGCGCGGCGCACCACACGGCCGGGCATCGGCCATTCGTTGATGCCGAGCTTCAGCACCATCAGGAGATGGAGTCCCACGAATCCGATCAGGAGACCGGGGATCACGAAGACGTGCAGCGCAAAGAATCGGGACAGCGTCGCACCGGCGATGATCGGCCCCCCCAGCATCAGCTGGACCGCGGCGGGGCCGAGCACCGGAACGCGGCTCGCGATCGACGCTCCGATGCCGAGGCCCCAGTACGCGTCCTGGTCGAACCGCAGCACCTGCCCGGTGAAGGCCATCCCGAGCGTCATGAGTAGCAAGAAGACTCCGACGATCCAGGTGAGCTCTCTCGGAAACTTATAGGCGCCGAAGAGGAAGACTTGCATCATGTGGACGAGCACGATCGCGACCATGAAGTTCGATCCCCATCCATGGAGGGCGCGGATGAACCAACCCAGCGCGACCTCGTGGTTCAGGGCCTGCAGGCTGCTCCACGCTTCGGCTCCCGACGGCACGTAGACGAGGGCGAGAAGGATTCCGGTCACGAGCTGCAAGGCGAAGACGACGAGGGCGGCGCTGCCGAAGACGTACCACCAGCTCGCCGTATTCCGCGGGACGGGATGCTCGGCCGCCTCCCGGATCGGCCGGGCCAGCTGCAGCCGGTCGTCGAACCAGCGACCGATCCGAGCGAGTTGCAGGCGCATGGCGACTACCCCCTCACGGCGGCGGCCCCGCCCGGAGTCGGCAGTTGACCCGCCTGGATGCTGAGGACGCCGTCCTTCACCTTCGACGGGTATACGAAGAGTCCCCGTTCGGGCGGCCCCGATGCTCGCGCTCCGTCGCGGTAGTACGCGCCTCCGTGGCAGGGGCACATGAAGAGGCCCGACTGGGGGAACCAGCGAACCGGGCAGCCCAGATGCATGCAGTTGATCGCGAAGACCTGGAACGTATCCCCCTCGACCCGCCGTACCCAGCAGGCCGTGTCCACTGTTCTGCCGTCCGTCGGCATCACGAGGGGATTTCGGAACGTGGCCAGACGCGTCTCGCCTTCGGGGAACTGCCCGACCGGGCCGAGCGGCACCCACGAGAGGTACTTGCCTCCTCGCCCGCGGGAGAGCGAGGACAGGAGGTAGCCCACGATCGGCAACCCGATCGCGGCCGCGACCACTCCATTCACGAGGATGCCGATTTTCATCAGCATCCCGCGCCGCGTGAGCGTCGTTTCATCCGGTGTGCCGGCCCTGTCGGGCGTGTCGGGCATAGATCCGCTCCTCAGCGCAATGCGTCGCTCGGGTAGGGTCGACCGGGGTACTGGGCTCGTCGCGAGGCGAGCCAGGCCACGACATCCGTGACCTCTCCGTCCGACATCGGCCGGCCGGTCACGTTTCCGCGCCAGTCCGGCGCCCCGAGCTCTGGCCGGCCGGTGATGGTGAGGGTCCGAAGCCCCTGGTCGCTGACGAGCGCGAGGAACGAGTCGTTCGTGATGGCGCTCCCCTTCGCCGTGCCCTCGCCTCGAGGGCCGTGGCAGGAGGCACAAAAGACTGCGAAAGCCGCCTCGCCTCGATGCGAGTCGCCGGGAGCCCGCGCCGAGTAGGCGGGCGGAGCCGCACCGTCCAGGGCGTTCGGGCGGCTCCAGGATCGGATCCCCTTCGTGATCACGTCAATCTGTGCGTCGGTGAGCATGCCACCGGCGGCCTCAGCGAACGCCGGCATCGCGGTCCCCCGTACGCCGTTCGCGACGACGCTCCGGATCACGGAGTCGCCGGCGATGGCGAGGTAGACCGGATCGGCGAGCCCGAGGGCCGCGCCGCCGCGCCCCTCGACGCCGTGGCAACCGGCGCAATTCGCAGCGTAGAGGGGCTGGAACTTGACCACCTCGCTCGGAGCCACGGCCTCGGAGCTCTTGGATGGCCGGCCCGGAACTGTGTCGCAGGATGCCAGCGCGACGACCACCGACCCGAGCGCCGCGATCGACCGCGCCAGGCTCCCGCTCGTCACGGGCGCCCCCCCTCATCTCCCCGGGGAGGAAGGATCCCGGGCGCCTCGATACCCGCGCGCAGGGCGAACGCGAGGTTCTCGCGCGTCGGCACGCGCTGGTGCCTCACCACGACGAGTCCCGCCGCCACGCCGAAAGCCACCTGCGACGCGATGAACCAGAGCCAGTCGATCCGGCTCTGAAGCACCGGGTTGACGAGGCCGAGGATCGAGTAGAGCATGCCGGACCAGAGCACGGGCGCGATCAGCCCGCCGAGCAGGATCGGACGGCGCGGGAGCATCGGGAGCATCGCGCCGTAGAGCAGCCCGACCAGCGTCGATCCCAGGACGTGCAGTAGGAGGGCGATCGCGAAACTGTCCGCATGAAAGCGGAGCAGCTGATCCGGGCCGAGCTTCAGCGATTGTGCGTAGATGACGGAGGCCAGCAGGTTGATGGGGAACCAGATGCTGCCGGCCTTCAGTACGCCGTAAGCGCAGGCGAGCACGGCCATCGCCACGCCGCCGACCCAACCGCCCTTCACCCCCGCGGCGACGGAATAGGTGTGGACCGGCAGCCAGGCACGCACGTTTTCCGCGGCCGGCAGCCGTTCGACCTCCGTGCGCACCGTCGTCAGAGCGACGTCTTCGGGGTACGCGCTCACGGCAATCTCGTGCGGAGCTGGAAACATCTCCCGGAACCAGCCGGCGCAGCCGGCTCCGGCGAGCACGACGCCGAGAAGGCTAACCGAGACGCTGGTGAGCAGGCCCGCGAAGGTCAGCGTGACGCCCGCGGCCAGGACCATCGGCCACGCAGTGGGCGCCGGCAGCTCGATCTCGATGGGGCGCTGTCGCGGCGACGTGTCGGGCTGCATAAAGGTTCTCCTCAGCGGCCGATGACGTAGACCACGGTGAAGACGACAACCCATACGGCGTCGACGAAGTGCCAGTAGAGCGCGAGCACGCCGACCTGGCGTGCGCGCTCGCGAGCGGCGCGCCCGGCCAGCGCGAAGAGCGCCACGACGGTCATGAGTACGAGCCCGACCGTGACGTGGAACGCGTGCAGGCCGACGAGCGAGTAGTAGGTCGTACCGAACAGGTTCGTCGAAATAGTGAGCCCGTGATCGGAGATGAGGCGATGCCATTCCCGGCCCGTGCCGAAGAGAAACAGACCGCCCAGCACCAGCGTCAGCATCCAGAAGCAGAGGAACACTCGCCGCGCCCCCTGCTCGAGGGCCTTGCTCGCGACGTGGATCGAGGCGCTGCTCGACAGCAGGCAGATCGTGAAGAAAATCGGGGTCTCGAGCACCTGCCGCGGAGTGGGTCCGCTCAGGCTCTTGCCGACGTAGTAAAGGTACGCGACGACGAAGATCGTGAAGATGGCCGCCTCGGCGGCGATGAGGCAGACCATTCCCACCGTGCCACGGTCGAGAAGGCGCCAGGTGTCGTCGGGCTCGAGACGGACGATCGGTACGGCGCTCATCGTGGAACTCATGGTCGTCATTCGTACCGCCCGTCGGAGTCCTCGGGGTGCTTGAGGTCCCAGAGCGGCCGACGGCTGCCTACACGAGGAATCGTGGCGAAGTTGTATGCGGGAGGCGGCGAGCTCACCGACCACTCGAGAGTCCACGCGTCCCACGGATCGTTGCCCGCCAGCGCGCCGCGGGACCGGGACAGAACGAGGTTGGCAATGAAGACGAGGATGGCCGCCGCCTGTAAGAAGGCACCGAGGGTAATGAGGAAGTTCCAGGTGTCCCAGCCGCGGCCGGGCTCGTAGGTATAGATGCGTCGCGGCATGCCCAGGAGTCCCGGGATGTGCATCAGGTCGAAACACAGGTGAAAGCCGAGCACGAAGA
>JBKPSZ010000276.1:0-9665 GCA_046735265.1 Acidobacteriota bacterium | reverse complement strand
GCCCGAGGTGGATCTCCCGCGCTACGAATTCGATCCGAACGAGTCGCGTCCCGGGCGGCCAGACGTCGTCGTCCTCCCGGTCATCGCCTGGTCCGACCGCCGCCAGCGCCCGCAACAGCTCTCCGAGGCGCTCGCGCGCGCGGGCCGGCGCGTCTTCTACGGCGCCGTGCGCGGGCCGGGCGCGCCTCGCGAGGCGGCCGGCGTCGCGCCGGGGGTCACGCTCGTTCCGATCGCGGGAGTCGCGCGCGAGGATGTCGGAGACCGCCGCTTGACGGGGACGGCGCTCGCCGACGCGATCGACTCACTCGCCCGGGCGCGTCGGGACTTCGAGCTCCACGAGGCGGCGGTCCTGGTCGAGAGCCCGTTCTGGGCTCCGCTCGCCTTCGAGCTGCGCGCTCGCTTCGGCTGGAAGGTCGTCTACGACTGCCTGGACGTGCACGCCGGCTTCTCGACGAACCGACCGGAGGCGATCGAGGCCGGCGAGCGGCGGCTCGCCGCCGAGGCGGATCTCCTCGTCGCGACCTCCCTTCCGCTTCGCGAACGGCTGGGACCGCGGACGCGCCTGCTGCCGAACGCCGGCGACTACCGGCTCTTCGAAGCGGCGCCGGAGGAAAAGGATCGGGGCGATCGGCCCTTCACCGTCGGCTACGTCGGTGCCGTGGACGACTGGTTCGACGCGCCGCTCTTCGAGGATCTCGCGCGCAGGCGCTCCGACTGGCGTTTCGAGGTGATCGGAGGCTCCGACTCGGGACGCGCTTCCTTCGCGGGAGACCTGCCGAACGTCGTCTTCCACGGCGAGCGGCCGCATGCCGACCTTCCACGCCTGCGCGCACGCTTCGACGCGGAGATCATCCCGTTCCGGTTGAGCGAGCTCACGCACGCCGTCGATCCGGTCAAGCTCTACGAGGCCGCCGCGGCCGGGCGCCCGGTCGTCGCGACGCACCTGCGCTCGCTCGAAGAGCATTCCCGGCGCGGCGTCCTTCGCTTCGCCGACGACGCCGCCGGCTTCGAGCGCGCGCTCGCCGAGTCGGCCTCCGAGGAGCCCGCCGCGGCCGAGGCGCGCCGCGCCTTCGCGCGGGAGAACACGTGGGACGACCGGGCCCGCGTCCTCTCCTCATGGCTCGAGGAGCTCTATCCCCTCGTCTCGATTCTCGTCGTCACCCACGACGGGCTCCTGCACAACCGGCTCTGCCTCGAATCCCTCGATCGCCGGACCGACTGGCCCCGAACCGAGATCCTCTTCGCCGACAACGCCTCGACCGACGGCACGCGGGAGTGGCTCGAGAGCGAAGCCGCGCGCCGCGGTAAGGAATTCCGCCTTCTCACCTTCGGCGAGAACCGCGGATTCGCGCCGGCGGTAAACGCCGCCGCCGCAAACGCGCGCGGCGACTATCTCTGCTTCCTGAACAACGACACGGTCGTTACGCGGGGCTGGCTCTCCGCTCTGGTCCGCCATCTCGAGCGCGATTCCTCCCTCGGCATGGTCGGACCTTCGACCAACGAGATCGCCAACGAGGCACGGGTCGAGGTCGGCTACCGCGATCCCGAAGAGCTCGAGCCGTGGGCGCGCGCCTACACGCGGTCGAACGCGGGCCGCGCCGACCCGATCCGATCGCTCGCGATGTTCTGCGTGCTCCTCTCGCGGAAAGTCTTCGAGGCGGTCGGCCCGCTCGACGAGCGTTTTCTCGTCGGCATGTTCGAGGACGACGACTATTGCCGGCGGCTGCGCGACCGGGGGCTCTCCCTCGCCGTGGCCCGTGATTCCTTCGTCCATCACTGGGGCCGAGGCACGTTCCGCCGCATGCCGGACCGGGAGTACCGGCGGGTCTGGGAGGAGAACCGCCGCCGGTTCGAGGAGAAGTGGGGCGCTCCGCCGCCCGACCGCGCGCCGGCCGAGGATCTCGCCGACCTCGCCCGCGGGGCGGGCGGAGTCGTGATCTTCCCGCCGAGCATCGGGTGGGAGGTGACCCTGGTGCAGCGGCCCCACCATCTGGCGCGCGCCTTCTCCCGGCTCGGCATCCCCGTGGTGTTCGAGGTCGACGCGGAGTCGGGCGCGTCGCCGGCGGGGAGCACGCTCGCGCGAATCGAGCCGCGTCTCTTCCTCCGGACCGGCGGAGATCCGCTGCCGGACATTCCCGGGCGCGTCGTCTGGGCCTTCGCCTACAACGTCCCGGCCGAGGCGGCCCTGCGAGGCGCCCGGCTCGTCTACGACGTCATCGACGCGCTCGAGGTCTTTCCGTATCCCCGCGGCCGCCTCGAGCGGAGCCATGCCCGCGCCCTCGAAAGGGCCGAGGTGGTCTTCGCGGTCTCGCGACCGCTGTTCGACGAAGTTCGCCGGTCGCGCCCCGACGCGATCCTCCTGCCCAACGGAGTGGACGCCTCCCGTTTCGCCGCGGATGCCGACCCGGAGAGCGCTCCGGAGCCGATCCGCCGGGCGCGGGCGGCGGGGCGGCCCGTCGCCGGCTACGTCGGCGCGCTGGCGCGTTGGGTGGACGGCGATCTGCTGGTCGACCTCGCGCGCCTCCGTCCCGACTGGGACTTCTTCTTAGTCGGTGAGGAGCTCGACCGGTCCCTCACGGACCGCCTCGAGCGCGCGCCCGGAAACCTGCGCTTTCTCGGGCCCCGACCTTACGCCGCAATGCCGGCCGTCCTCGCTTCCTTCGACGTCGGCCTGATCCCCTTCTCCCGGGGACGCGAGGGACAACACGCGTCGCCGATCAAGCTCTACGAGTACCTGGCGGCGGGGATTCCGGTGCTCTCGACGCCGAGCCCCGAGACGGAGTCGGTCCCGGAAGTCGAGACGGCCGAAGGCGCCGCCGACATGGCCTCGCGACTCGACCCGGCTCGAGCGCGGCGCGCGTCGCCCGAGTTTCGGGAGCGAGCAAGGGCGCGAGCCCGGGAGAACGACTGGTCGCGCCGGGCCCGGGTGGCGCTCCAGTCGTTGCGCTTGGTACCCGTTCCGGACGCGCCGATCCCGAGTCCCTGATTCCTAGTCCTTGATCCTCGTGATGTCGGAGATCCAGTTCGCCTCCCAGGTCTTGCCGCCGTCGGCCGAGAACGACTGCTCGAAATGCGCCGAAGTCGGCGTCACGTCGGACCAGACGTACCGGACGAAGATCGGGCGCCCCTCGAACTCCTCCTGGTCGTAGAACTCGCCCCGACCGTTCTCCCAGTGGCCGGCGACCGGCGGGTAGTCGAACATCCCTTTCTTTGCGTTGGCCCAGTAGATGTGCCACTGATGCGTCGTCGGGTTGTAGAGACGGATCGTCAGGCCGACGACGTCTGTGTTGGTCCTCGGGTCGTGGACGGTGAACTCGTCCATCGTCCCGCGCCCCCACCAGATGCTCTTCGTGATCTGCGTCCCTTCGTATTCGATCCACTTGTTCGAGCCGGACAGCGGATGCTCGAGCCGCTTGAGCGTCGCCTTCCAAGTGCCGACGAGCGGATCGAAGTCGCGCTGGCCGTCGCGCTCCGCGGGCGCCCGGAACGCCGGTTTCGGCGGACTCGCGGCGGACTGGGCCGAGGCGAGCGCCGAGATCAGAAACAGCGCGGCGGCCGAGACCCGGGAAATTCGAGTTGTCGTCATCGGTCTTCTCCTCTTCTCAGGGCGCCGGCGCCTCGCGAGCTCAGCGCGCCGTCCGGCGCAGGTCCATGATCCAGTTCGTGTCCCAAGTCTTTCCGGCGTCGAACGAAAAGGCCTGCTCCCAATGCGCGGTGTCGTCGGTCGGATGCGTCCAGAGGAACCGCGTGCGCATCGGCTTCCCGTCGAGCGACCCGTCGCCGTAGAACGTCCCGACGCCGTTTTCGAAGCGGCCCTTCATCGGCGGATCGAGCGGACCGTGCGGATTGCGGCTGTCGATCCACCAGATGGCCCACTCCCCGGTGCCGGCGTCGAACGCCCGGACCGCGATGCCGTGCGTGACGCCCGTCGGCCTCTCGAAGCGGTGCTCCTCGAGGATTCCCGCGCCGTCCATGAACGGACGGGCCACGCAGGTCCCTTCGAACTCGGACCAGCGCCCCCCGTCGGCCGGCCGCTTGAGCCGATGGTGCACGCGCCAATCGCCGATCTCGAAGTCGAAGCCGTGGATGCCGTCCCGGGGCGGGGCGGCCGACGAAACCGATCCCGCTCCGGCGCTCGCCGCGACCGCCGGAAGCGCCGCCGTCAGGAGCAGCACCAGGAGGCCCGCCGTTGGACCGGCCATCCCACTCTTCGGATCCCGCATGCTCGCCTCCTTCGGCTTGCCCTCGCCGATCGCCTGCGGGAACATACGGACGTCATGGCATCGAAAAAGGTCCGCTTCTTTTGCAATTTCTGATACCACTTTCGAGGCGCCGGCAGCCGCTCTCGCGGCAGGTCTACGCCGGCCTGCGGCAGGCGATCCTGACCGGCACGTTCCGCGCCGGGGATCGGCTCCCGTCGACGCGGGACCTCGCCGAGCAGCTCGGGATCTCGCGCACCGTCGTCGTGACCGCCTACGCGCAGCTCTACGCCGAGGGGTTCGCCGCCGGACGCGCGGGATCGGGGACCTACGTGCCGGCCACTCTTTCCCCGGCGCGGCCGCCCGGCTCGCGCGGATCCTCGCGGGTCCGGCTGTCGCGCTATGGCTCCATCGCGTCGGCGGCCGGCGCGACGATCGTCTTTCCGAAACCGCGCGAGAAGCCGCTCCGCTACGACTTCGCGTACGGCCGCAGCGTCGTGGACTGCTTCCCGTTCGACCAGTGGCAGCGCATCCTGAACCGGCGCGCGCGCCAGATCCGCGTGCGCGAGCTCGACTACGGCCCGGCCGCGGGGAGCGACGCGCTCCGCGAGGCGATCGCGGGGCATCTGCGCCGGTCGCGCGCCGTCGTGTGCGACTCCTCCCAGGTTCTCGTCGTGAGCGGCTCCCAGCAGGCGCTCGATCTGATCGCGCGCGTGTTGATCGAGCCGGGCGACGCCGCCGTCGTCGAGGATCCGATCTACCAGGGGACGCGGGAGATTGTCCGCGTGGCGGGCGCCCGCGTGCACGCCGTCGCGGTGGATCGCGACGGCCTCGATCCGGATTCCCTGCCGGACAAGGCGCGGATCGTCTTCGTCACGCCTTCGCACCAGTATCCGAGCGGAGCCATTCTTCCGCTCGCGCGGCGTCAGGCGCTGCTCGACTGGGCGCGCCGCCGGAACGCCGTTGTTGTGGAAGACGACTACGACGGGGAGTTCCGATACGACGGGAAGCCGCTCGAGTCGCTTCAGGGCCTCGACACGGAGGGGCGAGTCATCTACGTGGGGACGTTCTCCCGGACGGTGTTCTCGTCCCTGCGGATCGGCTATCTGGTCGTTCCGAGATCTCTCCTCCCGGCGCTGACCGCCGCCAAGTGGCTCTCGGATCGCCACACGCCCACGCTCGAGCAGGAGACGCTCGCCGAATTCATCGGCAGCGGCCTGTACGAGAGGCACTTGCGCCGGGTCCGGCGGCGAAACGCCGCGACGCGCCGGGCCCTGCTCGACGCCGTGGCAGAGCACCTCGGAGATCGCGTCGAGGTCACGGGCGACGGCGCCGGCGCCCACATCGTCCTGTGGCCCGAGAAGCGAATCTCGGAAGAGGACGCGGTCGCCGCCGCCGCGGCCCGCCGCGTCGGCGTGTACGGAATCGGAGGCTACTTCTCGAAGCGGCCGGCGCGCCCGGGACTCATCCTGGGTTACCCGCGCCTGCGCGAGGCCGACATCCGGGAGGGCGTGCGGCGGCTCGCCGAGGTGCTGTGAGCGCGCCGGCTTAGAATCGCTCGGGAGACGACGTTTGAGCTCGACCGCCGCGCTGCCGGCCCGCACGGACCTGCCGGTCTACGATTCCGCCCGCCGCGGGTGGCGCGTCGCCGAGGAGGCGCGCGCGCTCTGGAGCTACCGCGCGCTCGTCTACGAGCTCGTCATCCGCGACATCAAAGTCCGATACAAGCGCTCCGTCCTCGGGATCTTCTGGACGATGCTCGCCCCGCTCCTGAACATGATCGCCCTGACTCTCGTGTTCTCGGCGCTCCTGCGCCAGCAGATCGAGAACTACCCCGTGTACTTCCTGACCGGCTCTCTCTTCTGGGCGTTCTTCGCGCAGACGACCTCGTCGGCGGCCCTCCAGACGCAGGACTCCAACGAGACCGCGAAGCGGATCTACGTGCCCCGCTCCGTCTTCGTCGCTTCGGCGGTGGGCGTCGGCCTCGTGAACCTGGGTCTCTCGCTCGTCCCTCTCCTCGTCCTCGTCGTCGCCACCGGCTTTCCGATCTACGCGACGTGGCTCTTCCTGCCCGTCTCGATCCTGATCGCGACGGCTTTCGCGGCCGGTGTGTCCCTTCTCCTCTTCACGTTCGCCTCGCGCTTCTCCGACGTCCGCGAGATGTACCTCGTTCTCGTCCAGACCTGGTTCTTCCTGACCCCGATCGTGTACCACCCGTCGATCGTCCCGCCGCGCTACCGGTTCGCCCTGTGGGCCAACCCGATGTATTACCTGGTCCAGACGTTCCGAAAGCCGATCTACGACGGCGTTCTCCCCTCCCCCGGCCTCCTCGCCGCCTCGACGGCGTTCGCGGTCGTCGTGCTCGCCACCGGCTGGAACTACTTCTGCCGGCGCGTGGACTCCTTCGCCTACCGGACCTGATGACCGCGATCCGAGTGGAGAACGTCTCGGTGCGCTACCGGATCCCGCGCGAGCGCATCAAGACGCTCAAGGAATACGCGATCCGCCACTTCACGAAGCGCGTCGTCTACGACGACTTCGAGGCCCTGCGGGAAGTGAACCTGGAGATCGAGCCGGGCGAGACCGTCGGCATCGTGGGTCGGAACGGCGCGGGGAAGAGCACGCTCCTGCGTCTCATCGCGCGAATCCTCCGGCCGACGGAGGGGCGGGTCGTCGTCGTCGGCAAGACGGCTCCGCTGCTCGAGCTCGGCCTGGGGCTCCACGGAGAGCTGACGGGGCGCGAGAACGTCCTGCTCCAGGGGGCGCTGCTCGGCTTCACCCGCGCCGAGATGAAGCGCCGCCTCGACCGGATCGTCGCCTTCGCCGAGCTCGAAGAGTTCATCGACGCACCGATGCGCACCTACTCGACCGGGATGGCGGCGCGGCTCGCCTTTTCGGTGGCGACCGATGTGGATCCCGACATCCTGCTCGTCGACGAGGCGCTCGCGGTCGGCGACGAGCGGTTCCAGCTGAAGTGCCACGACCGAATGGAGGCCTTCCGTCGGGCGGGAAAGACGGTCCTCCTCGTCTCGCACGCGCTCGCGCAGGTCCGCCAGAACTGTCGCCGCGCGGTGTGGATCCACGGCGGACGCGTGGCGCGCGACGGCGACGTCCACGAGGTGACCGAGGCCTACCACCTCTGGTCCGTCGAGACGGCGCTCGCGGCCGCCTCGGCGGCCGGCGGGGGCGCGTGAGCCGTCCCGACGATCCGCGGACCGATCCGGTCTCGAAGGACGTCGAGGTCGCGGCCTCCCTCGCCGACCCGACGCGGTTGCCGGCATCGACGCGCGCCGCCGCCGTCAAGGGCCTGCTGCTGCGCCTCCTGCGCGTTTACACCTCGGGGCAGGTCTCCTTCAACCACGCCGCGGTCCGCGTCCTGGCGGCTCTCGACGCTCGCGTGCAGGCCCTCCAGCGGCTCCAGGCGGACGCCCTCGCCCGCCAGGAAAGCGCGGCCGCGCAAATTGGTGGTCTCGCGGCGCAGATCGCCGATCTCGCGTCGCAAACCGCTTGCCTCGCGGCGCGAATCGCCGACCTCGAGACGCATCTGCAGCGCCTCGCTCGCGAGGGCGGAGATCTCGCGCGGCGCGTCGACGGGATCTCGCCGGCGACGACCCAGCAGGTGTTCGCGCCCGGCGCGCACGCCGAGTTCGAGAAGCAGTTCCGCGGCTCGCGCGAGGAAATCCTCGAGCGGCAGAGGATCTACGTCCCGATCCTGGAGAAAGCCGCGCGGCAGACCGGCGGCGGTGCGCGCTTCCTCGACCTCGGCTGCGGGCGGGGGGAGCTCCTCGAGCTCGCGAAGGAGGCCGGCCTCGCGATGGCGGGCGTCGAGTCCGACGAGGCTCTCGTCGAGAGCGGGCGGGCGCGGGGGCTCGACGTGCGGCCAGGCGATCTCTTCGACGCGCTCTGGGCGGAGCCGGAGAAGAGCCTCGCCGGCGTCTCCGCGATCCAGGTCGTCGAGCACCTGCCCTGGGCCGCCGTGCGGACGCTCGTCGACCTCGCCTATCAGCGGATCCGGCCCGGCGGCTGCCTGATCGTCGAGACGATCAACCCGGCGAGCGCCTATGCGATGCGGGCCTTCTACCTCGATCCGACGCACCGCCAGCCGGTCCCGAGCGAGATGACGCACTTCCTCTTCTCGCAGGCAGGGTTCCGAGACGTCGAAGTGCGCGAGTTGAACCCCGTGGACGATCCGAGTCTTCTCGCGGCGATCGAGCGGAGCCCCGAGCTCCGGAGCTTCGCGGACCTGATCTTCGGTTTTCGCGACTACGCCGCGATCGGCTGGAGGCGTTGAGGGCCGCGGCCGGGCATTCGAACGCCGACGGATAGAATCGCGGTTCGGAGGAATCCCTGCAGGACCGATCTCGTGAATCCGGGCCCGAGGCGCTCGCCGCGGCGCTCGGCGCCGCCCAGGCCGACGCCGCGGACTTGAAGCTCCGCCTTTCCGAGGGGCAGGCGCGCGAGAAGCGCTTTCTCGATCGTGCCACGAAGGCGGAGGAGCGTCTCGAGGACGCGCTCCGCAACGAGCACGACTTGCGCGATCAGATCGGCCGCCTGATGACGTTCCACCGCGCGGTCGAGCGCTCGGCGGCGTGGCGTCTCATCCAGGCGATGCGCGGGCTCGTGGGGAGGAAGTGGTAGACGCCGCGCCAACGCCCGACGCGGCGCGCGAGATCGCGCGTTTGACGGCGCGCGTCGAAAAGCTCGAGCGTCTGCTCGCGGCGCGGTCGCGCCTGCTGCGCGACCTGACCCCCGAGCTCTGCATGGACGACCTCGTCAACCTCTCGCGCCTCGCCACGGGGCTCCCGCCGCTGGCGCGGGCGGCCTTCGGCCTCTCCGACTGGCGCGAGACCACGGCTCTGACGGCCGGCGACGTCGAGGCGACGATGGAGCAGCTCTGGCGCTCGCTCCGGCCCCGCGACCGCGAGGAGGAATGACTCCGCGGAAGGCGACCGTCCTCGTCCTCGCCTGGAATCGCTGGGACCTGACGAAGCGCTGCCTCGACTCTCTCGGCCGGACGGACCTTTCGGGCGCCGAGGTCCTCGTCGTGGACAACGGCTCGACCGACGAGACGCCGAAAGCGCTCGAGACCTACCGGTGGCTGCGGGTTATCCGGAATCCGACGAACCTCGGGTTCGTGCGCGGAAACAACGCGGGGATCGCCGCGGCGGACCCGGAGTCGGACATCGTTCTCTTGAACAACGATCTCGAGCTCACGCAGAAAGACTGGCTCCAGCGCCTGCGGGCGGCGGCGCACTCGAGACAGGACGCCGGCATCGTCGGTTGCCGGCTAAGACTTCCGGACGGAAGGCTCCTCCACGCCGGCGCGTACATCCTGCCCGACACCTGCTGGGGCCAGCAGCTGGGCTCCCTCGAAAAGGACATCGGACAGTACCCGGGACTCCGCGAGGTCGAAGGGATCGTCTTCGCGTGCGCCTACATCCGGCGCGAAGTGATCCGCGCCATCGG
>JBKPSZ010000275.1:0-4062 GCA_046735265.1 Acidobacteriota bacterium | reverse complement strand
GAAAGCTCTCCCGACTGCAGGATCCGGAGCCGGACGAAGCGCTTCTCGTCGGCGGAGTGAAGGGCGCGATAGACGCTCCCGAGCGGGTCGTCTCCGAGCTGCGCGACGAGCAGGTAGTCGCCAAACGGCCGCGGAAGTGTCGTTTCTTCTTTCACCGGGTGAAAAAAAGTGGCGCCGGGAAGGTACCGGAGCGTGCAGCGGGAGTCGGCCAGTCGGCCGAAGCCGCTGCATCCAAAAGGGTTATTGCCGGAACCCGTCTTCCGCGCACAGTTTTTCCTTTCGTGGAATCGTCCCTGCCGCCTCGAGGTAGCAATGGCCGAGCCACCTCCTTCGAGCCCGGGCTCCCGGAAGAGGGAGCGCTCCCGCTTGCATCGAGCGGGGCGCGCAGCACGAGGACGTCCTTGAATCGGACGCCGCTCTTGAGCTTGCCGTCCTCGCCCAGCCCCTCGAGCTGCGAGTTGGCGAGGTAGCAATAGTCGTTGCCGGCCACGGCTCCGGTCGTCGGCGCGTCGAAGTCGGGATTGCGGCTCTCGATCACCGTGAGTCGGGTCACGCGCTCGCCTGCGGCGTCGAGGTGGAGGCGCGCGATGCGTTCCATCCCCGGCCCGTTTTGGACCGCCACGAGGCTGTCGCCGTAGAGGGAGAGGCCGTCGATCGCGTGGACGGTGACGTTGCCCGGGTGCGCCACCGGCCGGATCCGTTTCGTCGCGATCTCGACGACGGACAGTCCCTTCGCGAAGTCAGCGACGTACAGCCGTCGCTCCGCGGCGTCGAGCGCGATGCCGTTGGGATACGTGAACGTTCTGGCGGGCAGCCAGGCCTCGAGCGATCGCGCGGACTCCGCCAGCCGATAGACGGCGCCGGTCTCGCTGTCCGTGGCGAAGACTTCGCCGGAAGCGGTCACGGCGAGGTCGTTCAGCAGGTGGCGCCGGCCCGGCGCCGACTCGAGGACGTGGCGCGATCGGAGCGCGCCCGACGGCAGATCGAACGCGAAGAGCGCGGAGGAGCCGGCGGCGGCTCCTTCACGGCCGTCGGCGGCCGACGCGGCCCAGAGAATCCGGCGCCGGGCGTCGACCTTGAGGCCGAGGACCGACCAGAGACCGTCGCGTCCCGGAGCGACGAACTCGCTCGCGACGCCGTCGGCCCCGATGCGCAGGATCTTCTTCTTGGAGAGGCTGCCGACGAAGAACGCCCGCGAAACCGGATCGTAGGCGATTCCTTCCGGAACGAGATCCGGCTCCGCGATGCGGAAGGCGAGCGCGCTCGACCGGACGGGCGTCACGAGAGAGAGACGATGCGCGAGCTCGCGATACGGCTCGAACTTCTTGAGGCTCGCGAAGGCCGGCTCTCGCGCGAGATCGAAGTCGTATCCGAGCGAGACCGCCTTCTCGAGCCACCGGATCGCGTCCGCATGCCGGCCGACGCGCGCCTCCGCGACGGCGAGCTCGTACTGGATCCCGCCGTTGTCGGGCGAGACGTCGAGCGTCTTCTCGAGGAGCGCGATCCGATCGGCCGCGGGCGCGCCGGGAGTCGGCGTCGGCGACGGAGGGCTCGCCGGGGCGATCAGGGCGAGGAGCGCGAGGATAGAGTGGGCGCTCCCCGAAGGGGGACGGAGGAACCGATGGGCTCGGCGGCGGATCGCGAGGACCGGCTTCTGTACGAGGGGCGCCACCTTTCCCTCCGGCAGACCGGATCCTGGGAGTACGTCGAGCGCCGCGGGAGAGCCGGCGGCGTGATGATCGTCGCTGTTACCCCCGAGGGAAATCTGCTCCTGGTCGAGGAGTACCGGCCTCCGGTGGGAGGTCGCGTCCTCTCGCTTCCGGCGGGGCTCGTGGGCGACGACGGACCGGAGCGCGCCACGGACGCCGCCGCGCGCGAGCTCCGGGAAGAGACGGGATACGAAGCGGCCGATCTCGAATTTCTGGGATCGGGACCCAGCTCGCCCGGGCTCGCGTCCGAGTCGGTTTCGTTCTTTCTCGCCCGGCGAACGCGAAGAGCCGGCGAACCCACGGCCGCCGAGGAGATCACGCTCCACGAGGTCCCGCTCGAGCGCGTCCGAGAGTGGACGACCGACCAGGAACGGGCCGGGGCGTTGATCCATCCGCTCCTCTGGGCCGGCCTCTATCTCGCGTTTCCACAGGAAAAGGGGGGCGCGTAGAGTCTCGATCCGTCCCGGCCCCCGTGGTGGAACGCGAATTGCTTGCCCCGGTGTGGTTTCGGGGCGGATGGAGGCGGTGCAAAACTCGACGTGGTCATGGGAGCATCGGAGCCCTCCGCGGATGATAAGCCGTCCGCGTGAGGACTTCGGCCCCGCGCGTCGCCTTCTCTTCGTCACCGGAACACCGGCGTCCGTGCGCGGGGGCAGCGGCACGTTCGTCGGCATTTCCGTCCTACGCCGGGCGCTCGAAGAGGCGGGGCACCGGGTCGACCTCGTGGCGCCGTCGGGAAATAGCGCGAGCACGGTCTCGCGGTTCTTCTTCAACCTGGGCGCGCGCGGTGCGGCGCGGAACCGGAAATTCGACGCCATCGTGGGGTTCGATCTCGACGGTCTCTTCGTGTCCTCACGCGGAACGCCGCGGATCGCGTCGATCAAGGGAGTCATCGCCGACGAGCTCCAGTTCGAGCGCGGCTCCACGCGGCTTTCGCTGCGGTTGGCGTCCCGTCTCGAGGAGCTCCATGCGAAGCGCGCCGATCTCGTCCTGACGACGAGCGAATACGCGGCGTCGCGGATCGTCGCGGCCTACGGCGTGGCGCGCGAGCGAATCCGCATCGTGCCCGAGCCGATCAGCCTCATCCGGTGGGAGGCTTCGCTCGCGGCGTCGCGGCGCGTCGAGCGGGAAGGACCCGGCATCCTCTGTGTGGCGCACTTGTATCCGCGCAAGGAAGTCGCGAGTTTGATCCGCGCGCTCCTGCTCATGAGGACGCCGGCGCGGCTGCGCATCGTGGGGACGGGGCCGCAGGGCGAGGCGCTCCAGGCGCTCGCGCGGGCGCTCGGTCTCTCGGACCGCGTCACGTTCCTCGGACACATTCCGTTCGATCGGCTGGCCGAGGAGTACCGGAGCGCCGACATCTTCTGTCTGCCGAGCGTTCAGGAGGGTTTCGGGATCGTCTTCCTCGAGGCGATGGCCGCGTGCCTGCCGGTCGTCGCCTGCCAGGCGGCGGCCGTACCCGAGGTCGTCGCGGACGGTGAGACGGGTCTGCTCGTGCCTCCGTTCGACGTGCCGGCGCTCGCCTTCGTCCTCGATCGACTCGCGATCCACGAAGCGGACCGGCGCCGCCTCGGAGAGGCGGGGCGGAACCGGGTTGCGCGATACGACGCGCCGGTTGTTGCGCAGGAATTTCTCGAGGCGATCGGACTGCAGGGATTGAAGATTGAAGATTGAAGATTGGTGATCGACGTTCAATCGTCAATCATCAATCACCAATCTTCAATCCGGCCGACGCGACAACTCCTCATACAAAGTGAGGAGCGCCTGCGTCCCCTGGCTTTCTCTTCCCTGCGACTCGAGGGCTGACAGGAGCTGATGCACGAGAGCGGTGCCGGGCAGCGGCACGCCCTTCTCACGCGCGGTCCGCAGGACGATCGCGAGATCCTTCTGCTGGTGCCGGATCGCGAAGGCGGGCTGGAAGTCGCGGTCCATCATCTTCTTTCCGAGCACTTCGAGCGCCCAGGAGTTCGCCGCGCCGCCGGTCAAGGCTTCGTGCAAAGCGGGCAGTGGAAGACCGACGCGTGCGGCGAAAGCGAGCGCCTCGGATACTGCGATCAGGTTCCCGGCGACGAGGATTTGATTGGTCGCCTTGCCGAGCTGGCCGGCGCCGGAGGGGCCGAGATGCGTGATGCGCTTTCCCAGAGCCTGAAAGACGGGTCGCGCTCTCTCGAGCGCGGCCGCGTCGCCGCCGACGAAGAAGGTGAGCGTACCTTCGATCGCGCCCTTCTGGCCGCCGGAGACCGGCGCGTCGAGGAGGAAGACGCCGCGCTCCGAGAGCTTCGCCGCGATCGCGCGAGCTGCCTCCGCCGCGATCGTCGAGCAGTCGATCACGATCGCGCCCGACGCGAGGCCT
>JBKPSZ010000274.1:0-5835 GCA_046735265.1 Acidobacteriota bacterium | reverse complement strand
TCGGTCACGCGCCCGTGCCGCGAGTGCCGCGGCGAGGGGAGCGTGATCGAGACGCCCTGCTCCGACTGCCGCGGCGAGGGACGAAAGCGCGCCTCGGCGAAGCTCGACATCCGCATCCCGTCCGGGGTCGAGACCGGCTCCCGGCTGCGCCTCGCGGGAGAGGGGGACGCCGGAGTGGCCGGCGGGCCCGCAGGGGATCTCTACGTGGTCCTGACGGTGACCGACGACGAAGTCTTCGACCGCGAGGGAGACGACGTCGTGCTCCGGCTCGACCTGCCGTTTCCGACTCTCGTCCTCGGAGGCGAAGTCGAGATCCCGACCCTCGAGGAGCCGGAGAAGATCTCGATTGCGGCGGGAACGCCCGCCGGCTCCGAAATCCGGCTTCGCGGGAGGGGAATCGGCCGGCTCGGGCGGCGCGGCCGCGGTGATCTGGTCGTCCGGACCGGCGTCCAGGTGCCGACTTCGCCGTCGGCGAAGGAGAAGGAGCTCCTGCGCCAGTATGGTGAGCTCATCGGGGCGCCGGTCGGAGCCAAGGGCGTCTTCGGAAAAGCGAAAAAGATCTTCAAGTAGCCGTCCGTTTTCGGTTATCAATTCCCGGAGCTTCCAACCGAGAACGGAAACTGAGAACCCGCAAGTACTCCCGCCTCACGATCCCGCGCAAAGCGAACGACGACGCCCTCGTCGGCCTTCTCTCGCTTCACGAGCCGCTCGGCCTCGCCGAGGAGGGGCGCGATCTCGTCGCGTGCTTCCGGTCGGCCGACGCCGCTCGACGCGCTCGTGACCGGGTGGAAGCGAGCGGCTACCGCACCTCACTCTCGACGGACCTGCCGGAGGGCGATCCGCTGGAGGCGTTCCGCGCGGCGTCACGGCCTTTTTCGGTCGGCCGGACCTTCTGGATCGATCCGGGAGAGCCGGGCCGAGCCGCGCCGCCCGCCGGACGCCTCGCGCTGCGCGTGCCGGCGTCGCGGGCCTTCGGAACGGGAGGCCATGAATCCACGCGGCTCGCGCTCCGCGTCCTCGAGGAGGAAGTCGAGGCCGACTCCTCGGTGCTCGATGCCGGGACGGGATCGGGAATCCTCGCGCTCGCGGCGGCGGCGCTCGGGGCCCGGCGCGCCGTCGGCTTCGACGTGGACTCCGACGCCGTCTTCGTCGCGCGCGACAACCTCCGGCGCCACGACTTCGGACGTCGGGTTCGGCTCTTCGCGGGAGGGATCGAGGCGGCCGACGGACGCTTCTCGATCGTCGTCGCGAACATGCTGCCCGAGGAGCTCTCTCCGATCCTCGCGGCCCTCGCCGCCCGGGTCGTCCCGGGCGGCAAGCTCGTGATCTCGGGCATCCCCGCCGACCAGGAGTCGAGAATGGCCACGCGGGCGCGCGGTCGTCGATTCCGGCTCGCTTCGCGCCTCCGCGAGAACTCCTGGAGCTGTCTGTGTCTCTCCCGCGCGTCTTCGTAGACCGACTGCCGGCCGAAGGCGAGAGCGTGCGGCTGTCGCCGGAGGAATCCGCCCATGTCCGCGCCCGCCGCGTGAAAGCAGGGGATCGGGTCGTCCTCTTCGACGGGAGCGGCGGGGAGGCCGTGGCGCGGGCGACCCGCCGAGGGCGGTCGGGCATGGAGCTCGTCGTCGAGCAAATTGCCGCGGGGCAGCGGCCGTCGGGCGCCGGGATCGCCCTCTACGCCGCGGCCGTGCGCCTTGAGCGGCTCGCCTGGATCGCGGAAAAGGGGACGGAGCTCGGCGTCTCGCGTCTCGTGCTCGTTGCCGCGCAGCGATCGCAGGCGTTTCGAGCGGCCGCCCCGGTCCGGGCGCGGCTCGAACGCGTGGCCCGTGCCGCGGCGAAGCAGTGCGGTACCTCGCGGTGGCCGGAAGTCGCAGGACCGCTGCCGGCCGAGGAAGCCTTCCGCGCCGACGATTCGAGACACCGACTCCTCCTCGATCCCTCGGGCGCGGTCTTTGCTTCCGCCCTCGAACCGGCGGCCTCGGCGCTCGCCGTCGGGCCCGAAGGAGGATGGACGCGATCGGAGATCGACGCCGCGGTCGCTTGCGGCTGGACGCTCGCGCGACTTCCGGCGGGAAAGCTCCGCGCCGAGACGGCCGCGATCGCCGGATTGACGCTTCTCGCCGCCGCGCTCGAGCGGGGCGCGCGAGGCGCCACGTTGGTGTGATTGACACCGTTTGGATCCGCGGGGATACTGCCCGGGGCCCCACCCTCGCCCCGAAATCTCGGAGGTGACGCGATGTCCTACGACGACGTCAAGAAGGTCTGGATCAACGGACGCCTCACCCAGTTCGCGGACGCGAAGATCCACGCCTTCGCCCACGTCTTCCACTACGGAACGGCGATGTTCGAGGGAGCCCGCGTCTACAAGACGCGGAACGGGCCCGCCGCTTTCCGCATCGACGAGCACATCAAACGCCTCTACGACTCCTGCAAGGTGTACCGGATGGAGATCCCTTACTCCCGCGCGGAGTTTCAGGAAGCGATCTTCGAGACGATTCGCGCCAACGGGTTCGAAGACTGCTACATCCGTCCCGTCGTCTATCGCGGGGTGGGCGCTCTCGGGGTCAACCCGTTCAAGAGCCCGGTCGAGGTGATGATCGCGGTCTGGCGGTGGGGCAAGTATCTCGGGGACGACGCGATCGAGAACGGGGTCGACGTCTGCGTTTCCTCCTGGAACCGCATGGCGCCCAACACGTTTCCGGCGATGGCGAAGGCGACCGGGAACTACCTGAACTCGCAGCTCATCAAGATGGAAGCGATCACCAACGGCTACACGGAGGGGATCGCGCTCGACAGCGCGGGACGGATCTCGGAGGGGAGCGGCGAGAACATCTTCCTGGTCTACGGCGGACGCATCCTGACGCCGCCGCTCGCGGGCACGATCCTGCCCGGCATCACGCGCGACTCGGTGATGACCATCGCGCGGGACTGCGGATTCGTGGTCGTCGAACAGCAGATCGCTCGCGAGATGCTCTACGTCGCCGACGAGGTCTTCTTCACCGGAACGGCGGCGGAGATCACGCCGATCCGGTCGGTCGACCGCATTTCCGTCGGCACGGGCCGCCGCGGCCCCGTCACCGAAAGGCTCCAGAAGGAATTCTTCGCCCTGACGAGCGGCGAGGCCGAGGACCGTTACGGGTGGTTGACTCCGGTGCCGGTGGAAGCGAGGGTCTGACTAAGGACTAAGGCCTAAGGACTTACGTCCGCTGACTCGAGAGAGAAAAGTCCTCGGTCCGTAGTCCGCCGTCGAGGAATTGGCCTTTCGTCTCACCCGGCATCGGCGTAAACTAAACGCCCAAAAGGGGTTCAATTCATGCACATCAACGATCTGCTCAAGGTGGCGGTCGAGCGCAAGGCTTCCGACCTGCACCTGAAGGTGTCGGCATTTCCCGTCATTCGCGTGGACGGGCAGCTGATGCCCCTGACGGATACCCGGCGCCTGATGCAGGAAGACACGATCGCGATGGCCTTCTCGATCATGTCCGCTCGCCAGAAAGAGAAGTTCAAGAACGATCTCGAGATCGACATCGCCTACTCGGTGCCGAACCTCGGCCGGTTCCGCTGCAACATTTTCCAGCAGCGTGGCACCGTCGGTCTCGTCCTGCGCGTCATCCCCGCTCGGATCCTGACGGTCCGGGAGCTCCTGCTTCCTCCGGTGCTCGAAAAGATCTGCATGGAGCAGCGGGGCCTCGTGCTCTGCACCGGAACCACGGGATCGGGCAAGTCCACGACGCTCGCCGCGATGATCGACCACATCAACGCGATGCGAAACGAGCACATCGTGACGGTCGAGGACCCGATCGAGTTCCTGCACCGCGACAAGAAGTCGATCGTGAACCAGCGGGAGGTCGAGGTCGACACGAAGAGTTTCTCGGTGGCGCTCCGCAGCGCGCTGCGTCAGGACCCGGACGTGATCCTCGTCGGCGAGATGCGCGACTACGAGACAATCGAAACCGCGCTTCTCGCGGCGGAGACCGGGCACCTGGTCTTCTCCACACTGCACACGCTCGACGCCACGGAGACGGTCAACCGCATCATTTCGGTCTTTCCGCCCCACCAGCAGAAGCAGATCCGGCTCCAGCTCGGAGCGGTGTTGAAGGCGGTGATCTCGCTCCGGCTGATGCCGCGGGCGGACAATCTCGGGCGCGTGCCGGCGGCGGAGATCCTGATCCGCACGCAGTACATCCGGGAGTGCATCGAGAACAAGGAAAAGACGAAGTTCCTGAAGGACGCGATCCAGGCGGGAACGTCGCAGTACGGGATGCAGACTTTCGACCAGTCCCTCTACATCCTGTACAAGCAGGGGCTCATCACGCTCGACGAGGCGTTGAAGCGCGCGACGAATCCGAACGAGTTCAAGTTGAAGCTGCAGGGGATCCAGTCCACCTCCGACGTCGCTCGCGAGGAGATGGACTCGGAGCTCGAGGCGCCGGGCGAGTACAGCCAGGTCGCGACCGAGGAGGAATCCCCCTACGACTTCAGCAATCAGCCGCCCCCGGGGCGCTAGAGCCGCGGCCGCCCGCGACCGTTGACGCGGCGTCCTTCGCCGGCGGCGGACCCGGAGTCGGTCGAAGCGGCGTTCGCCCGCGGGACGCGTCTTCTCGCGATCCGGCCGCGCGGGCGCGCGGAGCTCGCGCGGGATCTCGAGCGGCGCGGCTTCCGCGCCTCGGCCGTCGCGGCCGCGGTCGAGAAGCTCGAAGCGGCGGGCTGGCTCGAGGATCTCTCCGCCGCGCGGTCGCTCGTGCGCACACGCGCCGACCGCGACGGGCGCGGCCGCATCGGGCGGGAGCTCGCGGCGCGCGGTTTCGACTCGGAGACCGCGGCCCGGGCGCTCGAAGAGATCGACGCCGCGCGCGAGGCGCAGTCGCTCGAGCGCGCGTTCTCGCGCGCCTGGAAGCGCGCAGAGGCTCTTCCGCTGCCGGAGCGCCGCGCGCGGGTGCGGCGGTCCCTTCTCGCGCGGGGCTTCGCGGCGGAGGCGATTTCTGCGATGATCCGGGGTTCCGATGAAATCGACGGAAGTCCGTGAGAGGTTCCTGAGGTATTTCGAAGAGCGCGGCCACCGCCGCGTCGCGTCGTCGTCTCTCATCCCGGCGGAAGATCCCACGCTTCTCTTCACCAACGCGGGGATGAACCAGTTCAAGGACGTCTTCACGGGCAGGGAGAAGCGGGACTACTCGCGGGCGACCTCCTCTCAGAAGTGCGTGCGCGCCGGGGGAAAGCACAACGATCTCGACAACGTCGGGTACACCGGCCGTCACCACACCTTCTTCGAGATGCTCGGCAACTTCTCGTTCGGCGACTACTTCAAGGACGAGGCGATCCGCTTCGCCTGGGAGCTCTCGACGGATCGGAAGTCGGGCTACGGTCTCGATCCGGAGCGGCTCTGGGCCACGGTCTACACCGACGACGACGAGGCGGCGCGGCTCTGGGAGCGCCATCTCCCGAAGGATCGGATCCGCCGATTCGGCGAGAAGGACAACTTCTGGGCGATGGGGGAGACCGGGCCGTGCGGGCCTTGCTCGGAGCTCCACTACGACCAGGGACCGGAAGTTCCCGGCGACGCCGTCCCGAACGGCGCGGGGGACCGGGTGCTGGAGATCTGGAACCTCGTCTTCATGCAGTTCGAGAGAGACGCCTCCGGGAAGATGACGCCTCTGCCGAAGCCCTCCGTGGATACCGGCGCCGGGCTCGAGCGCATCACGGCGGTCCTCCAGGGCGCGACCAACAACTTCGACACCGATCTCTTCCGGCCGATCACGGCCGAGATCGAGCGGATGTCGGGACGGCGCTTCGCCGGCGGGATGGCCCCCGAGGACGCCCCATTCCGCGTGATCGCCG
>JBKPSZ010000273.1:0-7979 GCA_046735265.1 Acidobacteriota bacterium | reverse complement strand
GCCGCCCTCGAGGCCGGCCCGCCGCCGGAGCCGAACCCGAAGAGCTCGCCGAAGAGGTCGGAGAAGTCGGCGAACACCGAGGGATCGAAGCCGAAGCCCCCGGCGCCCGCCCCGGGAGAAACGCCCGCGTGCCCGAACCGCTCGTAGCGGGCCCGTTTCTCGGGATCGGAGAGGACGGCGTAGGCCTCGGACGCCTCCTTGAAACGCTCCGCCGCCTCGGGGTTGCCCGGATTGCGGTCCGGATGGAACTGCATCGCGAGCTTCCGGTAGGCGGACTTCAACGCCCCGTTCTCGGCGTCCCGGGAGACCCCCAGGACCTCGTAATAATCGCGCTTGGCCAAGGCGCTACGTCGTGGGAGGGGTCGCGGGCGCGGCGCCGCCGCCGACGCGCTGGAGCATGACCCGGGTGAGCACCTTCGAAACGCCTTGCATGTCGAAAATCGCCTCGTTCAGCGCCTCACGCGAGTCGCCCGACGCGATCTCCCGCGAGCGCTTCAAAGTCTCCTCGATGCGCTCCCGTTCATCGGGCGCGAGCGCCTCTCCGAACTCCGCAAGAACACGCTCGTTGGAGGCGAGCATTCCCTCGAGGCGATTGCGCACCTGCGCGAGCTCGCGCCGCTGGTGGTCCTGCTCGGCAAAGGCCGAGGCCTCCTTGATGATGCGGTCGATCTCGCCCTGCGAGAGCCCTCCCGCCGGGTTGATCTGGATCCCCTGCGCCTTGCCGGTCGCGAGGTCGCGTGCCGAGACGTTGACGATGCCGTTGGAGTCGATGGCGAAGGTGACCTCGATCTGGGGGATGCCGCGGGGCGCGTTGGGAATGCCGACGAGCTCGAATCGTCCGAGCGACTTGTTCTCCTTGGCGACCTCGCGCTCCCCTTGCAGGACGTGGATCTCGACGACCGACTGGTTGTCGGCGACCGTCGTGAAGACTTTGGTGTTCTTCGTCGGGATGGTGGAGTTGCGCTCGATCAGCTTCTCGAAGACCCCGCCGTGCGTCTCGATGCCGAGCGAGAGCGGCGTCACGTCGAGAAGGACGACGTCCTTGATCTCGCCCTTCAAGACGCCCCCCTGGATCGCGGCGCCGATGGCGACGACCTCGTCCGGGTTGATCTCGCGGTTGGGCTCGCGTCCGAAGAGCTCCGCGACCATGCGCTGGACTTTTGGGGTTCGAGTCTGGCCGCCGACCAGGATGACCTGATCCACGTCGGAGGGCTTCAAACCCGCCGACTGCAGGGCGTCGAGGCAGGGCGCCGCGGTGCGGTCGATCAAGTCGGCCACCAGGGCCTCGAACCGGTCCCGCGTGAGCGTGCGGTTGATGTGCTTCGGCCCCGACGCGTCCGCCGAGATGAACGGCAGCGTGATCGTCGTCTCGGTCGCGGTCGAGAGCTCGCACTTCGCCTTCTCGGCGGCTTCCTTCAGGCGCTGCAAAGCCATGCGGTCCTGCCGCAGATCGATGCCCGTCGCCTTTTTGAAGTCGTCCAAGAGCCAGTCCATGATCTTCTTGTCGAAGTCTTCGCCGCCCAGATACGTGTCCCCCGCGGTCGCCTTGACCTCGTAGATGCCGTCGCCCAGCTGAAGGATCGAGATGTCGAAGGTGCCGCCGCCCAGGTCGTAGACTGCGACGATCTCGCTTCCCTTTCGTTCGAGGCCGTAGGCGAGGGACGCCGCGGTCGGCTCGTTGATGATCCGAAGAACGTCGAGGCCGGCGATCCGCCCGGCGTCGCGCGTCGCCTGGCGCTGCGCGTCGTCGAAGTACGCGGGCACGGTGATGATCGCCTCGGTGATCTCCTCACCCAGGATTTCTTCGGAAAACTCCTTGATCTCCTTCAGGATGAAGGCCGAGATTTCCTCCGGGCTGTATTCGCGGCCGCGGGCCCGGATCTTCACGTCGCCGTTGACGGCCCGCACGATCTCGTACGGAAGGACTTCCCGGGCGTGTTGCGTCTCCTCGGAGTCGAACTTGCGCCCGACGAGGCGCTTGACGGCGAAGACTGTGTTCATCGGATTCGTGATCGCCTGACGCTTGGCGATCTGACCGACGAGGCGCTCGCCGTCTTCGGTGAACCCGACGATCGAGGGAGTCGTACGGCTCCCCTCGCGGTTGGTCAGAACCTGCGGAGTGACCCCCTCCACGACGGACGCGCAGCAGTTGGTCGTACCGAGGTCGATTCCGAGGATCCTGCCCAAGTGAAGCCTCCTGGATTTCCCGAAAGCGCTGGCCGGAGGCCTGTTCCGGCCGTGTCTAACCCGTCATTCTACTCCGGAGCGGTGAAAAGAGCCCGTTTTGCGCGGGTGGGCGCCTCAGTTCCCCTCGCCCCGCGAGCCGTTCGCGTGGTCGCGCTCGCGGACGGCGACCTTGACGACGGCAGGGCGGACCAGGCGGTCCTGAAGCACGTACCCCTTCTGGAGGACGTCCAGGATGGTGTTCGCCGGAACCTCGTTCGTGATCTCGGTGGCGACCGCTTCGTGCCGATTCGGGTCGAAAGGCACGTTGGTGTCGACTTCCTCCAGGCCGTGCCGGCGCCAGAGATCCATGAGCTGCCGGCGGATCAGGCCGATCCCCTGGCCGAAGTGGCTCTGCCGCTCCTCGGCCGAGGCGTGCGCCATCGCTCGCTCGAGGTTGTCGAGAATCGGCAGGAAGTCACGCGCGAGGTCGGAGAGCGCGTGCCGGAAGTTCTCCCGCTTCTCGCGCTCACTCCGCTTGCGGATGTTCTCGAGCTCCGCGAGCTTCCGCACGTGCCGGTCCTTCAAGTCCGCGAGATCGCGCTCGAGGGCGGCGAGCTTCTGCTCGGCGGCGAGAATCGCGGATCGCTCCTCTTCGGCGAGCGCTTCCTCGAGGCTCTCCCCCGAGTCCCGGACCTCGATCGTGTCCTCGTCTTCCGGAACGGTCGTCGGGCGACGGTCGTCGCGATCGCTCATTCTTCGTCCACTTCTTCCGGAGCCGATTCACGCCGGTCGAGCCGGGACGACAAAGCCCGGCCGAGCAGCTCGACCACCGGAATCACCCGGGGGTACTCGCGCCGCGCGGGCCCCATGACTCCGAGCATTCCCGTCAGTGTCTCTCCCGATCGGTACGAGGTCAAGACCGCGGAGAGACGAGGATCCTCCGTGAGCGCCTCCTCGGATCCGAGGACGACGCAAGTGCCCGGGGCTTCGAGGTAGCGGGCGAAGAGCGAGAGCAGCCGCGCCTTCTCGTCGAAGCTGTGGAGCACGCGCTTCATCGTCTCGACGTCGGAGAACTCGGGCTTGTCGAGCAGCCGTGCGGTCCCGTCCACGTAGATGTGATCTTCCGACTTCTGCTTTTCGAGCGCCTTGCGGGCGAGCCCGCGCGCCCATTCGAAGACCCGGTCGAACGCCGCCTGCTCCTCGGAGAGGTCGTCCAGGAGCTTCTGGCGGATCTCGTGCATCGTCTTGCCACCGAGCTCGCGCGTCAGACGATCGCTCGCCGCCTCGAGCTCGGCGCTCGAGTACTCGACGTCGGTCTCGATCACGCGCGAGACGACGACGTCGGGCTCGTTGACCTGCACGACGAGGATCTTGCGGGGGGCCACGCCGAGAAATCGCAGACTCTTGACGACCGTGTGGAGAGCGTCCGGCGCGACGACGAAACCGACCTCGTCGGCCAGCTCCGCGAGCAGGCGGGAGGTCGCCTGAAAGAGGCGGGTGATGTCCCCGCCCGCCGAGGCGAGATCCGAGTCCACTTGCTCCCGAAGATCCACGGCGACTTTGCGATGCCGCATGAGCTCGTCGATGTAGAGGCGGTAGGCCTGGTCGGTCGGCAGGCGTCCCGCGGAGGTGTGCGGCTGCGTCAGGAACCCGCTGTCGGTCAGATCCGCCATGATGTTGCGGATCGAGGCGGGAGACAGCCCGAACCGGCTCGACTTGGAGAGCGTTCGCGAGGAAACGGGCAGGCCCGTGTCCACGTGCACCCGGATGATCTCCCGCAGGATCGCCCGGCTCCGGTTGTCGAGGTTCGGAATCACAGTCTCTCCTGTCTCCCTGGCACTCCCGCAATCCGAGTGCCAGAAAACACGGTAGCGGCTGTTCCGGCGTCCGTCAATAGGCGCTCTCGCCGGCGGGCGCGAACCTCCCCGGACGCAGCAATTTGGGATTCCGAGAGCCGGCTGCGGGGACGCTCGCCGCCGCCGGACCGAATAGACTTCGCCGGTGCCGAGAGGGAGCATCCTCGACTCTCCGCTCCTCCTCGTCGGTCCGGGCCGCGCCGGCATGGCGCTCGCGCGATCCTGGGTCGCCGCGGGAGGCGAGCTCACCGGCGTCGTCTCGCGGACCGCCGGATCGGCCCGCCGCGCCGCCGCGCGCCTCGGAACGCGGGGCTCGACGTTCGGCCGGCTCCCTTCCGAATGCGGGATCCTCGTCCTCGCCGTGCCCGATGACACCATCGCGGCGGTCGCGCGCCGGCTCGCGGGCCGGATCCGCTGCCGCTTCGCCTTCCACCTTTCGGGCGCGCTTCCGGCCTCGATCCTTTCGCCCCTGGGCGGCGGCCGGGCCGCGCTCGGATCGATCCATCCGCTCCGCGCGTTCGCGGGGGACTCTCGAGAGGACTGGAAGGGAGCCCTCGTCGCCCTGGAGGGTCAGGCGTCCGCGATCGCGGCCGGAGCGAAGATCGCCGCGGCCCTCGGGGCGGACGGGCATCGGATCCGGACGGAATCGAAGCCCCTCTACCACGCCGCGGCCACGCTCGCCGCCGGAGGAACGGCCGCGCTTCTCTCGATCGCGTGTCGCGCCGCGGTGGACGCGGGCCTTCCCGAACGCCGGGCGCGCGCCGCCCTTTCGCGGCTCGCCGCGGAGGCGGCCACCGCCGCGTCGAGCCGCCCCTTTCGGGAGGCTTTCACCGGACCGATCGCGCGTCGGGACGCGGACACGGTCCGCGCGCATCGCGCGGCGGCCGCGGGACGCGCCGACTTTCTCGAGCTCTATCGCCGCCTGGCGCGCGAGATCCTGGACTCGACCGCGGGACGCGGTCGCGAAGCAGAGATCCGAAAGGTCCTCGGAATGTCGACTTCGACCGCGAGCCGCAAGGCCTTCGCGAAACGCCGTCGGAAGCCGGCCGCGCGCGGCTCCGATGCTACAATTTCGAGGGTTTTCACGCGCCCGAAGGGCGCATAATCGCGTCATGGTCTTCTTCAACTACGCCACCATGCAGATGGCGGCCAAGATCGTCTACTACGGTCCTGGTCTGTGCGGGAAGACCACCAACCTCCATCACATCTACGGGCGGACGGCTCCGGGCTCCCGCGGGGAGATGGTCTCCCTCGAGACGGAAACCGACCGGACTCTCTTTTTCGACCTTCTCCCCCTGGACGTGGGCGTCATCGGCGGGTTCAAGACCCGGGTTCAGCTCTACACGGTCCCGGGCCAGGTCTTCTACAACACGACCCGCAAGCTCGTCCTGAAGGGGGTCGACGGCATCGTCTTCGTCGCCGACTCCCAGCGCGCAATGAAGGAAGCGAATATCGAGAGCCTCCAGAACCTCCGCTCGAACCTCGCGGAGATCGGAGTCAAGCTCGAGGAGCTGCCCCTGGTCCTCCAGTACAACAAGAGGGACCTCGCGAACATCCTGACCTTGGACGAGCTCGAGGAGACGCTGAACCACGCGCGCTCCTACGAGTCCTACGAGGCGTGCGCCGTGCTCGGCCAGGGAGTCTTCGAGACGCTGAAGGCGATCTCGCGCCTCACGCTGCGATCCTTGAAGAAGCGGATGCTCGGAGAGGAGCGCCCGGCGGCGCGGCCCACCCTCGTGGCGACCGTCGCGGAGAAGGCGCCGCCGATTCCGCCTCCCGAGCCGCAGGCGCCGGCGATCCCGGAGATTCTGCACGAGCTCTCGCAGGTCACCGCCCCCGCCGCCGAGCCGGAGATGATCTCTTTCGAGCAGGAGCTGGAATCGACGACGACCGCGACCGCAGCCGAGCCCGCGGCTCCCTCCGGCTCGATGACGGAGTTCGGCACGGCTTCGATCGAGACGGTCCAGGAGTTCGAGGACGCGCTGAATTCCCTCGACTCTCCCCTGCCCGAGACTCCGGCGGCGGCCGAGGAGCCGGAGATCGCCGACGTGTCCTTCGCGCAGGCCTCCGAACCGGAGTCCGTTTCCGTCGAGGACGTCAAGCACGTCCGGGTTCGGTCGAACATCGACATCCTGGCGGAGCTCGAAAAGCTCCGCAAGGATGCGACCGCCGCGCCGCCCGCCACCGACCGGCGGGTCCGTCGCGAGACGACGGGCGTCTCGATCGACGACCTGCTCGCATCGAGCCTGAACCACCGAAAGGAAATCAGCCGCATCTTCGAGATGCAGGTGCCGAAGAGCGAGCTCTCCGGCGGGCATCAAATTCGGATCGGACTGCAGATCGAGGACCGGGAGCAGAACCCGGTCGGCCAGCAGAAGAGTTTCGCGATCGAGCTGCACACGAGGCCCGATCTCGAGAAGCTCCTGCTCTCGCTCAAGTTCCACATCTTCGGCAAGTAGCGCGTGGTGAGGCTGTCCTCCTCCAGGGACAGCCCGAGCGTCGAAAGAACTTGGCGGAGGCCCGAAGGCGGGGTTACCCTATTTTCCAATGATCCAACGAGGCCCACGCGGCAGGGGGAAGGACTGTCTGATTTTTGGCCTGCTCCTTCTCCTCGGCGGCTGTGCGACCGCTCCGAAGGCGGCGCGCAAGACGGCGCCGTCTCCCTCTCCCGAGGAGCGGGCGATGACAGCCGCCTCGGATCAGTTCTCCCAGGGGCGGGAAGCGGCTCTCTCCGGCGACTTCGCCTGCGCGCACGACCGCTTCGAGAGAGCGCTCGAGGCGATGCGGCCCGCCGGGGCTGCGGCGTCTCCGACTGCCGAGAGGCTGGCGTTCGAGCTCGACCTCTACGAGGGGATCCTCCGATACGAGGCACTCTCGGCGCCGCCCGAAGAGGCGGCCGTCGGCGAAGGGACGCTCGCGCCGGAGCTCGCCCCTCTCGAAGCCCCTTCCGCATCCGACGCGGAGATCTCGACCGCTCGCGAAGCGATCGCGTCGGACGCCCCGGGACTGACTTACGACATCCCGATCGTCGTCAATGACGCCGTCCTGAAGGTCCTGGCGACCTTTCAGGGGCAGCTGCACGACATCATCGCCCGCGGGCTTTCCCGGTCCGGACGCTACGTTCCGATGATCCACCGGATCTTCAAGGAAGAGGGGATTCCCACCGACCTTGCCCAGGTCGCGTTGATCGAGTCCTCCTTCCTGCCGCGCGCCCGGTCGCCGCGCGCCGCGCACGGCATCTGGCAGTTCATGCCGCGCACGGGGCGGCAGTACGGCCTGACGACGAATGCCGTCGTCGACGAGCGGAGCGACCCCGAGAAAGCGACCCGCGCCGCGGCGAAGCACCTCTCCTATCTCTACGAGCTCTTCCACGACTGGCACGTCGCGCTCGCGGCGTACAACGCGGGCGAAGGAAAGATCCTCCGCGCGCAGGAGAGAACCGGGCTGACCGACTTCTGGCAGCTCGCCGCCTCGGGTCTCCTGAAACCGCAGACGCAGAACTACGTCCCGGCGGTGATCGCGGCGACGCTCATCATCAAGAACCCGGGGCACTACGGGTTCGAAGTCGAGTTCGAGCCTCCGCTCGAATACGAGACGGTCAAGTTGAACCGCCCCGTCCGCTTGAAGGACATCGCCATCTCCGAGGACCTTCCTCTCGAGGAGCTCGAGCGGCTGAATCCGGAGCTCAAAACCGGTATCACGCCGCGCCAGCCCGAGGGATACGACCTGAAGGTCCCGGTCGGCCGCATGGAGCAGGCGCAACTCGCCTTCGCCTCGGCGCCGACGGCGCCGCTCCCCGGGCCGCGGCGCCACACGGTTCGCAAGGGAGAGACCCTCGCTTCGGTCGCGCGCAAGTATCGCGTCTCCGTCGCCCGCCTCGCCGACGCCAATGGCCTCCAGGCTGGAGCGAAAGTCTCGCGCGGCGAGATTCTCGTGATCCCGGAGCGCTCGACCGCG
>JBKPSZ010000272.1:0-3935 GCA_046735265.1 Acidobacteriota bacterium | reverse complement strand
GTTCATGGCCATGCGGGCGAAGGTCTCGCGGATGTCCCGCGCCGCCGCCTTGGGATCGGGGTTGCCGCCCGGCCCTTCGGGGTTCACGTAGATGAGGCCCATCTGCACGGCGCCGAACGGCTTGCCGAGCTCCCGGTCGCCGCTGTAGCGCTCGTCGCCAAGCCAAGTGTCCTCGGGGCCCCAGAAGATGTCCTCGGGCTCCCAGACGTCGGGCCGGCCGAAGCCGAAGCCGAACGTCTTGAACCCCATCGATTCCATGGCCACGTTGCCGGCCAGCACCAGCAGATCGGCCCAGGAGACCTTCTGGCCGTACTTCTTCTTGAGCGGCCACAGCAGCCGGCGCGCCTTGTCGAGGTTCGCGTTGTCGGGCCAGCTGTTCAGGGGAGCAAAGCGCTGCTGACCTTCGCCGCCGCCGCCGCGGCCGTCGGCGATGCGGTACGTGCCGGCGGCGTGCCACGTCATGCGGATGAAGAGCGGGCCGTAGTGACCGTAGTCGGCCGGCCACCAGTCCTGCGACGTCGTCATCAGCGCGACGAGATCGCGCTTCAGCGCCTCGACGTCGAGGGACTCGAACTTTTCGGCGTAGTCGAAATCCTCTTCCATCGGATTGGACAGGTGCGAGTGGTGATGGAGTACCGAAAGGTCGAGCTGATTCGGCCACCAGTCCTTGTTCGTCTTCGGGCGGCCCCGCTTCGGAGTCGGCGCGGGGATTGCGGGGCTCTCGCTTTCGCTGACGCTCTTGGTGTGTTCCTTGTCGGGCATGGGACCTTCTCCTCTCTACGTGAACCTTCAGTTCGCCAGGCACTTCGCTTCCGTCATCGCGCGACTCGAGAAAGACGCGTTCGCGCTCGCGCGCGACGTCAAGAGGCCATTCTTGGCGACGAGGCATTGATCGGTCCAACGAGTTATATTGGTTACTATGATCGAGTCTCTCGATGACCGCTCGTGAGTAAACGCTGATGCCGGCCCTCCCGACCCTGCGCCAGCTCGCTTACCTGGTCGAGCTGTCCGAACGCCTGAACTTCCGTGTCGCGGCGGAGGCGCAGTTCGTGACGCAGTCCACGCTGTCCGCCGGGATCAAAGAGCTCGAGACTCAGCTCGGCGTGCAGCTCGTCGAGCGCGACAAGCGCCACGTGCGGCTGACCACGGTAGGCGAGGATGTCGCCGCGCGAGGGCGGGAGCTGCTGGCCGCCGCGACCGACCTGGCGGACGCGGCCCGCTCCGCGGCGCGCCCGCTGTCCGGGCCTTTGCGCCTCGGCGCCATCCCCACCATCGCGCCGTATCTCCTGCCGGGAGTGCTTCCGGCGCTTCGGCGCGCCTATCCGGATTTGAAGCTCTACCTGCGCGAGGACCTGACCGAGCGCCTGCTCGAGCGCTTGCGCGCGGGCGGCCTCGACGTCGCCCTGATCGCATTGCCCTTCGATACCGGCGACCTGTACGCGCGCGAGCTCTTCAAGGACGAGTTCTCGTTCGTGGCACGCGAAACCGACCCCGCGGTCCGGGAGAAGGCCGTCGCGCTCCGGAGGATCGACACCGGCGACATGTTGCTCCTGGAGGAAGGGCACTGCCTGCGCGACCACGCCATCGCGGCGTGCGGTCCCCGGCACGGCAGTTGGGCCCGGGTCGAGGCGACGAGCCTGACGACCCTGATCCACATGGTCGAAGGGGGACTCGGCGTGACGCTCTTGCCCGGGATCACGCTCGACGCCGGCATCTTGAAGGGCACCCGGCTCGTGGCCCGTCCATTCTCGCGGAGGGCCCCGTCGCGCACCCTGGCGCTGGTGGCGCGCCGCACTTCTCCCCGCCGTCGCGACGCGGATCTCCTCGCGGAATTCTTGATCGAGCAGCGCCGCCGCCCGGGACGCACCGGCGTCCACGCACCGCGGCGTCATTTGCCAGTCGCGTGACGCCCAGGGCATAGCCGGGACGATTTCGGACGCGAACCTCCGCACGAAAACCGGGAACGACACGATCGCGCTTGCGTCAACGACGCGGTCGGCAGTCAGCTCTTTCCGAGTAGCGAGGTCCAATGCACGAGCAGCTCCAGAGGCGGCGAGGCCTGATCGCTCGATTGGCTGTTGACGAGAAAGCGGCGTCCGTCGGAGGAGACGCCGTAGGCCCGGTTCTGGTTCAAGAGCTTGAGGTTCACCGAGAAGAGCTCGACGGGTGAGCCCGCTCGGAATGTCCCCTCGGAGGCAACGGGAACGGCCATCATCTTGTTGTCGAGGCTCAGGTAGAAGAGCTCCTTTCCGTCCCGTCGCCAGACGGGATGGCCCCCGCCGGAGCTCGAGACCTGCCACTTCCCACCGGGACCGGGGAACGCCCGGACGAGGACCTCGGACCTGCCTGTCTCGTCGGAGCTATAGGCGACCCAGCGGCCGTCCGGCGAAAACCGGCTGTTCGCCAGATTCCAAGCCTCTGCCTCCGTCGCGACTGGAATCGTTCGGCGCTCCCGAGCGAGGTCGAGGATCCAGATCTGCAGGCGCCTGTTGAGCGCCCCGACGGCGCCGAAAGAGAGAAACTGGCCGTCGGGAGACCAGTCCTCGGGGTGTCGATTGTCGGAGGACGCCGCCAGGACCTCCTCCTTTCCACCGTCGAGCGGCTTGATCCAGAGATCCGAGTGAGCCCCTTTCGCCTTTCGGTCCGACTCGAAGACGATGCGTTTCCCGTCCGGAGACCAGACGGGATTGAGGTCGTGCCCTGGACTGAAGACGAACTTCGTCCCGACGCCGCTCGAGCTGTCGTAGATCCAGATCTCCGTCGTGTCGCGGTTCGAGTCGGTGAGGTCCACGGCGACCCGAGTCCCATCGGGAGACAGCGACGGGTTGCCGATGAAACCCGCCTCCGCCACCGACCCGACCTGCTTGCCGTTTCGATCGAGCCAGAGCAGCCGCGACGGCATGTCGAGCATGGGCGCCGCGACGAGCACGCCGTTTTCGGAGACGGAGAAAGGCCAGAGGAACTGAAAACCGTAGACGACGAGCCTCTGAGCGACCGGCGTCGGTTCTCCTTTCGTCTCGAGCCGGGAGAGGTCGAGCTCCTGCGCCAGGAGCGTGCCGTCGCGAACGTAGAGCAACTGGCCGGAGGCATAACTCGCTCCCGAGGCCACCGGCACCAGCGCCTTGTCGCTCGTTCCGTCGGTCGAGCCGACCCGAATCGAGTTGGCGGGATCGTCGGCGGTTGCGCTCAAGTTGGCCGCCATGTAGACGAAGTGCCGGCCGTCGGGCAGGAACTGGGGATAGCGGTGAGCCGTCTCGTGGCGGGAGGAGTTGACCTTCGTGACAGCAACCGGCCGTCCCCCCGCCGCAGGCACTCGATACAGTCCGGAAGTCGTTGTCGGAGCGAAGACAATCGTGCCGTCGCGATTCCACGTGCCGCCGACGCCGCGCTCCGCCTCACAGATCGTCAAGACCGGCCCGCCGTTGGGGCTCACTCTCTTCAACTTGCCTTCCGTGAAGAAACCCACGAAGCGGCCGTCGGGCGACCAGAAGGGGAAGGAGGCGTTTTCGCCGCCGGGCACCGGCTGGGAAGAGGATCCATCGAGACGACGGATCCAGAGGGCCGGCTGGCCGCCTGCTTTGGCGGCGGTGAAGGCGAGTCGCGCTCCATCCAGCGAGACCGCGAGCTCGCCCAGAGTCATCGCCTCCTCGGGCAGCGGGAGCAGGGCCCGAATCGCCGGCAAGGGGCGGGGAGCCCGCCGCAGATAGGCCGCCGCCAAAGCCGCCGCAATCAGTGTGGCGAACACGAGGCCCGTCCACGCGAATCGCTCGCGGCTCTTGCGCCGGGCGAGCACAGGTGCCGGCACGCCCGCCTGAGATCCCTCGGCGATCCATTTCAACTCCACCGCGACGTCATGGGCCGACTGCCAGCGTTCCTCCGGATCTTTTGCAAGACAGCTTCGGACCACCCGGTCCATCGCCGGAGGCACCATGGGC
>JBKPSZ010000271.1:0-7967 GCA_046735265.1 Acidobacteriota bacterium | reverse complement strand
CCCCTCGGCCGTGCCGCGACGAAGGCCCGTCCGCCCGCCTCCAGCCAGCGCCGGATCTCGGCCGCCGCCTCGGCGGTGCGTCCGAGATGGCCGGCGACCGCTTCGGCCGGAAGCTTCACGGAATCGCCCGCCGCGAGGCCGAGCCGGTCGAAGACGATCGGGGCTCCGCCGACGGCCGCGGCGATGCGATCGGCCGGGTGGAGCAGCTCGTCGGGAGCGAAGACGTCGCGGTCGGGATCGCGGTCCCCCGAAACGCGCTCGGCGAAGGAATCGATCGCCTCTTCGACCGCTGCGGGTTCGACGACAGCCGTCAGCGACCCGGCCGCGTGGTCGAGCCACGAGGCGGGCATCGGCGTGACCGCCGGGGCGAAGACGATCGTCTCGGCTTCCGAGGGGAGCCGCCCGAGCCGTTGCTCGAGCAGCTCCCGTTCCTCGCGCGACTCCGTCGCGGCGGAGAACGCTGGAAGGCGCGCCGACGATAGACGTTCGCTCGACCGCTGCGTGTCCGGATCGAAAACGCGGATCGACATGAGCCGGTCGCCGTCGAGCTCGAATCGAAGCGGGAGCTCCCGGTCCGGCGGAAAGACGTCGAAGAGGCCGCCGCGAACCGCGAGGTCTCCCGTCTCGATGACGAGGTCGCCGCGCCGATAGCCGAGCTCAGTCAAGCGCGCCACGAGCTTCGGCAGCGAGATCTCGGTGTCCGTCGCGAGCTCGACGCTCCGACCGGAGAGCTCCGCGGGAGACGGCAGGCGAAGAAAGAGCGCCGCCGCCGGGAGCACCACCGCCTCGACCGCCCCCGGCTCCGAAAGCGCCGAGAGGAGACGGAACTCGTCCCGCCGCGCCTTCAACGACGGAGGGATGCGCTGGTAGGGCGTCAGGTTCGGCGCGGGCGAACGGAACACGCCGGACATTCCACCCGCCCGGAGATCCGTCGCGATCCGCTCCGACTCCTTCTCGTCCGCCACCAGAACGGCGAGGCGGCGGCCGATGTCGCGAGCGAGCCGGGCAAGGAGGAGTCCCGGCAGCGCTCCGACCCCGCCCGAGACGACGGAGCGAGATCCTCCCTTTCGGACTCTCTGGAGGAGGTCCTCGTACGCGGGGATGCCCCGGACGGCGTCGGAAAGAAAGGTCAGGTTCGGGTCCTGTCTCCTCGCTGCCGGCGCCAGACTATCGCGACGCGGCCGGTGAATCGGGAACGACCGGAAGGACGATCCGGGAGGGGTAGCGCGCATCGTGATGGATGGAGACGACGGCCCGTCGCATCGCCGCCGATCGCGTCTCGCTCTCACCGGTCTGGGGATTTCGCGAGAAGTGAGGCAGAAAGCTGCCGCAGAGGAGGACGCGGACGCGGTGTCCTTTCGCGAATCGGTTGCCGGTCCGCAGGTTCGGCAGGCGAATCGTCGCGACCTCGCCCGGTTTCAGGAGCTCGCCCTCCCGCCCGTCGCGTTCGCTCGCGCGAAGGACGTCCGTCCCGGGGCTCGAGAGGTTCCAGGCCGTCCCGTCGGGAGCGACGTCCTCGAGCTTGACCCAGAGATCGAGATCCGGCGCGTCCGAAGAGAGATGGATCTCGGTCTCGATCGGGCCCACGACGCGCAGGTCGGCGGGCAGCGGCTCGGTCTCGAAGACGAGCACGTCCTTGCGGGATGCGAGCGCGCGATAGTCGTGCGCGCCGTAGGCGGCGCCGTGCGGGTCGACGACGGGACGCGCGGGGTCCGACACGAACCGGCTCGGCGGGACCTCTCGGTCGGCCGGGATGCGCGCGAGCTTCCTTCCGGGCGCGAGATACAGGGAGACGGATTGCGTCTCCGACAGCGGCCACGTGTTCCCGGAGAGCCACCGGTTCTCCCCCATCACGTAAACCCGCACGCGAGGCTCCTCTTTGGAAGTTTCTCCGACGCCGCGCAGGTACCGGTCGAGAAAGTCGAGAACGAGCGAGGCCTCGTCGACCTTCGCCTCGGGGCCGAAGACGCCCTCTCCTGATCGATCCGACTCGAGCCCGCCGTGCACCCACGGGCCGATCACGAGGCGGGTGCGCGGATCCGCCTCGCCGCCGCGCGCCGCCAGCAGTCCCGCGAAATTCGTCGTCGCGCCCTCCGGTCCGTACGACTCGTCGTGCCACCCGGAGACGTTCAAGACAGCGGCGGTGACGCGCGCGTAGCGGCCGCGCAGCTCGGCCCAATCCCACCAGGAGTCCCATGGCCGATGTCTGAGCCAGTCGAAGTAGTACGGAGCCACCTCCTCGAGCTCCGGCACCCGGGTGAGGGGCGTGCGGAACGGGATGTCCGCGCTCAGATTCTTCCAGGCGGCGCGCGCCTCCCGCCGGGTGCGCGGCCCGTCGAGCCCCCGGCGCGCCCGGGCATCCGGCGCGACGTTGTTCCAGATCCAGGGGAGCCAGGAGAGATCCCATGCGCCCCCGGCGTAGAAGAAGTTGCGCGGCGAGGAGAAAGTCATCGCGGGAACCATGGCTTTCAGGTGGGGCGGCGACTCGACCGCGGCGAGCCACTGCACCGCGCCCGGATAGGAGAGTCCGAAGGTGCCCACCTCGCCGTTCGACCAGGGCTGCGATGCCGCCCACTCGATCGTGTCGAACCCGTCGCGCCCTTCGTTCCGGTACGGGACGAACTCCCCGGGCGAGCCGTAGCGTCCGCGGACGTCCTGCAGCACGACGGCGTAACCCCGGTCGAGCGCCCGCTGGACGATCGGATCGGTCTCCATTGGCTTGCGGTCGTAGGGGGTCCGATGGACGAGCGTCGGAAACCGCCCGCTTTCCGCGGGGCGCAGGACGTCCGCCGAGAGCGCGACGCCGTCGCGCATGGGCACCACCACGTCGCGCATCACCGGCGGACGCGCGGCTTTCCCACCGGCCGCCGGCGCCAGCGCGGCGGCGAGAATCAGGACGAGGAGGTTCAACGAGGCTGTCCCGTCTCCGCCGCGTCGTCAGCCGCGGTCGAGCGCCGAGGCGCGCAACCGGTGGACGGCGGCGTCCACGGCCTCGATGGCGAAGTCGACTTCCTCCTCGGTCGAGAAGCGGCCGAGGCCGAATCGGATCGAGGCGTACGCGAGCTCGTCCGGCACGCCCAGCGCCTTCAAGACGTGCGAGGGCTCGATCGAGGCGGAAGTGCACGCCGACCCGGAGGAGACCGCGAGGCCTTTCAGGTCCATGAGCAGCGCCTCCCCTTCGACGCCGGCGAAGGAGAGATTCAGGTTCCCGGGCAGCCGGCGCTCCTCCTCACCCGGCGGGACGTTCCCGCTCCCGTCGAGCTCGGGAAGGGGTGCGCCGTTGCACCGGACGTCCTCGACGCGCGCCCGGATCCCCTCGTGGAGGCGCCGCCGCAGCAGTCGCAGCCGCCGCATCTCGTCGTCCCGCTCCGCCAGCGCGATCTCGACGGCGGCCGCGAACCCGACGATGCCCGGCACGTTCAGCGTTCCCGACCGGAGGCCGCGCTCGTGCCCACCGCCGTGGAAGAGAGGAGCGAGGCGGACGCGGGGGCCCTTCCCTCGGACGTAGAGAGCGCCGATCCCCTTCGGCCCGTACACCTTGTGCGCCGTGACGGAGGCGAGATCGACGCGCATCGCCTCCACGTCGAACGGGATTTTCGTGAATCCCTGAACGGCGTCGGTGTGGAAGAGCACGCCCCGTTCATGGCAGACCCGGCCGATCGAGGCGATCGGATGAATCGTACCAATCTCGTTGTTGGCGAGCATGATCGTGACGAGGATCGTCCGGTCCGTCAGCGCGTCCCGAACCCGATCCGCGTCGATCCGGCCGGTCGGGTCGGTCGGCAGGAACGTCACTTCGAATCCCTCGCGCTCGAGAGCCTTGCAGGCGTCGAGCACGGCGTGGTGCTCCGTCGCACCGGTCACGACGTGGTTTCCCTTCGGCTTCAGGAGACGCGCCGCTCCGAGGACCGCGAGGTTGTCGGACTCCGTCGCGCCGCTCGTGAAGACGATCTCCTTGTCGGCGGCGCCCATCGCGGAGGCGGTCCGATGCCGAGCCTCCTCGACCGCCGCTTCCGCTTCCCAGCCGAAGACATGATTGCGCGACGCGGCGTTCCCGAAGGTCTGCCCGAAGTACGGGAGCATGGCTTCGACGACGCGCGGATCGACCGGCGTCGTGGCGTGGTAATCCATGTAAACCGGCGTCCGCATGCCGCTCTCCACTATACCGACTGGGGAGGCCGCCCTTGCCCCCGTGCGACGGCCGGGCTCCCGATGCATAATGCGCGACAGACGATGTCGTCTCTCCCTCGAACCGAGCGCGCGTTCTCCTTCTCTTCTCCCGCTCCGCGCGTGCGCCTCGTCCACGCGTTCGACCGCGCGTTCGAGAACGTCGTGGCGACGGCGCGGACCTGCTACTCCGCCCGCGGGATCGTCACGGAAGATCAGGCTTCGGCGCGGCCGGAAAAGCGCGACGCGCTCGCCCGCTCGATCTACGCGGCGGGCCACCACACGACCTTCCAGCACGCGCATTTCCAGTTCGCGCTCGAGAATGTCTCGCGGCAGTTCCTCTGGAGCTTCCTGCACAGCCACCCCTTCTACAACTCCGAGCAGGTCTCGCAGCGATACGTGGAGGTGCAGCCGGGCATGTACGCCGTGCCGCCGATGGGAGCTCCCGAGCGCGAGATCTTCGAGCGACAGGCCCGCAACCAGCAGGAGGCCTACCGGCGCCTGACGGAGTTGCTCACGCCGCTCGCGGCCGAGCGTTACTTCGGCATCTTTCCCGGACGGACCCGCGGGGATGGCCGGAACCGCTACGCGGGAGCCGTCACCAAGAGGGCGCAGGAGATCGCGCGCTACGTTCTGCCGGTCGCAACCTTCGCCTACCTGTACCACACCGTCTCGGGGATCACGCTCTTCCGGTACTGGCGTATCTGCGACTCCTTCGACGCTCCGGCCGAGCAGCGAGAAGTCGTCGGGCAGATGGTGGACGAGGTCCTGCGCCGGGATCCGCTCTATTCGAGTGTGCTGCAGGATCCGATTCCACTCGAGGAGACCCCCGAGTACGCGTTGTTCCAGAGCTCTCGCGCTCAGCGACGGGAGGACGCCGCCTTTCGACGGGAGTTCGACCTGGAGCTCGGCGGGCGCGTGTCGCGGCTGGTCGATTGGAAGGCGAACAACGAAGAAGTGCTCGCTTCCGCCGTCCGGGAGGTCCTCGGAATCCCGCGCGCGTCGCTGTCCGACGACGAGGCGATTCGGATGGTGCTCGACCCTTCACGAAATCGCCTGCTCGGCGAAACGCTCACGCTGACGACGCACGGGAAGATGACGCGGGCGATGTATCACCCGTGCTACACGTTCCGAAAGAAGCTGTCGCACACCGCCGACAGCCAGGATCAGCGGCATCGGATGACGCCCGGCTCTCGCCCCGCGCTGCCGGCCTATCTCTCCGAGGAGCCCGACTACGTCGTTCCCATGCTCGTCGCGGAAGTGCCGGAAGCCGAAGCGCTCTATCGCGACACGATGGAACAGACGTGGCAGGCGATCGGGACGCTTCGCTCTCGCGGAGTGGCCGAAGAGCACGCGGCGTATCTGCTTCCCAACGCGGTGGCGATCCGCTTCACCGAGTCCGCCGATCTCCTGAACCTCCACCACAAGTTCGCGATGCGCCTCTGTTACAACGCGCAGGAGGAGATCTGGCGCGCCTCGCTCGACGAGACGCTCCAGATTCGCGAAGTCAATCCGCGCATCGGACCCTGGCTCCTGCCGCCGTGCACTCTTCGTCACCTCGCGACCGTGCGACCCGTCTGCCCCGAAGGAGAACGCTTCTGCGGCGTCGTCGTCTGGAAGCAGGACGCGACACGCTACGAGCGCGTTCTCTGAGCCAGTAGAGCTCCTAAATTACTCTGAAGTCAGGACTTGAGGCCAGGCGGCGCCGACGCTCCCACTGCCTGCGAAATCGTGCTTGACAGCGTCAAGGAAGGCGTATGATTTCGACAGTTTCTGTCGGGTGGGTCCCGTTCTTTGTCGTATCCCCGGGGTAGCTGGGGTTTTTCTTTTTGGGCGAAAGGAGATCGAGCCATGGTTTCCGTTACTCCTCAAAGCGTGCCTGCCCGTGAGCGTCAACCCGAGCCGAAGCCGGCCCCCAAGCCCGCCGAAAAGCCGTATCCGATCAAGGTCCAGAGCCACATCCCGTTCTGAAGAACGCTCCGTTGTCGCGCCGAGTCGAGATGACGACGCATCCGGGCGCCTTGTGCGCCCGTCGAGCGACGATTCGTCCTCAACGGGAAGGAGCCGGGTGATCCGCGCCATGCCATTCGGATCCACCGGAAACAACAGCGAAGCCGCGACGGTCTTCGGGCAACTCCTCCCGCTGATCGAGAAGGCCCTCCTATCGAACTACCGCCTTCCGCCGAGGGAGGCGAGCGAAGTCGAACAGCGCCTCTACGACTGGTTTCAACGATTCTGCCGAAGGCCCGGGAGCCGCGAGCCGGAAGCGCTGCGGTCCGAGCTCCTCTTAATGGCCTGTCGCGCGGGACACGTCTATTCCGTTTCGCGACTGGAAGATCTCCTTTCGACCGACGAGCGTCTGAAGAGATCGCTGACGCTCGGGCCCGAGATCATCGCCATCGAAATCGAAAAAGTCCTCGAGAAGCCGCACGCCGGCGATTCCGGAAAGGACGAGTCGTGAGCGGCGACGTCCTCCGCTTTCCCGCGGCTGTCGAGAGCCTCTCCGCGGCAGCGGGCCGCCGCGCGGCGGAGCGCGTTCTCGCGACACCGATCGCCGACCGGCCGGGGCGCTCGCGGGAGCTGCGCCTCGAGCACCCGGAAGTCCTCCTGGGAGTCTGCGAGCTCCTGACCCAGCGAATCGAGTCGCTTCCCGCGTCGGTCGCGGAAGAGGGGGAATTCTTCTACCGCTTCCTGGAAGCACCGCTCCGCAAGATCGGCGAATTCGACGAGCGCGAGTACTTCCTCGGCGAATTCGCGCTCCTGACCGGCGGCGCCTACCGCATCCTCTTCCGCCGCGAGGAAGCGCGGCGCTGGCTGGACCGCGCGGAATCGAACTTCGTGCGCGCCGCCAACGCGAGCGCGCACTTCGCGCGCCTCGCCTATCAACGCCTCGCCCTCGCGATGGAAGAGAGGCGTTTCGAGGACGTCCTGGAGCTCGCGCCCGCGTGGGCGAACAGCTGCCGGGAGCTCGGTCTCTTCCAGGAGAGCCTGAAGTGTCGTTTCCTCGAAGGGATCGCATGCCGGGAGACCGGGTATCTCGAGCGGGCCGCGGGGGTTTTCGAGGAGATCTACGAGCAGGCGCTCGGGAGCGAATCGAAGCTGCTCGCGCCGGTCGCCAACAACCTGGCTCAGGTCCGCCGCCTCCAGGGAGACGCCGAAGGCGCGCTCCGTTTCGCCGGGCAGGCGCTCGACCTCCTGAAGAAGGCGGATAGCCAGGTCGGTCTCGTCAAGCTTCGCTGGTGCGTCGGAGACATCCTCCGCGAGCAGGGGAAGATCCGCGAAGCGATCGAGGCCTACCGCGAAGCGGTTCGCGAAGCCGAAAGCGTGGGTCTGCGCGGCGACAGCGCCGCGATCCATCTGGTCCTCGCCGATTCTCTCCTTCAGGCGGGGCAGGAGGCCCAGGCCGAATGGGAGGTTCGGGCGGCCCTTCCGATCATCGACGAAGAGAGGATGGTCCCGGAAGGATTCGCCGCGCTCTCGCTTCTCAAGGAATCGGTTCGCCGCCGGAAGATCGACCGCCAGGCCCTTCGCAACCTCCACGGGTACTTCCGGGAATAGCCGCGGCCGCGTCGAAGGGACGCGATATGCTGCGCGGCTGACATGAGACGGACGCTTGCGTACGCCCTTGCTCTGTCCGGCCTCGTCCTCGCCGCGTCCACCTGCCATCCCACTCAGAAAATCGTCGCGCGGCTGGTGACGCCGACCCCGGGTCCCCCCGACGAAGCCGCGGCGACGCCGACTCCGGCCAGGGCCCCGGCGAGAGCGACGGCGGCGCCCGCCGCGACGCGGCCCGCTGGGCC
>JBKPSZ010000270.1:0-11386 GCA_046735265.1 Acidobacteriota bacterium | reverse complement strand
CTCTTCGAATACGGCTGGTGGGCGAATGGGAGGCTCTTTCCCGTCGTCGCGCGGCTGACGCGCGAGCAGTTCACGCGCGATGTGGCGGGCGGCCACGGCTCGATTCGAAACACGCTCGTTCACGCGATGAGCGCGGAATGGGGCTGGCTCGACCGCTGCGGCGGCGCTGCGCGCGGGGCTCCGCTCCAGCCGCCGGACTTCCCGACGCTCGAGTCGATCGAGCGCATCTGGAAGAAAGTCGAGCGCTCCATCCGCGATTTCCTGGACTCTCTGACGGACGAGGATCTCTCGAGACGCGTCGAGTTCTCCCTGGGCAGCGGGCCGAAGCGCGTGATGCCCATCGGCCAGCTCCTGCATCACGCCGCGAGCCACGGCGTGCATCATCGCGGCCAGTTGGCGCTGCTCCTGCGGTCCCTCGGACACGTCCCCGGCGACTTCGATTTGCTGATCTACTACTCCGAAGGCTCGTAACCGCGGAGACGGCGATGCCCACGCTCTTCGACCCTCGGGTCCGCGCTTCCATCCTGGATCGGATCGCCCGGCTGACGCCCGACCGCAAGCCGGTCTGGGGCCGATTCACGGCTCCGGAGATGGTGTGCCACCTGACCTCGGCCCTTCGGCAGGGGATGGGGGAGCTCGACTCGGGCCCGCCGTCCGGCCAGTTCGCGTGGTTCCCGATGAATTGGGTCGTCATCCACGTCCTGCCCTGGCCGAAGGGGAAAGGCAAAAGTCCGCCGGAGTTTCTCGCGACGCGCCCGGCGACGTGGGAGACGGATGTCGGTCGTCTGCGGGAACTCGTCGAGCGATCTTCCTCCAAGGGACCGGCGGGGCCCTGGCCGGCGAGTCTCGCATTCGGTCGGATTTCGGGACGGAGTTGGGGTGTGCTCGAATACAAGCACCTGGATCACCATCTGCGTCAATTCGGCGTTTGAGGCCGGCGGCCAGGAGCGCGAGAGATGTCATTCGGCATCCGTTCTCACGACACGAGGCGCAAGTTCTTCGTTCGAGCGGGCCTCGGAGTTCTCGTCTGCATCGGTTGCGTTTCGAGGAGCTCCGAGTCCGAGGCCCGCTCTCAGATCCTCGAGGCCGACCGGGCATGGTCCGAGGCAGCGCAAGCGCGCGACGTCGACCGCGTCCTCTCGTACTGGGCCGATGACGCGGTCGTCTATCCGCCGGGCGGTCCCCCGGTGGCGGGGAAGCCCGCGATTCGGGAGTTCGTCGTGAAGAGCTTCGAGAGTCCCGGGTTCAGCATCTCCTGGAAGACGGAGAACGTCGTCGTGTCGCGAAGCGGCGACCTCGCCTACGCGACGGGCACCAATCGGGTCACCTTCCTCGGTCCGGACGGCAAACAGGGTGCGGCAGTCGGAAAAGCCGTGACCGTTTGGCGGAAGCAGAAGGAGGGAACGTGGAAGTGCGCGATCGACATCTGGAACGACGCTTCACCCCCTCCCCGCTAGACGCCTCGGAGCCGAGCGCGGCCACAACGGGCCAGGGCGTGCCGCCGTCTGACCCCTCTCTGGTTCCTGCCTCGTCGTAAGAGCGGCCTCGTCGGGCCGCCAGAAAAGGAGGTCGTGAGTGCGGGTTCGAGCGCTGGTTGCAGGCGTGGCGAGTGGTGCCCTGACCGCCCTGGTCGGATGGTCCCCGTTCATTCCCGATCCCCTGGCCTTCCACACGGTCACCCTGGCCGTCATCGGCGCGATCTACGTCGGCTTCGCATTCTCGGACGGCCGACTCCCGGTCGTGATCCTGGAGCTCTCGGTCGGAACCGGGTTTCTCGTTCTGGCCTTTCTCGGTCTCTGGATGGCGCCCATCTTTCTCGCCGTCGGACTGATCCTGCACGGAGCCTGGGATCTCGCCCATCGGCCGCGCGGGATCACGACGAAGCTTCCGGCCTGGTACCCGCCGTTCTGCGCGGCCTACGACTTCGTCTTTGCCGGCGTGTTTCTCGTCCTGGCCCGCGGCCTGGCCCCGCGCGCGAGGTGACGACGGTGGGATCGCTCCGCTTTCATGCGAACCGGCAATCCACGAGAGACGACTCCTGAAAGCGTACCTGCTGACGACGGGTGCGATTTTCGGGCTCGTCACGCTCGCGCATCTGTGGCGGATGGTCGAAGAACCGCGGTTCGCGAGAGAGCCCTGGTACCTCCTCCTGACTCTCGCTGCAGCGGTTCTGAGCGTCTGGGCGTGGCGCCTCCTGCGGCGACCGCGGCGATGAAACGATGGAGCTCCCCGGGGTACGATCGCGAAGAAACCTCCGACGGGTGCCCCGAGAAGAAGCGAGGGCTTAGGAGAAAAGTCATGCGAAACGGGATTCCGATCCTGGTGCTGACAGGCATTCTGGCGGCGGCGGAACTCCCGGCCGCGCCGCCCAAACCTCCGGCCGACGTCGGTCCCGGCCGGATTGCCTGGTTCGACATCACGACGAAGAATCTCGCGCAGTCCAAAGACTTCTACGGCCAGCTCTTCGACTGGCAGTTCGCTCCCGTTCAGGGCGGCGGCGACCAGACGGCCGAGATCGTCTCGAAGGGAACGTCGATCGGAACTCTGAGAGTCGCGGAGGGGGCGGTCAGCCCGTTCAACGGCGTGGTGTACGTTCAGGTGAACGACCTACCGGCCGCTTGCAAGAAGGCGAAGGATCTGGGCGCGACGATCGTGCCGGGCTTCCCGTTCGACCTGCCGGGCGGCACGGGCGCCATCGCCCTTCTCACGGATCCTTCGGGCCATCCGCTGGGGATGTACTCGAGAACGTCGCTGCCGCCGGCGAGCCCTAAGAAATAACGCCTGGCGCGCACCGGTGAGTCGAGGCGCATGAAGCCGGTCTTCTTCCGCGCTCCTGCGGAATTGAAGAAGTGGTTCGACGCGAATCACGCTTCCGCCCTTGAGCTGTGGGTCGGCTACTTCAAGAAGTCGACGGGACGTAGGAGTGTGACCTGGCCGGAGTCCGTGGACGAGGCTCTCTGTGTCGGCTGGATCGACGGAATCCGCAAGAACGTGGATGAAAGACGGTACGTCATCCGGTTCTCGCCGCGGAGGCCGGGCAGCATCTGGAGCGCGATCAACGTCCGCCGGGTCCGGGCGCTCTCCCGCGAGAAACGCATGCGTCCCGCCGGCCTCGAGGCTTTCTCCGCGAGGCGCGAGAACCGGGTCGGCGTCTACTCCTACGAGCAGCGGCCGGCGGAGGTCCCGGAGCCGTATCGGGGCCTCTTCCGGAAGAACCGGAAGGCGTGGGCCTATTACCAGGCCCAGCCGCCCGGCTACAGGAGAACGGCGTCCTGGTGGGTGGTGAGCGCGAAGAGGGACGAGACCCGGAGGAAGAGGTTGAGGGAGCTCGTCGCGCTCTCGGCGAGCGGGCGCAGGATTCCGCACCTCGAACGCCGGAAACTGTCGAAGTGAGGCGAATCATGGACGAGGATCTCGAGCCGATGTCGAGGGAGGAGCTGGTCTCCGAGGTCCGGAAGCTCCGCCGCGGGATCCGCGAGCACCGCGACAGCACGTTGCACGAGCTTTGCTGGCACCACCCCGCCCTGTGGGGTCTCCTGCCGGAGAAGACGGACCCGGTCCCCCTCGTACCCGAATGGCCCCAATTCATGCAAGGATGCGTGAAGTATCGGATGTCCCTGGACGAGCAGGCGCCCGACGCGCCGCGGAGCCGCGAGCCGTATGGGAGCGAGTGATCCGACGCATCGCGGGAGGTGAGGCCATGGCGATTCGCCGCGGCGTCGGCATCCCCTTCCTTGCGATCGCGCTGGCGTTTCTCGCGCTCGGGCTCACCGGGCGCCGCGCGTTCCTCGCCATCGGCCTGGCGTTCCTCGTGCTCGCTTTCGTTTTCATGGCGCGCGCGCGAAGGAGCGAGCCCTGAGCTTCGTCCGGAGCCATCCCGCCCGAGTCGTCGCGTGAGCCCATCGCCGGAGCGCGCATGACTCGAAGGACGAATGCGAGACTCGCCGGCTTCGCTTTCCTCTTCTACATCGTGGCCGGAATCACCCAGCTCGTTCTCCAAGGCGCGACTTCCGCGGACGAAATCGCCGCGCGGTTTGCGCGGATCGCCGAGCACGCCACGCGGGTTCGGGTCTCGATCGTCCTCTCGCTCGTCATCTGCTTGACGGCCCTGGTTCTCGCCGTCGCGTTGTACGCGATCACGCGGGACGTGGATCGCGACTTGGCAGTTCTCGCGCTGTGCTGCCGCGTCGGCGAGGCCCTCCTGATCCTGTTCGCTGCCATGACGACGCTCGGCCTGCTGTGGCTCTCGACCGCCGGAGCCGGGACGGATGCTCCGGATCGAGCGGCGGCGGGCGCGCTCGGCCTCTTCTTGCTCAAGGCCGGGGGGTGGAACACGATCCTGACCGCGACGCTCTTCGCCGTGGGCAGCACGATCTTCTCCTGGCTCCTCCTGCGCGGGCGTCTGATCCCCGTTCCGCTCGCCTGGCTGGGCGTCGTCGCGTCCCTTCTCCTGGTCGTGGGTCTTCCGCTGCGTCTCGTCGGCGTTCTGGGCGACACAGTCGCGCAGATTCTGTGGCTGCCGATGGCCGCGTTCGAAATCCCGCTCGGGGTGTGGCTTCTCGTCAAGGGAGTTCCGGCGCCTGCGCCGCGCTGATCGGGGGGGCCTTGCCGAAACTCCTCGTCCGCAGCTTCGCAATTTCGATCGACGGATACGGCGCCGGGCCGAACCAGGATCTCGACAATCCGCTCGGAGTCGGCGGCCCGGAGTTGTTCGACTGGCTCTTCCGCACCCGGACCTGGCAGCGGATGCACGGAAGCGACGGAGGCGAAACGGGCGCCGACGACGACTTCGCCGCGCAGGGCTTCGCCGGAATCGGCGCCTGGATCCTCGGCCGGAACATGTTCGGCCCGGTCCGGGGCCCGTGGCCGGACGAGAGCTGGAAGGGGTGGTGGGGAGACGAGCCGCCGTATCACACGCCGGTCTTCGTGCTGACGCATCATCCGCGGGCGCCGCTCGCGATGAAGGGCGGCACGGAGTTCCGATTCGTGACCGGCGGGATTCACGCGGCGCTCGAGCAGGCCCGGGATGCGGCGAAAGGACAAGACGTTCGCGTCGGCGGAGGCGTCTCGACCATTCGGCAATACCTGCGCGCCGGCTTGATCGACGAGCTGCACCTCGTCGTCGCTCCGGTTCTGCTCGGCGCCGGCGAGCACTTGCTCTCGGGCATCGATGCCCGCGCGCTCGGCTACGAGTGCGCCGAGCACCTCCCGGGCGCTCGAGCCGCGGCGCACGTCATTCTTCGAAAGCGGGCCTGATGCCGCTCCGACTCGGGAGGGAAAGTCGATGATGGAACCCGACGCGAACCCCGCGCAGACCCTTCTGCGAATCTCGGGCGGCTACTGCCTGCCGCGCTGCCTGCACGTCGTCGCCGACCTCGGCGTCGCCGACGCCCTCGACGACTCGCCGCGGACGGCGGAGGAGCTCGCGCGCGCCGTCGGCGCCCATCCCGACGCGCTCGGCCGCGTGCTTCGGCTGCTCGCCGCGCACGGCGTCTTCGAGGCCGCCGAAGGCGAGCGCTTTTCCCACTCGCCGGCGTCGCTGCTGCTGCGGAGCGACCACTCTCGATCCATGCGCGCCCTGGCGCGGATGTTCGGGCTTCCGCTGAACTGGACGATCTTCGGAGGGCTCGATCACTCGGTCCGAACGGGTCTTCCGGCGTCGGAAAACGTCGTTCCCGGAGGGTTCTGGGCCTATTTCGCGGGACATCCGGACGAACAGGCGATCTTCAATGCGGCGATGGAAGGGAAGGCGCACGGCCAGGTGGCCGCGATCGTCGGAGCGTACGACTTCTCTCGTTTCCGGCGAATCGGGGACATCGGCGGCGGGCGCGGGCACCTGCTGCGGGCGGTTCTTGCCGCCGCCCCGGCCGCGACCGGCGTGCTCTTCGATCTGCCGCAGGTCGCCGCCGAAGCCGCCGCGATGGCATCGGATCGCCTGACCGTGCAGGGCGGAGACTTCTTCAAGGACGACCTTCCGACCTGCGACGCGTATCTCGTGATGGAAGTCATCCACGACTGGGGCGACGAGGAATCCGTCGCCATTCTTCGCGCGATCCGCCGGGCCGCTCCGCCGCACGCAAGGCTCCTGCTGATCGAGCAGATCGTCCCCGCGACCGCGGGTCCTCACTGGTCCAAGATGCTCGACATTCACATGCTGACCCTGCTCGGCGGACGGCAACGAACGCGCCGCGAGTACGAAGCGCTGCTCGAACGCGCCGGTTTCTCGATCGAGAGGGAAATCGACACGGGAGCGGACATCTCGATCCTCGATGCGAGGACCGTGTGAAGGGACCCGAGGCGAGTTCCGTCAGGCGCGGCGAGAACATTCGTCTCGTGCCCTCGTTTCGCTCTCACAGCAGGCGCCGGCCGGCTTCGTCGGGGTGCGATTCCGCGCCCGGCTGCGGCCGGGAAGGAGAGAGTTCATGACGACCTGGGTCGCGATCGCTCTGGTCACGAATCTCATCTACTGGACGGTCTTCGTCTTCCTTGCGATCCGCCGCCGTGCGGGCGCCGGCGCCGTCGCCCTCGGCGTGATGCACATGCTGCTCGCGGCCGCGTTCTCCGTCGCCCCGTTCCGTTCCTTTCTCGATCCCGCCTATCCCGGATTCGGGCTCGGGGTCCTGCGTTTCGAAGGGCGGAATGCGACGCTGCCGACAGCGCTGCTGCTCCTGTGGGCCCTCTCTTCCGCCCTGCTTCTCGCGAGCGGCGCACGCGGCCGCGTCCTCTGGATCGTCGCCGTCGGGGATGCGCTCTTCGCGCTGAACCAGCTCGTGAGCCTGGCGCGAGAGGGCGGGGGCGAGATCCAGTTCGGCGAGCATCTGACGATCGGCGGCATCCAGGCCCTCCTCATCATGGCCCTCCTCTTCGTGGGCGGTCCGTCGTGGAGCGCCTGGTGGGCCGGGCGTCGAGCACGCCGCGTGGCCTAGGCCGAGCGCCGGCGCGACGCCCGCTCACCGACCGCGCCGGCGGGCCCCCCGGGATAGGCTCGAGGCTGCCGGGGGGTGCGGGCATGGCGCGAGTCGAAGCGGAGCGCGCCCGGGCGCGCATGGCGGTCGTCGAGGAGCACATCCGTTGCGAGAACCGGCACGACTTGGACGGGGTGATGGCCACGTTCGGGTCGGAAGCCCGGTACGACGACGAGCCGTGGGCGGACCATCGGGCCGGGCGCGACGGCGTTCGCTCCTACTACGCGGAGCTCCTGGGCGCCCTGCCCGATCTCACGATCGACGTCGAGCGCCGCCACGTCGCCGCCGAAACCGTGGTGCTCGAGGTCGTCATCCGGGGGCGGCATCTCGGACCCTGGCGGGGGCTGCCGGCGACGGGCCGTCGGGTCGAGTTCCCGCTGTGCGGCGTCTTCGTCTTCGACGCCGATGACCGGCTCGCCGGCGAGCGCATCTACTACGACCGCGGCGCGGTGCTCGCTCAGCTCGGGCTCTTCCACGAGCCCTCGCGGGGGTTTGGGCGCGTCGCTACCGCGTTGACTCATCCGGTCTCGATCGCGCGCGCGTATCTACGTCGCCCGCGGCCGACCTCGTGAGAGGCTGGAAGAAACCGTGAAAGAGAGTCGCGGAGGGGGGTCATGACCGAAAAGCGCGAGGCCTGGAAGCGGGTCGGCTTCTACCTCCTGGTGACCTGGGCGCTCTCCGGCGTCTTCTACTACCTCATCATTCACGCGGGCCGGCTGGGGGCGGGCCGGGGACTCTTCGTGATGGGGCTCATGTGGAGTCCGGGCGTGGCGGGCTTGATCGCGCGCTATCGGTACGAGCGGTCTCTCCGCAACCACGGATGGACGTGGGGGAAGACCCGCTACCAACTCTGGAGCTACCTGATCCCGATCGCCTATGCGACGGCCGTGTATCTCGTCGTCTGGGCGACCGGCCTCGGCGGCTTCTTCAACCGCGAGTTTCTCGACACCCAGAGCGCGGCCTTCGGCTGGGGCGCGCTGCCCGCCGGTCTCCGCCTGACCCTATACGTCGCCTTCGTCGGCACGATCGGTCTGCCGGGCAGCTGCGCGTCGGCGCTCGGCGAGGAGCTCGGGTGGCGCGGTTTCCTCGTTCCGGAGCTGGCGAAAGCGACGAGCTTCACGCGTGTGGCGATGATCAGCGGCCTCGTCTGGTCCTTCTGGCACTATCCGATTCTGCTTTTCGCGGACTACAACGCCGGGACGCCGGCCTGGTACGCGCTGTCGTGTTTCACGGTTATGGTCGTCGGCATCAGCTTCGTCTTCGCGTGGATGCGTCTGAAGAGTGGGAGCACGTGGACAGGGATGCTCCTTCACGCGAGCCACAATCTCTGGATCCAGAGCATCTTCGACCCGCTGACGACGGATACCGGCCGCACGAAGTACGTCATCGGCGAGTTCGGCATCGGCCTCCCGATCGCGGCGGTGATTCTCGCGTTCCTGTTCTGGCGCCGGCGCGGCGAGCTGCCCGCGCACGGCCGGGCGGGGGCGGAGACCGCCACGCGGGAAGAGTCCGCGCGGCGCGAGGGCCTCCTCTCGCCGGCGGCGGATTGAGGCGTCGTTGAGCCGGTCGTTGATCACCTACCGTGGGGCGGTCTATCCCTCGCAGTGCGACCACATGGGGCACATGAACGTGGCGTCGTACGTCGCCAAGTTCGACGAAGCGACGTGGCAGCTCTTCGCGGCGATCGGGCTCGCACCCTCCCGGCTCCGGACGGGCGGCATCGGGATGGCGGGTGTGGAGCAGCACATCGAGTACAAGCGAGAGCTCTACGCCGGCGACGTCGTGACGGTCAGGTCCGCAGTCCTCGAGGTCAAGGACAAGGTGATCCGCTTCGCCCACGAGATGAAGAACGACGAGACCGGAGAGACGGCCGCGAAGACGACCCTCGTCGCCGTGCATCTCGACACGACAAAGAGGAAGGCGCGCGCCTTCCCGGACGACGTCCGGCAGCGGGCGCGCGAGCTGATCGACGCCCCGGCGGGCTGATTCGGCGCCGCCAAAAGGAGGTTGGAAATGCCTCCCACGCTCACGAACGGCAAGATCTGTTATCTCGAGATCCCGACGGAGGACGTCGCCCGATCAGCCGCCTTCTACCGTGCGGCCTTCGGCTGGAGCATGCGGCAGCGGGGGGATGGAGCGACGGCGTTCGACGACGGTGCGGGCGAGGTGAGCGGCGCCTGGGTGACGGGCCGGCCTCCCTCCGGCAATCCCGGCCTTCTGCTCTACGTCATGGTCGACAGCGTGCGCGGAACCCTCGAGAGGATCGTGGGCAACGGCGGGCGCGTCGTTGCGCCGATCGGCGCCGATGCGCCGGAGGTGACGGCGCGATTTGCCGATCCCGACGGGAACGTGCTCGGGCTCTACCAGGAGCCTTCTCTTTCGTCTCGCTCCTGAAGCAGCGCGCGATGGAGGTTCTCGTGCGCCCGGTCGTTCGGTCGGATGCCTCGGGCTGGCTCGCGATGCGGCGGGCGCTCTGGCCCGAGGGATCCGCCGGCGAGCACGAGGAGGAGATCGAGGCGTTCTTCGCCGGGCGTCGCCGCGAGCCCCTCGCCGTCCTGATCGCGGAGGATTCGGGCGGGCAGCCTCTCGGGTTTGCCGAGCTCTCGATTCGGCCTCATGCGGAGGGTTGCCGAACCGATCGCGTCGGATATCTCGAAGGGTGGTTCGTCGCGGCGGAAGCCCGGCGCCGCGGAGTGGGACGGGCTCTCGTCGAGGCGGCGGAGAGATGGGCGCGCGCCCAGGGATGTACCGAGCTCGCGTCGGATTCGCAACCGGACGACGTCCGGAGCCGGGCCGCTCACCTCGCGGCCGGGTTCGCCGACGTGGGGCTCCTTCGGTGTTACCGGAAGGATCTGTGAGCCGGCGTGCGACCGGAGGACGCCGACCGGCGTGCGCATCGGTCTCGTCGGGCGCGCCCGTGATCGAGCGGCTGGCTCTGCCCGCGAGCGAGGCGGATCGGCGCGCGCTCGCCGCGCTTCTGTCCGACGCGGTCGAGTCGGGCGCCGCCGTGAGCTTTCTCGCGCCGTTCCCGGCCGACCAGGCCGAAGACTGGTGGCGGAAAACGCTCGCCGCCGCGGACCCGCGCGCCATCTTCCTTGTCGCCCGCGCGGATGGGGAGATCGTCGGCACGGTTCAGCTCCATCCCGCCTGGGCCCCGAACCAGCCCCACCGGGCGGAGATCGCGAAGCTGCTGGTGCACCGGCGGAACCGGCGGGCGGGCCTCGGTGCGCGGCTCATGCAAGCGATGGAGGAACGGGCGCGGCAGGCGGGCTTCCGTCTTCTGACGCTCGACGCGAGGCGCGGAGGGGCGGCCGAGCGGCTGTATCGTCGCCTCGGCTGGACCTTCGCGGGGACGATTCCGGGATATGCCCTCGACTCGGACGGGACTCCGCACGACGCCGTCCTCTTCTACCGGGATCTGACGCGGACGAAAGCCGCTGCGAAGGAGGAACGATGAAACGGATCGAGTCGCTGTCGTTGTGGGTCGCGGCGGCCGGGCTCTGGCTCGCCGGCACCGCGGTCGCGCTCGCCCAGGACCCCGCCGTCGTGAATGCGAAGACCATCCGCGTCCGCCAGGAGAACAGCCGCGTCCGGGTGCTCGAAGCCCGGCTCGAGCCGGGCGACAAGGAGAACATCCACTCGCACCCGGCTTACGTCATCTACGTCATCGCCGGAGGGCGCGTTCGAACTCACGGCGCCGACGGCAAAACGAGTGAAACCGATCTGGAGACGGGCGCCGTCCTCTACCGCGACCCGCTCACGCACTGGGCCGAGAACATCGGGAAGACGACGATCCACATGATCCTCGTCGAGTTGAAGAGCTGAATGCAGAAAGTGTCGATCTCGCCGTGAAATCGCCGGCGGACCGGGTCTTCTCGGCGCTCCGTGCGAAGGGACTCCTCCTCCAGCAGGACAAGACTCTGCCGAGCGTCGTCGGCCTGATCACCGGCGAGGCGCTCTCGACGTCGTGGTGGGGCCATCCGAAGGGCCGCGCGATCTTCGCGGTTCTCTCGGAGCTGGAGGATCGACCGGACGTTCTCTCGACGAAGCTCCTCCACGGAAAGTCCACCCTCGTTCATCGGCGCCTCTGGCCGGCGCTCTCGACGGTCGGAGCGGCGCGGGAGGCGTGGCAGCTCGATCGTCTGCCTCCGGCCGCCCTCCGTGTCCTCCGCGCGGTCGACCAGGGGAGGCCGGTCCGGGCGACCGGGGCGGTCGTCCGGGAGCTCGAATCGCGCCTGCTCGTCGTGGCTCGACAAGTCCATACGGAGAAGGGACGGCACGAGATCGTCCTGCAGAGCTGGCGTGCGTGGGCCCGTCGCCGGAAGTGCCGCCGCCTCCGTTCGGTGGCGGCTGCGAAGAAGACGCTCGAGCGCTCGGCGTCGCGGCTGGGCGCGAGGGCCGATGCCCTCCCCTGGAGCGCG
>JBKPSZ010000269.1:0-15090 GCA_046735265.1 Acidobacteriota bacterium | reverse complement strand
GCCGAGAGGGGGGCCACGCTGCAGGCGAGCGCGGCCGTCGTCCCGGTGGACGAGCCGGCGAAAGACGTGCCCGAGATCCTGGATCTCTTCCGCCGCGAAGAAACTCCCGTGGCCGATCTCCGGCTTGCGACCGCCAGTCTCGAATCGGTCTTCCTCCACCTGACGGGGAGGGAGCTGCGCGAATGATCCTGGCCGTCGCCCGGACCCACCTCGCCCGGCTTCGCCGCGACCGCGCCGGCTTCACGCTCGCCTTCGTCGTCCCGATCGTGTTCTTCTCGGTATTCGCGCTTCTCTTCGGCGGTCCCCGAGGCGCGACGCGGCGGATTCCGATCGCCGTCGTGGACGAGGATCGTAGCGAGACTTCGCGGAGATTCGTCGAGGCGCTCGGCCGGGAGCCGAGTCTCCGCGTCCAGACTTCGCGGCCCGGAGCCGGATCTTCCGAGGCGGCGGCCTGGGATCGCTCCTCCGCCCAGCAGGCGGTTCGAGAGGGAGACTTTTCCGTGGCGCTCATCGTCGGCCGCGGTTTCGGCGAGAGACCGATTCGCTTTGGCGGTTCCGGCGATCCGCCGAATTTGACGCTCTACGCCGACAGCGCGGATCCCATCGCGCCCCGGCTCGTCCTGGGTCTTCTCCAGAAGGTCGCGATGACGTCGCTTCCGGATTCCGTCGCGTCGAGCGGGATCGCGCAGATGGAGCGCTGGGGAGCGCCCCTGACCGCGGAGCAGAAGGCGAAGCTCGAAGAACGGCTCGGCCGGCTGCGGGCCGGGAGCCCGGGCGCCGCGCCGGGCGCCGCCGACGCCTCGGGCCTCGTGGCGGTGGAGACGAAAGACGTGCTCGGAGAGGCCAAGAAGAACCCGGCGTCGGCCCTGCTCGCGGCGGGACTCGGCGTCATGTTCCTCCTCTTCTCCTCCGCCGGAGCGGGAGGCGCGCTGATCGAGGAGGCCGAGAGCGGCACGCTCGATCGGATTCTCGGAACGCGCGTGACGATGGGCGCTCTGCTCGCGGGCAAGCTCCTCTACCTCTCCGGCGTCGCGGTGGCGCAGCTCGTGATCATGTTCGTCTGGGGACAGCTCTTCTTCGGAGTCGAGCTCACGAAGCACCTGCCCGGATTCCTCGTGATGACGGTCGTGACGGCGCTCGCGAGCTCCTGTTTCGGGCTCGTCCTCGCCGCCGCCTCGAAGACGCGGATGCAGCTCGTGGCGCTGTCGAACCTCCTGATCCTCGTGATGTCGGCGCTCGGCGGCAGCATGGTGCCGCGGTATCTTCTCTCGGAGACGATCCAGAAGCTCGGGCTCGTGACCTTGAACGCCTGGGCGATCGACGGGTTCCTGAAAGTGTTCTGGCGCGAGGAGCCGCTCTGGCGCCTCTGGCCTCAGGTGGTGGTGCTCCTCGCCGCGGCCGCCCTCCTCTTCGCGATGGCCCGGCGGCTCGCGCGGCGATGGGACGCAGCGTAAACGAGATCTCGTCCGGATCCGGGAGGAGCGCATGAGAAGAGGGACGCTCGGAATCGCCTTCGCCTTCGTTTTCACGGCGGCTGCGGCCGGAGCGGCCGTTCCGCCCGCTTCCGAAGGGAATTACGTGATCCGCGACTTCCGCTTCTCCACGGGAGAAACGCTGCCGGAGCTCCGGATCCATTACCGCACGCTCGGCGCGCCGCGTCGCGACACGCGCGGCTCCGTCGTCAACGCGGTGATGGTCCTTCACGGCACGTCCGGGACGGGCCGGCAGTTCCTTTCCGACGGATTCGCCGGGGTGCTGTTCGGGCCGGGGCAGCTCCTCGACGTCACCCGCTACTACGTGATCCTGCCGGACGGCATCGGGCACGGCGGCTCTTCGAAGCCCTCCGACGGCATGCGCGCCCGCTTCCCGCACTACACCTACGACGACATGATCGCCGCGCAGTACCGCCTCCTGACCGAGGGCCTCGGCGTCGATCACCTGCGTCTCCTGATGGGCACGTCGATGGGGGGGATGCACGCCTGGATGTGGGCGGAAGAGCATCCGGATTTCGCGGACGGGTGGCTGCCGCTCGCCGCGCTTCCCGCGCCGATCGCCGGACGCAACCGCGCCTGGCGCCGGATCATCGCCGACGCGATTCGGACGGACCCCGAGTGGAAAGGCGGCGACTACGAGAAGCAGCCGCCCGGTCTGACCCGGGCGATCCAATTGATGGTGCTCATGCTCCAGAATCCCCTCCGCTGGCAGGAGGCGGCCCCCACGCGCGACGAGGCGGATCGGTATCTCGCGGAGCAGACTCGCTCGCGTCTCGAAGGCGCCGACGCGAACGATCTGCTGTACGCCTTCGACGCTTCGCGCGAGTACGATCCCGTCCCCGGGCTCGGGCGGATCGCGCGGCCCCTCCTCGCGATCAACTTCGCCGACGACCTCGTCAATCCTCCCGACCTCGGCATCTTCGAGAAGACCGTCGCATCGGTCCCGGGAGCGCGCTTCATCCTCGTCCCGGAGTCGAAGGAGACTCGCGGGCATGGAACGCACTCCCTCCCGGCGGTCTGGCAGGCGCATCTGAAGACGTTTCTGGAGGGGCCGCTCGCCCTCCCGGCGGCTTCTCCGGGGCACGCATCGGGCTCCATTCGCTAGCCTGACCCTCCGGACAGCCCGGCGATTCACGCGGCCGGGATGAGCGCCGAAGTCTCTCCTCTTCAAACGGTTGACTCCGGATGAGTGCTTCGGCGAATCGCGTTGACAAGGTGTAGGCCGTCCTCTACCCTCAGTCGCAATCTAAAGATGAGACTTCCGCCCTCGAGGGGCGGGGGAAGCGGAGAGCCGGGACACCGTGGCCGGGCTCTACTCCCTCCGCTCTCGGCGTCCGGGAGACCGACTCCCCTGCCGGTCGGCGTGCCCGCGGACCGCCTCGACCCACCGAAAACTGATCAGGAACTCGACAACCAATCCGCCGCCCGGTCGTCAGATCCCGGAGGTCTCTCTTCGAAGAGGGGACTCATGAAAAACGGAACGGGACTCCACGTCCTGGCGCTTCGGACGCTCGTGGCGACGGCCCTCTCCGCGGTCGCGGCCGCCGGGTCGGCCCGGCCGGCCGAGGCTTCCCGGCCGTCGGCGGCGCAGGCCGCTTCGAGCGCGAGCTTCTACACCGTGCCGCCGTGCCGGCTGATCGACACACGAAACGCGAACGGTCCGTACGGCGGCCCGGCGATGGGGGCGAACGTCTCGCGCACGTTCGTCTTCGCGGGCCGTTGTCGGACCTCTCCGACCGCCGGGGCGATCTCGATCAACGTGACCGTCACCGCCGCCACGGCTGCCGGCAACGTCGTGGCTGCGCCGGGCGGTATCGCGCTGCCGAACACGTCCACGGCCAACTACGGCGCAGGCCAGACGAGGGCGAACAATGCCATCGTCGGGACTGGCGCGGGTGGCGACATCGTCCTGTTGTGCAAGCAGCCTTCGGGCACCGCGCAGGTGATCGTGGACGTGAACGGGTACTTCGACGATCCCGCCAACAACCAGCCGCCGACGGCGAACGCCGGCCCGGACCAGAACATCAACCTCCCCGATCCCGCCAGCTTGAACGGCGCGGCGGACGACGACGGCAAGCCGTCGGGGACGCTGACCTACGCCTGGTCCGAGATCAGCGGACCGGGAACCGTGAACTTCGCGGACGCGTCCGCGGCCGTCACCACCGCCTCCTTCAGCCTGGCCGGCACCTACGTCCTGCGGCTGTCGGTGAGCGACTCCATCCTGACCGACAGCGACGACATCCTGATCAACGTCAATCCGGCGATCGCCGCGAACCCGACGGCCGACGTCGTCCGGTTCCTCGAGCAATCCACGTGGGGACCGACGAACGCTCTGATCGCGCACGTCCAGTCGATCGGCTTCATCGCTTTCTTGAACGAGCAGTTCGCGACGCCCTCGACGGGATACCCCTCGCTCCCCCTCTGGCCGAACGACTCGCCGTCCACCTGCGACTCGACTTGTTTCCGAGACAACTACACGATGTATCCGCTGCAGCGGCGCTTCTACACGAATGCTCTCTACGGCTCCGACCAGCTTCGCCAGCGCGTCGCGTTCGCCCTGCACAAGCTGCTCGTCGTATCCGGCCGCGACATCTCGATGCCGAGCCGCTACACGCCCTACCTCCAGATCCTGGATCGAAACGCGTTCGGAAACTATCGCCAGCTGCTCTACGAGATCACCTTGAACCCGGCGATGGGTCAGTACCTGAACATGAACACGAACACCAAAAACAATCCGAACGAGAACTACGCACGCGAGATCATGCAGCTCTTCACGATCGGGACCGACGTCTTGAACTCCGAGGGGACGCCACAGCTCGACGTGGACGGGGTCCCCTACCCGACCTACGACCAGAGCGTCGTGACGAACCTCGCGCGGGTGCTGACCGGGTGGAGGTTCGCGCCGGATCTCGTCTATCCGCCCGATCCGGACAACGACATCGACGACTACGTCACCCCGATGGTCCTCTCCACGACTCGTCACGACACGGGTTCGAAAACGATCGTCAACGGCCAGGTCATCCCGGCGGGACAGACCGGGCTCCAGGACCTGAACATGGCTCTCGACATCCTCTTCAACCACCCGAACCTCGGGCCCTACGTCGCCAAACAGCTCATCCATCAGCTCGTCACGAGCAATCCGAGTTCGACCTACGTCGGCCGGGTCGCGGCCGCGTTCAACGACAACGGAGTCGGCGTCCGCGGGGACATGAAGGCGGTCATCCGGGCGATCCTGCTCGACCCGGAAGCGCGCGGCGATTTGAAGACCGACCCGGAATACGGCCACTTGAAGGAGCCGGTGCTCTTCATCACCAACCTGCTCCGGGCCTTCGACGTCAAGGGAGACGGGCTGCCGCAGAGCGACGGGAACCTGAACTCGAACTCGAACGGAAGCACCGGGATGGGCCAGGACGTGTACCGGCCGGCGACCGTCTTTTCGTACTTCCCGGCCGAGAACGTCGTGCCCGGAACGACGATCCTCGGACCCGAATTCGGGATTCTCTCGGCGACGACGTCGCTCCGGCGCGTCAACTTCGTCAACACGATGGTGTTCTCGAAGTTGTTCAAGAGCAGCAACCCGGCGACTGGCAACTCCCCCTACGGCACGACGATCGACCTGAATCCGCTCCTCCCCCTCGCCGGAACGCCGGGGCCGCTCATCGATCAGCTGAACGTGCTCCTGCTCCACGGGTCCATGTCCACCTACGCGACCTCGGGTCCGAACAACATGTGGGACAGCATCTATCAGTCGGTGACGGCGATCAGCTGCCCCGCTCCTTGCACCGGCACGAACGCGCTGGCGCGCGTCCGTCAGGCCGTTTACCTCGTTGCGAGCTCCTCGCAATATCAGGTGCAGAGATGACGAAGAGAGAAGAGACCCGACGGGAATTCCTCCGCCGCACGTCCTGCGCCGCCCTCGGCGCGGCGGCCGCGTCCGCGAGCCTGAAGCACTTCGGCCTGATGACCGCGAAGGCGCTTGACGCGCGCGCGCTCGCGGCCGACCCGACCTACAAGGCGCTCGTCTGCATCTTCTTGGACGGCGGCAACGACGGCAACAACATGGTGGTGCCTCTCGGCGCGGGATACGGCGCCTACAACTCGGCACGCCCCACGTCCTCCGGGCTTCAGATTCCGCAGGGCCAGCTGCACCCGATCACCGTGCCGGGGTTTCCGTATCCGTTCGGGCTGCACCCGGGCCTCGGAACGACGGCGGCGCAGCCCGATCCGACGAAGGTCCTGCACACGCTCTGGGCGCAGCAGCGGCTGGGCGTCGTGTGCAACGTCGGCCCCCTCGTCGTGCCTCTGCCGAACCGGACCGCCTATTACTCGAATTCGAACCCCAAGCCGTATCAGCTCTTCTCCCACTCGGACCAGGTCGCCCAGTGGCAGACCTCGGTCGCCGGCCAGCCGAGCCAGACCGGATGGGGAGGACGAACCGCGGACAAGACGATCTCGTTCAACGTCGGCTCGGGGTTCCCGACGGTCACGTCCATCGCGGGCTCGAGCGTGTTCGCGCAGGGGATCGTTTCCCGTCCGCTCGGCATCCAGGCCGCTCCCACTCAGCTCAACAAGATCCTCGTGTTGAACGGATTCACTTCGTCGACGACGGACGTGGCCCGGAAGAACTCCATGGACTTCCTGCGCACGATCGACCGGTCGGCGCTTCTCGTCGCGGCCGCAAGCGACGCGACGGAGCAGGCCGTCGACATCGGCGACGTCCTCCAGACCGACCCGGTGATCACGACGGTCTTTCCCGACTCGGGGCTCGGCCATCAGCTCCTGCAGGTCGCCAAGGTCATCGCGATCCACCAGGCCCTCGGCATGAAACGGCAGATCTTCTTCTGCCAGCAGGGGGGCTACGACACGCACCAGGATCAGATCAACAACCAGGGGGACAACTTGCAGGAGCTCTCCGAGGCGATGAAGGCGTTCTACGACGCCACGGTCGAGCTGCAGCTCCAGAACCAGGTGACCGCGTTCACGCTCTCCGACTTCGGACGCACGCTCCAGCCGTCGGGCACGGGCGGCGACGTCGGCACGGATCACGGATGGGGCAACCACCAGTTCGTCGTCGGCGGCGCGGTCCAGGGAGGGCACTTCTACGGCGTCGTCGGACCGAGCGGCAACGTCTTCCCGACGATGGTCTTAAACGCCCCCGACGACACCGACGACCGCGGGCGCTGGATTCCTTCGGTCGCGGTCGACCAGTACGCGGCGACGCTCGCGACCTGGTTCGGCGTCGCGGCGCCCGATCTCCCCTACGTCTTTCCGAATCTCGGCAATTTCTCGGCGTCCAACCTCGGTTTCTTGGCCTGAGGTGAGCTCCCAAGGGATTCGGCATCTCGTGGCGGCGGCGGCCGTGGCGGCCTCACTCCCCCTCTCCTCGCTTCGCGGGCAGGCCGTCGAAGCGCCCGCCGCCTCGGCGCGAGCCGAGGCCGAAGAGGGCCTGCGTCTCTTCCAGGCGCGCGACTTCGAAGGGGCGCAGACGCATCTCGAGCGCTCGCTCGCTCTCGACGGAACATCGAGCGAGACCCGCTTCTGGCTCGCGCGAGCGCTGCAGGCGCGGTGGCGGGGGACCTCGTCGCAGCCGGAACGCTCGGAGCTCGCGAAGCGGTGCCTGGCGGAGTACGAGAAGGTGCTCGAGGCGCAACCCGATCGAATCGAGGCCTACCAGGCCCTGATCGGCGTGGCGCGCGAAGCCGACGACGCGACCGCGCTTCCCATCCTCGAGCGCCTCGCCGGCGACGAGCGGCTCTCCCCGGCGCGGCGTGCGGACGCTCTGCTGGCGCTCGCCTCGCGCGGGCGCGCCTGCGCGGAGGAGCGCCTCCAGGCGATCGCCGAGCAGCCGGTCCTCTCCGGATCGAGCGGAGATGCCCGAGCCTGCGCGGACCGAGGGCTCGCGGCGGCCGAGAAGGGGCTCGCACTCGATCCGGGACGGGAGAGCCTCTGGCGCGAGCGGGCGAATCTCTTCGCGAGCCTCGCCCAGGCGGCGGCCGTGGACGGTCGCAGCGACGAGCAGGCCGACTACGTGAAGCGGGCCGGAGAGTCGCGGCGCCGCGCGGAGCAGATCCGCGCGTCCCGCGCCCGGACGACGACGCCCCGGTCGTACTGACAACGGGCGGGCAGAGACGTGTCGGGTTTGGGTCGAGTCCGGGGAGCGGCGCTTCTGGCGATCGCGGCGATCTACGCCGGACCGGCGGCGCCGACCGCCTCCTTCGATGCGAGCCCGGGAACCCCTTCGGCCCGATCGCCTGTCCAGTTTCGGAATCGGTCGGAAGGTGCGCCAGCGAACTGGCTGTGGAAGTTCGGGGACGGCGGGACTTCGATCGAAACGAGCCCGGCGCACGTCTACTCCGAGCCAGGGGAATACGCCGTGACGCTCCGGGCGACGAACGACGGAGGATCCTCGGAGGCGACCTCGCTTCTCTCCGTCGCCGCGCCGGACACGCTCGTCCTGCTCGCCGGATCGGGCCACGCCTTCGAGATCACGCTGACGGCCCGGGATCCCCGAACCGGGAACACGGGGGTCGGGGAAGCGAGCCCGCAAAACGATGTCTTCGGCTACTTCACCGTGCCGGCGCTCGTGCCGAGGCCCGCCGGAGCGCCTCTCGTGCCCGAGGTGTTCGTCAAGATGCTCGACGCGCGGCCGATCGACGGAGACTTCTGGTTCTTCTGGGGAGGCCTGACGGATCTCGAGTACGTCCTGACCGTGCGGGACACCGTCCGGGGGACCGTCAAGACCTACGACAACCCGGTGACGGGCAGCCCTGCGTGTCTCGGCGCCGACACGGGCGGATTCGGGGACCCCGAGGGCACTCCGACGCCGACGGTCACGGCCATTCCGGGCTCGCCGACGCCGACCCGCACCGCAACGCCGGTCATCGAGCTTCCAACCCCGCGGACGCCGACGGGGACGCCGCGGACGCCCGCGACCTCGACTCCGACACCGAGCGCGACGGCCACGCGGACGCCGACCATCTCCGCGACGGAAAACGTCGTCCTCCAGGCGCGCCCCTACCAGTGGGATTTCCTGGCCGGACCGGACATCGTCTCGAACCCGGGCTGGCCGGGGCAGAACCAGGTCACACTCCGCGTGGGCCACACGTACCGTTTCGACGTGTTCAACGGCAGCCCCGAGCTCGATCCTCCCCTGCCGAGTCACACCTTCAGCGGTGTTTCGGTACTCGGTCTGCCGGGCGGCGCCTTCGCTCCCGGCGAGCACCTGGCGCCGAAAACCGTCACCGTCACGTCGGACATGGTCGGGACCTACACGTACTCCTGCATCGACTCCTCCTGCGGCTCGAGCAGCCAGCACGATCAGATGGGGGGACGGATCGTCATCTCCAACTAGCCGGCGCGCCGCGGATTGAAAGTTCCTCAAGACTTCCGTGGCCGACCGCTCGGCTTACCACCGGCGTGCTATTGTCGGTCGGCCCCGCCCCGATACCATGGAGGCGGAGGTGATGCCGAGGGCCGAATGACACACACGCACGCGAAGGGGAAACGCCCTTTCCTGATGGAATGCGCGCACTGCGACCGGAGCCTTCTCGTGCGCGGATTCGACCTGGAGGACGCCGCGACGCGGGTCCTCGTCCATGGTTGGCGGGCCTTCGCGGACAACATCCTGCACTGCGCCCGATGCGACGGGCGCGAACGCCAGCAGGTCTGCGAGCACTGGACGCCGCAACGCAAGCCCCGCGTGCGGCGCGCCGAAGCCTAGTCGAAGCCGAAATTTCCCATGCCGTCGGCCCGCCCGGGCGGGTCGAGGGGCAGCATCGAATCGAGAGGGAGCGCCCGCGGCCCGCCGCTGCGCGACTCCCGCGTCATTTTTTCGCGGAGCCCTTCGATTCTGCCTCCGCCACCGTCGCGGCCCTGTTCGCGGCGAGGAGCTTCGCCAGGACTTCGTCGTAGTACGGCTTCTCGCGAAGCCCCGCGTACTTCCCCGGGAAATAGGCCACGGTCAGGTCCGCGCTCGAATGCCGCGCGTCAAAGTTGTTCAGGACGACGGCGAGACGCTGGTCGTCCGGCAGCCGGACGTTGTCGATCATCGGGAAATCGAAGTAGCCGAGCCAGAACTCCGCCGACGTCGTCTCGACGGGCCCGGCCCCGTTTCGCACGGTCACGCGGAGCTGCACCTGCGCGCTCTCCGGATCGGAGTCCAGGACCTCGACTTTAAAATTCCGGCGGATCCCGCCGAGCTCGAGATCGCGCGAGAGTGACGGCGCCTCGCCGCTCCCCTCGGGAGAGGCGAAGGAGAGCGATTTCAGATTCGCCGTGGCGTCGAACGTCACGCCGCCTTCACCGATGACGAGCATCTGCTTCTTCGTGACTTCCTCGGCCACCCGGTTCAAGCGCGCGCGATAGGCCTCCCTTTCCGGGCTCTGCCGCGTCTCCCTCTCGAGGTGGAGGAAGAGCGGCTTCAGATTCAACGACTCGTGGAAGTTGTAGACGAGGAGCTCGAGGTTCAGGACCTTCTGCTCCAGTGACTGCGGCCCGCGCCCCAGAAACGAGTTGATGATCGAGGTGAACATGTCCTTGCGCAGCGCGCTCTCCGCCTCCTCCCGCTTCGAAGTCAGCTCGGAGTAGAGACGCGCGTTGGTCTCGGCCGTCTGCATCCGCTCCCGAAGAGCGGATTCGCGCGCCTCGCGCTCGCGCAGATAGCTCGAGGTCCAGAAGCCGAGGATTGCGACGGCCAGGGCCGTGAGCAATCCGCCGACCGGCTTCAGGATGATGTCCGCTTTCTCCCAGGCGTCCCGCGGGGGAGAAGGCGGCGACGCCCGGTCTTCCATCACTTCCTCCGAAGCACCACCTTGCCCCCCTCTTCGACGAGGACGAGGTCATACTTGCTCGGCTTGTCGTAGACCGTGACGGGAAGAGTGAGATTCGATCCGCCGTACGAGAGCGACAGCCGGCACTCTCCAGTCGTGGCGACGCGGAGACTGTAGGAGCCGTGCTCGTCCGTCTGCGCCGTGGCGGAAACCTGTCCGCATTCCAGGCGAAGCGGCGTGTCCTTCGAAACGGGCTTCCCGTTCTGGCTCAAGGTTCCGTGGATCTCGGCGCCCGACGCGGCCGCCGCGAGACAGACGCCGAAGACACCGATGAGAAGGGGCTTTCCCATGGCTTCCTCCTGTTTCCGCCTAACGAGGCGGAATGCACGGATCATTCCGGCCGGGACGGCGCCCGCCGCGCGAGCGCTTCGGCGGGAAACCGCGAGGAGACTGGCGGGGCCGACGGGACTCGAACCCGCGACCTCCGGCGTGACAGGCCGGCGTTCTAACCAACTGAACTACGACCCCGCGGTCGAACGGCGCATCATAAGGGAAGATCGGCGGGGAGTCGAGCGCCCCGGCGATGGCCGACTCCCGCGCGGGGCGTCGCTATACTGCCCGGCGCATGCGCTTCGATCGAGGCCGGTTGCAAGACCTCCTCGCTCGAGAGAAGTCGCAATTCGCGGCGCGACATCTCCGGTCGAAAGACCTGTTCGAGCGCGCGCGACGTTGCCTCCTCGCCGGCGTTCCCATGAACTGGATGGTGCGGTGGGCGGGCGGGTTCCCGATCTTCGTCGACAGCGCCGCGGGCGCCCGCTTCACGGACGTGGACGGAAACCGATATCTCGACCTCTGCCTCGGCGACACCGGAGCGATGACCGGGCACTCGCCCGCTCCGGTCCTCCAGGCGATCGCGGACCGGGCGCCGCGCGGCATCACCTTCATGCTTCCGACCGAGGACGCGGTCCTCGTCGGGGAAGCGCTCCAGCGGCGCTTCGGCCTCCCCTACTGGCAGACGACGCTGACCGCGACGGACGCGAACCGCTTCGCGATCCGCCTCGCCCGGCACGTGACCGGGCGGCCGCGGGTGCTCGTCTTCAACGGCTGCTACCACGGCACCGTCGACGAAACCTTCGTGGTGCTGCGCGGGGGCGCCGTGACGGCGCGCCCCGGCAACCTCGGGCCGCCCGTCGATCCTGCCCGGACCACGCGCGTCGTCGAGTTCAACGACGCCTCCGCGCTCGAAACGGCGCTCGCCCTCGGGGACGTCGCCTGCGTTCTGGCGGAGCCCGCCCTGACCAACGTCGGGATCGTCCTGCCCGACCCGGGCTTTCATGACGCGCTCCGGCAGATCACGCGGCGCGCCGGCACGCTCCTTATCCTCGACGAGACCCACACGATCTCCGCGGGGCCCGGAGGCTACACGGCGGAGCACGGTCTGGTCCCCGACATCCTGACCCTGGGCAAGCCGATCGCGGGCGGCGTGCCGGCAGCCGTGTACGGCATGACGGCGGAAGTCGCGGACGCGATCGAGCGGTCCACGAAGGTGTCGGAGGCGGACACGGGCGGCATCGGCGGCACGCTCGCCGGAAACGCGCTCTCTCTCGCGGCGATGCGCGCGGCGCTCGAGTCCGTCCTCACGGCGCCCTTCTTCGCACGCGCGATCCCTCTGGCGCAGCGCTTCGTCGAGGGAGTCGAGCGAGTCATCGACGAGTTCCAGCTTCCCTGGCACGTGACGCGGCTCGGCTGCCGGGCGGAGTACGGTTTCCGAAAGGACCCGCCGCGCAACGGCTCGGAGGCCGCCGCCTCGATGGATCCGGAGCTCGAGCACTACATGCACCTGGCCGCACTGAACCGCGGGATCCTCCTGACGCCTTTCCACAACATGGCGCTCCTCGCGCCCGACGTCACCCAGGCGGACATCGACGAGCACACGCGGGTGTTCCGCGAGAGCGTCGCGGCCCTCGCCGGATAACGCGAGGACTCGATCTCCCGATATTCCTGGTGGGAGGTAGAGGGATCGAACCTCTGACCACCTGCGTGTAAAGCAGGCGCTCTACCGCTGAGCTAACCTCCCCGAAAGGTCTCTAGACCTTGACCTTCTTGATGTCCCGAAGATCCGCCAGAGGCATCGGGCGAGCGAGCAGGAAACCCTGGCCGTACGGAACGCCGAGCGTCTGGAGGACACGCAGCTCTTCCCGCGTCTCGATCCCCTCGGCGATGACGCGCGTCCGCATTTTGCGGGCGAACGAGAGGAGCGCCTCGAGGAGGTCCTGCTTCGTGCGCCGGCGGTCGATGCCCCGCACGAAGACGTTGTCGAACTTCAGGTAGTCGGGCTCGATTTCCGCGAGCGACGAGAGGCTGCTGTAGCCGGTGCCGACGTCGTCGACCGCGATCCGGAAGTTCTGGGAGCGGAACTTCGAGAGCACCTCCCGGAAGAGGCTCTCGTAGATCGCGTACGTGCGCTCGGTGATCTCGAGCACGATCCGGTCGGGCGAGAGGCCGAACGACCCGACCTGATCGAGGAAGAGCGGCCCCAGGAACTCCGGGTCGGAAGCGGCCGCCGGCGAGAGGTTCATGAAGATCTGGCGCTCGCCGTTAGTCCCGGCCACGGCTTCGAGCGACCGTTGACGGCAGACCCGCTCGAGGGGGAGCAGGAGCTCGGTCCGCTCCGCGAGAGAGAAGAGCGTCTCGCCCGACTCGAACTCGCTGCCGCGCGGCCCGCGGGAGAGCGCTTCCATCCCGATCATGTCTCCAGTCGCGAGATCGAAGACGGGCTGGAAGACCGGATAGATCTCGCGACGCTGGATCGCGTCCTGGAGGAGCTCGCCTCCCCGGATCTCGGCCCGCACCGTCTTGCGTGTCACCTGGTCGCGGGCGTCCTGCACGCCGCGATAGATCAGACGCTCGGTGCGATATTTGGAATCGTTCGTGACTCGGCCCGCGCCGACGAACGATCGGAAGCGGCCGGAGAGGTCGGCGCGCTCGGCGAGATATCCCCGGATCAGCTGGTCGAGCTCCGCCGCCTTCTGCTCGAGAGCGCCGGAGTCGTTCAAGAACGGTTCCTCGGGATTGATGATGAGAATGATCTCGTCGGAGCGGACGAAAGGGAGGCAGAAGGTTCCAGCCGGCACGATGCCATCGGCCTGGAACGCCTTCAGGCGCCGGACGAAGTCGAGGAGGAGGTCGTCGTAGGCCTCGTATCCCCAGACCTGCTCGACGCGCCCTTCCGAACCGGGGCGAAAGATCAGGACGGCGAGAGAGCCGTGTTCCCGGATCTGTTTGCCGAGCTCTTCGGTCAGGGTCGCGAGCGTCGGCAGACCCGTGTCCCGGTCGTACAACCGGGTGCGTTCCTTCAGCCACTTACCCCGGAGGGCTACGAACTCGCTCTCGCGACCCTTGCTGCTCATGTCGGACCGGCGGCCCTCAGGATAGCACCTCGGCAGCCCGGCCCGCGGCGGACAGGCCCGCGATCGCCTCTTCCGTTGCGAGAACGATCAGCACGTCGCCCGATTCGAATCGATCCCCCGCGCCGGGGACGAACCTCCGCTCCAGCCCTTCGCGTGAACGGCGGCGCACCGCCAGGACCGAGACGCCATAGCGACTGCGCAGTCCCGCCTCGCCGATCGTTCGCCCTTCGAGCGCGGACGGCAGCGGGAGCTCGGCCAGCCGATGCTTCTCCGGAAGCTCGAAGTAATCCACTTCGGACTCCCCTTCGCCGGCGGCGAACGTCCGGACGCGCGCGAGGAGCCGCGAGCGCTGGAGCACCTCGTGGTCGAACGCGCCGAGGAGATCCCGCCGGGTGACGATCCCCGCGAACCGCCGGCTCTCCGCCGAGTCGACGACCGGAAGCTGGCCGAGGTCGCGAAACCACAGCTTTTCGTTGACGCTCGTCAGCGGCTCCTGCGGGGTCACGAAGGGAATCTCGGTCACGAGGTCTTCCGCGATGACGAGGTCGGAGAGGTTCGGATCGGCGAAACGGCTCTTGATGTCGTGCAGGTCGATCACGCCGAGGAGCCGCCCCTGCTCGTCGCCGATGTAGAGATACAGGCTCCGCGTTTCGAGGAACGTCCGCACGACCTGGGAAAACGGCGCCGTATGCGGGATCAGCCGTACGTCGGTTCGGACGATGTCGGAGACTTTCAGCGACGACATCGCCGTCGCTTCGGGCGTCTTCTCCCACACGATCCCGGCCGAGCGCAGGCTCTGCACGTAGAGCGACTCTTCCTCGAAGACGCTCGCGGAGAGGATCGCGGCGACCGAGATCACCATCATCGGCAGGAGGACCTGCGTGTTCTGTGTCATCTCGAAGATCATGATCACGGCGAGGAGAGGCGCGCGCGTGACGCCCGCGAGCAGCGCGCCCATCCCGAGGAGCGCATAGCCGCCGACCGGAGCCTCGAGCCCCGGCACCGCCGCCTGGAAGATCCGCGCCACGGCGCCTCCCAGCGTGGCGCCGACGAGGAGGCTCGGAGTGAACACACCGCCGACTCCGCCCGATCCGATCGTCGCGGCCGTCGCGGCGATCTTCGCGGTGAAGAGCGCGGCGAGGAAGAGAAGCGTCGGGTTGCCGTGCAGGATCCGGTTCGTGGCCTCGAACCCGTTGCCCCAGACTTCGGGGAGGAAGATCCCGATCGCGCCCACGATCGCCCCGCCGAGCGCCATCGAGAGCGGAGGCGGCAGCTTGGTGGCGGCGAAGAGCTTCCGCCCCGCCCGCAGGCTCCGAACCATGAGCGCCGAAGCGGGACCCGCGAGCACTCCGATCAGAGCGAACGGGATGAACTCCGCCGGAGACTCGAGCCGAAACGCGGCCACGCTGTAGACCGGCT
>JBKPSZ010000268.1:0-29309 GCA_046735265.1 Acidobacteriota bacterium | reverse complement strand
GCCCTGTACACGGCCGCGCTCTTCGCCGCGAGACTCCTCCTCGCGGCCGGATACATGGGACCCTACAGCGCGTTTCTCCTCCCGCTTCCCCTCGTTCTCGCGCTCGCGGGACTCGACCGCCTCGCGAGGAGAGGAGCGCCGGCGCTCGGAGCACGCCTGCCTCGGTTGGCGGCGGCGGCGCTCGCACTCTTTGGCTTCTATCGCGTGGCCGAGCTCGCGCGCGTCTTTCGGCACGAGGGATGGGCGCGCGTGGCGACGCCCGCCGGGTCCGTCTGGCTGACCGAGCCCGTGGCCTCCGCGACACGCTCGGCTCTCCAGGATCTCCTGGCCCGGTTTTCCCCGGGCGCCCTCCTCACCGGCTTTCCCGAAGCGGGGTTCTACAACTACGTCCTTCGCTTGAAGAACCCGCTGCCGCAGGACCAGTTTTTTCCCGGCCACCTCGACGAAAGAGCCGAGGCCGACGTCATCGCGCGGCTCTCGCGGCGGCCACCCGACGCGATCCTCTACGCGAACGTGCTCGCGGTCGGACATCGATCGGTGCGGTTCGGCATCGACTATCTCGAGGATCTCGACCGATTCGTCCGCTCCCGGTTCGAGAGCGCGGCGGCGTACGGCCCGGGCGCGGGGCCGGCGCCACGAATCGGCGATCCGCAGTTCTTCGTCGAGATTCTCGTCCCTCGAAACGCGACCGCAGGTTCGAGATGAGGCTCGACCTCGCCGTCTCGCGCCGATTCGGCCTCTCCCGCCGGGCGGCGCGCGAAGCGGTCCGGTCCGGACGCGTGGACATCGAAGGCTCGCCGCGCGACGAGCCCGGCGCCGACGTCCCTGAGGACGCGCGCCTCGAATACCACCCGGACCGGCCGGCGCGGCGCCGGGTGCGGACGCGCATCTCGGTGCTCTACGAGGATCCGGATCTCATCGTCGTGGACAAGCCCGCCGGACTGCTCGCCGTTCCGACGGCCGAAAAAGAGAAGGACACCCTCCTGGCGCGCGTCTCGCTTTATCTCCACCACCGCTATCGGCGGCGGCCGTACGTCGGCGTCGTCCACCGGCTCGATCGCGACACCTCGGGAGCGGTTGTCTTCGCCCGCAGCCGCGAGGCCCTCCGGTTCCTCCAGCAGCTCTTCCGCTCGCACGCCATCGATCGCGAGTACCTGGCGCTCGTCGAGGGAGCTCCGGCGCCGTCGGGATACTTCGGCTCCGCGCTCGTCGGGGACGGCGCGTCCGTCCGCCGCCGGGTTGCCCGGCGCGACGAGCGCGGGCGCCGCGCCGGAACGCGATACCGGGTGCTCGAACGTTTCTCCAACGCCGCTCTCGTCTCGATCGAGCTCGAGACCGGACGAACGCATCAGATCCGAATCCATTTCTCGGAGGCGGGGCATCCCGTGGTCGGAGACCGCGTCTACCGGCCGCCCGGAGCGGCGCCGGCCGCGCTCCAGGCGCCGCGTCAGATGTTGCACGCGCGGAGTCTCGGGTTTCCCCACCCGCGGGGATCCGGTTCCGTCCGGGTCGAGTCGCCGACCCCGGAGGACTTCGCAGAGGCGACGGCGCGTCTGCGCGGCCGCTCGCGCCAAAAGAAAAGCGCCCCGGTCCGACCGGGGCGCTCGCGAATCCTTCGAGACGGAGAGGGAAGCTAGGCGAGGACCACGACCACCACGCGACGGTTCTTCGCCCGCCCGTCCTTGGTCTTGTTGTCATCGACCGGCTCGTCCTTGCCGTACGAGATCGTCGACATCCGGTTCAGCGCCACGCCCTTCTGGTTCAGGTAGCGGCGGACCGCTTCCGCCCGCTGCTCGCCCAGTCGGTAGTTGTAGAGATCCGGACCCGTCGAGTCGGTGTGTCCCTGAATCTCGAGGTAGACGTTCTTGTTCTCGGACTTCAGCCGGTTCGCGAAGTCGTCGAGCTTCGCGATCGCTTCGGGCGAAAGGTCATGCCCGTCCGTCGGGAACTTCACCGCGTCGTCCGAGAGCACCAGCGAGTAGACGAACTTGCCTTCGGCGAGCTTGCCAGCCGCCTGCGCCCGCTCCAGAGCGTCGCGGGTGGACTTGTCGAGCTCGGCGATCTTCGTGCCGTGCTCCTTGACCGTCGTCTGGGTCTGCTCGACCTGAGACTCCACCTGGCTGATGTGCTTCTCGGCCGCAGCGCTGCTTTTAGAAACTTCGTCGCCCACGTAGCGCTTCGTCGCGCATCCCGTGAGACCGAAAGCGCCTAGAAGGAGCGCTCCGCCCATCGCCGTCCATTGGCTCCACCTTCGGTTGCCCATAACACCCTCCCTTAAAAAAGTTGTTTCCGGCGCGCTACGGGGCGGTTCCCCGATAGCCGCGCCGCGTCCGCACGTCCCAGGAACCGGGTTTCGTGACGGACACCACGAGCACCCTATATTTTACCTCCCCCCGGCCGGACGGTGTAAAGCCCAGCAGATACTGCTTTCGCACCTCGCCGTCGATCTTGGCAGCCAGGGGGCGGAGGTCTTCTTCCCCGCCGGCCAGGAACATCTGCCCCCCCGAGGACATCGCCAGGATCTTCAGGTTGTCCAGGGCCAGCTCCTCTCTCTCTTCATCGGTCAGGCGGTCGAACGCGGCGTTCTTGATCCCGATCGCGTAGACCGGCGTCGAGACCTGTTGCAGGATTTCTGCCATCTCCAGGCTCGAAAGCCGGCTCGCGTTGTCCACCCCGTCGGTGAAGAGCAGAATCGCGCGCTTCGCGTTCTTGCCTTCGACGAGCCGCGACGGCGTCGCCGCGACGGCGTCGAAGAGCGCCGTCTGGCCGTCCGGCACGAGCTCCCCCAGCGCGCGGAGAAGGGGCGCCGGATCCCGTGTGAACGGCGAGGCCGGCCGCACTTCCCCGTCGGAGAACGCGAAGAGCGCGAACTCATCTCCGGACCGGCGGTTCGAAACGATCTGTCGGATGGCTTGTTTCGCCATCTCGAGCTTGTTGGCAATCTTCATGCTGCCGGAGGTGTCGACGAGGAATGCGAAAGAGACCGGCGCGCTGTCGTCCTTGTCGAAGGTGTCGAGCGCGACCGACTTGCCTTCGACCCAGACGCGAAAGTCGTTCTGCTCGATGCCCTCCGCGAACCGCCCCTTCTTATCGAGGATGACGACCGGGAGAAGGACGTACTCCGAGCCGACGGACTCCGTGTAGGTGGGCAATTCCTCGGCGGCGGGAGTCGGCCGGGCCGCCTGACCGGCGGCCGTCGAGGCCCCGAAAAGGAGGGCCAGCAGCAATCCCGGGACGCGTCTCACCGAGGAATTATAAGGCTTCGGCGCTCGACGATAATCCGCCCGTGCCTCCGGAACGGCTGTCGATCGTCCTCGTGCGCCCGCACCTCCCGGCCAACCTGGGTTCCGTGGCCCGGGTCTGCCGCAACTTCGGGGTCCCCGACCTGCGGCTCGTCGAGCCCGCCGCGCCTGCCGACGACGAATCGCGGCGTCTCGCCTCGGGCGCCGACGACGTGCTCGACGGTCTGCGCCGATACCCGAGTCTCCCCGATGCACTCGCCGACTGCGACGCCGTCGTCGCGACATCGTCGATGCGGGGCCGCGAGGAGCGGCGCTTCCTCGCGCTCTCGGAGCTGCCCGCGTTTCTCGAAGGCCTCGGCGCCTCGTCGCACGCGGCCTTCGTCTTCGGCCCCGAGCGCAGCGGCCTGACCGAGGACGAGCGCTCCCGCGCGAGCGCTTCACTGCGCCTGCCGACCGGGTCCGACTTCCCGACGCTGAACCTCTCTCACGCCGTCGCGGTCGTCCTCGCGGTCGTCCGGCTCTCCGCCGAGGACGCCCGGGTCTCCCCCGAGCCCTGGGCCACCGCCTCCGAGATCGAGGCCACGATCGCCCACTGGGATCGCGCGCTCGAAGCGATCGGCTTCTACGACACCGGGCACCGGGAGCGATCGCTTCGCGACTGGCGAAAGATCGTGGCGTCGAGGCCGCTGACCGAGCGCGAAGTCGCGATGTTGCGGGGTGTCGCGAATCGCGTGCTGGTCAGCTTGCGGCGGCTCGGGACCGACCCCGCCTGACTGGCGCTCCGTTGCGGGCGGGGGCGAGCTCGACCCCTACGTCTGGGAGGGCTCGGACTGGAGGGGCCCGGGGCGGGGGCAAGCCCCCGCCCACAGATTCTCCCTAGATCAGTTCGGACTCGCTGAAGAAGAAGGAGACTTCCTTCGCGGCGTTCTCGGGGGAGTCGCTTCCGTGGATCGCGTTGCGCTCGATGTCCGTGCCGTGCAACTGCCGCACGGTCCCCGGCTCGGCCTTCCGAGAGTCGGTGGCGCCCATCGTGCGGCGAAGGTGCGCGACGGCGTCGGAGCGCTCCAGAGCGACCACGACGACCGGCCCCTCGGTCATGAATTTCACGAGGGCGTCGTAGAAGGGTCGGTCGCGGTGCACCGCGTAGAAGGCGCGCGCCTGCTCGGGGGAAAGGCGGACACGCTTCATCGCGCAGAACCGAAATCCTTCGCGCTCGAGGTGCGCCAGGATCGCGCCGACCCTTCCCGCGCCCACGCTGTCGGGCTTCAAGATCGTCAGTGTGCGTTCCATCGAGACCATTCCTCCGATTTCGGGGCCGCGCCGCAGTCCGCCCGGGCGCCGGCCGACTCCTAGAAGCTTCGGATGTCCGCCGGGAGTTTGTCCTCCGTCGCGACGCCGGCCGTCGCCAGAGCGGCGAGCAATTGCCGGGGATCCATCGAGCCGACGAGAAGCGTCGAGCCGTCCCGGCGGGTGACGAGGACGCCCCGGTTTCCCCGGGCGCTGACGGCGCGCCGGCGTCCGAAGCCGCGCAACCCCCAGCCGCCGTAGTCGCGAACGGGCCGGTACTCCACCGCCTCGGCGCGAGCAATCTCCTGGAGGGGAACGCGAACGGCGCCGAGGAAGCCGTAACGAACCGTCAGTTCCTGCGGCGTCAGGTTCGTCCGCATACGGACGGAGAGGACGCCGACGAGAATCGCGAGCACGAGAGCGAGCAGAGCGTAGACCCAGGGCGCGAAGCCCTGGGTCTCCTCGTAGAGAGCGGGGCTCATCGCCCGAGAACGTCCTTCATCCGCGCTCCGAGGTCCGCGGGCGACTTGACGACCGTGACGCCCGCCGCCTCGAGGGCTTTCACCTTGTCGGCCGCCGTGCCGCGTCCCCCCGCGATGATGGCTCCAGCGTGCCCCATCCGGCGCCCGGGGGGAGCGGTCTGCCCCGCGATGAACGCCACGACCGGCTTCCGGAAATTTCCGGCGATCCAGCAGGCGGCTTCCTCCTCCGCCATTCCGCCGATCTCGCCGATCAGGATGACGGCTTCCGTGCCCGAATCGTCGCGGAAGGCGGACAGGCAGTCGATGAAACTCGTTCCGTTGACCGGATCCCCTCCGATGCCGACCACTGTGGACTGTCCGAGCCCGAGACGGGTCAGCTGATCCACCGCTTCGTAGGTCAGGGTCCCGGAGCGCGAGATGACCCCGACCGTCCCCTCGCGGTGGATCCGGCCCGGCATGATTCCGATCTTGCACTGCCCCGGCGTGATGATCCCCGGGCAGTTGGGTCCGATCAGTCGAGGCACCGGAGCCGCGCCGCGAGCGCGGGCGAGCGCCGCCTTGACGCGCACCATGTCGTTGACCGGAATCCCCTCCGTGATGCAGGCGATCACGCCGACTCCCGCCTCCGCCGCTTCGGCAATCGCGTCGGCGGCGAAGGGCGGCGGCACGAAGATCATCGAAGCGTCCGCGCCCGTCGCCTCGACCGCCGCCACGACCGTGTCGAAAACGGGGATTCCTTCGTGGACCGTTCCCCCCTTGCCCGGCGTGACTCCGGCGACGACTTTCGTCCCGTATTCGCGGCACGCGAGCGCGTGAAACGTCCCCTCGCGCCCCGTGAGCCCCTGAACGAGGAGCTTCGTCTCGCGGCCGACCCAGATGCTCATCGAACGGCTTCCACCGCTTTCTGCGCCGCGTCGGCGAGCCCCTCGGCCGCCTGGATCTTGAGCCCCGATCGACGAAGGATCTCCTTGCCCTGGTCGACGTTGGTGCCTTCGAGCCGCGCGACGACCGGGATCGAGAGCCCCATCTCGCGGACGGCCGCGACGACGCCGTTCGCGATCACGTCGCACCGCATGATGCCTCCGAAGATGTTGATCAAAACCGCCTTCACGTTCCGATCGGACAGGATGATGCGGAACGCGTTCTTGACCTGCTCCTCGTTGGCTCCGCCGCCCACGTCGAGGAAGTTCGCCGGCTCGCCTCCGGCCAGCTTGACGAGATCCATGGTCGCCATCGCGAGGCCGGCGCCGTTGACCATGCACCCGACGTTGCCGTCGAGCTTGATGTAGTTCAGTCCGAACTTGGAAGCCTCGACCTCGAGAGGATCCTCTTCGGCGAGGTCCCGCATCTCCTTGATGTCCGGGTGCCGGAAGAGCGCGTTGTCGTCGAAGTTCATCTTCGCGTCGAGAGCGAGGACGTCTCCGGACTTCGTCACGAGGAGCGGATTGATCTCGGCGAGCGAAGCGTCGGTTTCGACGTACGCGCGGAAGAGCGCCTGCAGGAAGGAGACCCCTTTCCGGAAGGCATCGCCCGAGAGCCCGAGCGCGAAGGCGATCTTGCGCGCCTGGAACGGGAACATGCCAACCGTCGGGTCCACGGCTTCCCGGACGATCGCCTGGGGATCCTTCGCGGCGACTTCCTCGATCTCCATGCCGCCGGATCGCGACACCATGACCGACGGGAGTGCGCGGGAACGGTCAAGGGTGATTCCGGCGTAGAGCTCGCGGTCGATCTCGAGGGCTTCCTCGACGAGGACTTTCTGGACGACGCGTCCGCCGGGACCGGTCTGCGGCGTGATCAGAGTCATCCCGAGAATCGCTTTCGCGAGCTCGAAGGCCTCCTCCGGGTTCTTCGCGACCTTGACGCCTCCCCCCTTCCCGCGCCCTCCGGCATGGATCTGAGCCTTGATCACCGCGCGGCCTCCGAGCCGCTTGGCGATCTCGCGGGCCTCGGCCGGGTGGTCCGTAACCTCGCCCCGCGGCACGGCGACGCCGTAGCGGGCGAGGATCGACTTGGCCTGGTACTCGTGGACCTTCATGGAAGGGGCGGATTATATGGAAAGCGGCGTGGGCAATTGATGATTGGCGATTCGTGATTGATGATCGGGGATTGGTGATTGGGGGGACCAATCCCGCACTCGCCTAACCCCCGAACAGCTTCTTCAGCCCGTGAATCGTCGTCGCGCGGTACATCTCCGCGATCGCCGTCGTCAGGGGAATCCCCTTCGGACACGCCCGCACGCAGTTCTGCGCGTTTCCGCAGTCGTCGATGCCTCCGTCCCCCATGAGCGCCTCGAGCCGCTCGGCCGCGTTCAAGGCGCCGGTCGGATGGCTGTTGAAGAGGCGTGCCTGCGCGATCGCGGCGGCGCCGATGAAATTCGAACGGTCGTTGACCTGCGGGCAGACGTCGAGGCAATTGCCGCAGGTGATACATCGCGCGAACTCGTAGGCTTCGCGGCGCTTGCCCTCCGCCATCCGAGGTCCCGGGCCGAGGTCGTGCGTCCCGTCGATCTCGATCCACGCCTTCACCCGCTTCAAGGCCTCGAACATCGGCTGGCGGTTGACGGAGAGGTCGCGCAGGACCGGGAACTTTACCATCGGCTCCAGCCGGATCGGCTGCTCGAGCGAGTCGACCAACGCCGTGCACGCCATCCGAGAGATCCCGTTGATGCGCATCGCGCAGGATCCGCAGACCTCCTCGAGACACGCCCGGTCGTACACGACGGGAGAGGTGCGCTTGCCCTCCCGCGTCTTCGGGTCCTTCGCGATCTCCATCAGGACCGACACGACGTTCTGCCCCGGCCGGTAGGGGATCTCGTACTCCTCCCAGTAGGGCGACGAGGTGGGCGTGTCCTGCCGTCGAACCGAGAGCCGAATGGTCGAAGGAGGCATGCGGATTCCGACTCCTAATACTTTCGCGCCCGCGGCGGGATGAGAGAGGTATCCACCGGCGCGTAAGTGATCTTCGGACCGTCGGGCCCGTGCAACGCCATCGTCGTCTTCAAGAACCGAGCGTCGTCCCGCGGCAACGCGTTCTTCTCGTCGATCGGAGCGGCGAGATCGCGGACCTTGAAGTGGGCGCCGCGGGATTCCTCGCGGAGGAGCGCCCCGCGCGTCATGACGCGGGCGATCACGAGCATGTTGCGCAGCTGATTCACGAAAGAGAGCTCGCGGTTCGCGTACGGGGATTGGTCCGTCAGGCCGATCGAGCCCCACCTTTCGGAGAGCTCCTGGAGCTTGACCTCGGTTTCGGCGAGCTTCCCGTTTTCGCGGATCACCGTGACGTTGTCGGTCATCCAGTCGCCCATCTCTTCGGCGATCCCGTGCGGGTTCTCCGGACCGGACATCGTCGCGATGCGCCGGAACTCCTCTTCCCATCGCTTTCGCGCGGCGGCGAGCGCCGCGTCGGCGGCGAGAAGTCTCGACCCGGTCTCGCGTCCGTAGCGCACCATGGAGCGCCCCGCGATCTTGCCGGCATACAGGCAGGAGACGAGGGAGTTGGCGCCCAGGCGATTGGCGCCGTGGATCGAGAAATCCACCTCGCCCGAAGCGTAGAGTCCCGGCACGTTCGTCGCCTGGTTTCGCGGCGAGCGCTCGTCGAGCATTCCGGTCTTCTCGTCTTTGGCGAAGTCCACCCAGAGGCCGCCCATGGAGTAGTGCATCCCGGGAAAGACTCTCATCGGGACGCGCCGCGGATCGTCGCCGACGAACTTCTCGTAGATCTCGAGGATCCCGCCCAACTTCACGTCGAGCTCGCGGGCGGGGATGTGCGTCAGGTCGAGATAGACCTGCCTCTTGCCGTCGACCCCGTAACCGTTCCGGCAGACGAGGAAGATCTCCCGCGTCGCGATGTCCCGCGGGACCAGGTTTCCGTAGGCCGGGTACTTCTCCTCGAGGAAATACCAGCGCTCCTTCTCCGGAATCGACTTCGGATCGCGCTTGTCCCCCGCGGTGCGCGGGACCCAGACGCGGCCGCCTTCGCCGCGGGCCGACTCCGACATCAAACGCAGCTTGTCGCTGCCGGGGATCGACGTGGGGTGGACCTGGATGAACTCGCCGTTGGCGTAAATGGCGCCGTCCTGGTAGGCGGCGGAGGCGGCCGTTCCGGTGTTGATCACGGAGTTGGTCGAGCGTCCGAAGACGATTCCGGGGCCGCCCGTCGCGAGCATCACCGCGAGCGCCGGGAACGCCTCGATCCGCATCGAATACCAGTCGAGCGCCACGATCCCGCGGCAGTTGCCGTCGTCGTCGCGAACGAGCCCGAGGAACTCCCACGCCTCGTACTTCCGCACGAGGCCCTCCACCTCGTATCGCCGCGTCTGCTCGTCGAGAGCGTAGAGGAGCTGCTGGCCCGTCGTCGCGCCGGCGAACGCGGTGCGGTGGTACTTCGTCCCGCCGAAGCGGCGGAAGTCGAGGAGCCCCTCCGGCGTCCGATTGAACATGACGCCCATGCGGTCGAGGAGATTGATGATGCCGGGCGCCGCGTCGCACATCGCTTTGACGGGCGGCTGGTCGGCCAGGAAGTCGCCGCCGTAGACCGTGTCGTCGAAGTGGATCTCGGGCGAGTCCCCTTCCCCTTTCGTGTTGACGGCGCCGTTGATTCCGCCCTGCGCGCACACTGAGTGACTCCGCTTCACCGGCACGATCGAGAAGAGGTCGACCCCGACGCCCATCTCGGCCGCCCGGATGGCCGTCATGAGGCCGGCGAGGCCGCCGCCCACGACGATGACACGCTCGTCCGACACGCCGCCTACAGCCGGAACGCCGAGATCGACCGCACGCCGATCACGGAAAGCACGAGGAAGACCGCGGCGGAGACGACGGCCATCCGCCGCTGGGAGGCGGGCGAGACGGTCAGGCCCCAGACGATCGAGAAGGACCACAGGCCGTTCGAAAAGTGAAAGACGGCCGAGAGGATCCCGACGACGTAGAAGGCGTAGATCCATGAGTTGCCGACCGCGGCCTGAACCTGGCGAAAGAGGTCGAGGCTCTCGTGGTCGTGGAGCTGGACGAGGCGCGTCGTCCAGTAGTGGAAGAGGATGAACGCGAAGACGACGATCCCGGTCGCCCTCTGCAGGAAGTACATCCAGTTGCGCGTATACCGATTCGACAGCGCGTTCGGCTTCGCGGTCGTCGTCAGGAAGAGACCGTAGACGCCGTGGAAGAGAAGCGGAAGGGCGATGACGAAGATCTCGATCCAGACGGCAAACGGCACGGTCTGAAGCCGACGCGTCATCTCGTTGTAGGACTCCGCGCCCTCGACCGACCGGAAGTTCTCGTAGAGGTGGAACGCGAGGAAACCGCCGACGGGAACGATGCCGGTCAGAGAGTGCAACCGCCGCAGCCAGAAGTGGCGGTCGACCGTCTGCCGCGCCTCGATCATGATTTCAGGATTCGGAAGAGATCGCGCACCGACGCGGCCGACTTCTCGAGCGCCTGTCGCTCGGACTCGGTCAGCGCGATCTCGACGATCTGCTCGACCCCCTTGCGCCCGAGCTTGATCGGCACCCCGAGATAGACGTCGCGCATTCCGTACTCGCCGTCCAGGTAGGCGGCTCCCGGGAGGATCTTCTTCTTGTCGCGCAGGACGGCGTCCACCATCTCGACCACCGCGGAGGACGGCGCGTACCAGGCCGACGTCTTCAGCAGGTTGACGATCTCCACACCCCCGTCTCGAGTCCGCTGCACGATCGCTTCGAGTTTCTCGGCGGGGAGGAGCTCCGTGACCGGAATGCCGGCCACCGTCGAGTAGCGCGGAAGCGGCACCATGGTGTCTCCGTGACCTCCGAGAACGAAGGCGTGGGTGTTCTCGACCGAGACGCCGAGCGCTTCGGCGAGGAACCAGCGCATCCGCGCCGAGTCGAGCACGCCCGCCATTCCGAAGACCCGTTCCCGCGGGAGTTTCGAGACGCGCCGCGTGACCTCGCACATCGCGTCGAGCGGATTGGAAACCACGATCAGAATCGCGTTCGGAGACCCGGGCAGGACTTTCCGGACGACGTCCGAGACGATGCCCTCGTTGATCGAGACGAGGTCGTCCCGGCTCATTCCGGGCTTGCGGGGCACACCGGCCGTGATCACGATGACGTCCGAGCCTGAGGTCGCGTCGTAGGAGTTCGACCCCGTCATCCGGGCGTCGAAACCTTCGACCGGCGCCGACTCCATCATGTCGAGCGCTTTTCCCTGCGGGAGCCCCTCCACGATGTCCACGAGCGCCACGTCGGCGAGCTGCTTTTCGACGATTCGCTGCGCCGTGGTCGCGCCGACGTTTCCCGCGCCCACGACGGTGACTTTGTGCTGCATCGCGCGGCATCTTATCGGAGGGGATCGAAAGCCGAAAACCGAACGAACTCCGCCGCGGCTACAATGTCGGGCATGGCGACGCGCGCGGACGGCGAGCGCCCCGCGTACAAGGAACACCCGCTCTGGAATCGGGCGATGGATCTGACGCGCGAAGCCTATGCGCTCGCGCGAACGATCCGCGAGCGCGACGAGGCCGCGGCTTCGGCGCTGCGAAAGGCGGCGGTGGCAGTGCCGGCGCATCTCGCCGGAGCGCTCGAAGGCCGGGGGCCGCGCCGAGCCGAGGAGACACTCGCCGCCCGGGACGCGATCGCCGAGCTCGCCCGCTACGCAAGACGGGAAGGGTCGCGCGCTGCGAGGCGACTCGAGAGCGACGCGGCCGATCTGGACGCGCGCGTCCTCTTCGACCTCGGCGCCGAAGAAGGGAGCTTCTCCTGAGCGGGGACGCCGAACGGATCCCCCGGGGCCGCTACTGGTTGATCGGCGTGGCGCTTCTCGCCGTCGCCGCCGCCCTCTGGCTTCCGCGCTGGTATGAGATGCGGCTCTATCGACAACAGGAAAAAGTCGTGGGGGTCGCCGCTCCGGTTCTGCCGGGCAGCCTGACGGAAGCGCGGAAGAAGGTCGATCGGGGGCGATCGGCGCAGGAGGTGGTGAGCGCTCTCGGCCGGCCCTCGTTCGAGTCCTCGACGACCGGCAGCTCGAGCCACGGGATCTGGACCTACTACTACGCGGACGGGACGATGGTCATCAATCTGACCGACGATTACGTGACGCGGATCTCGGTCACTTACGGACCGCCTCGGATCCCGACGAGCCGGCGACGATAGCTTCTGCGGCCGACCGCGCGAAAACGACGACGACATGACCGAGCACTCCCTTCGCGAGCCCTCCATCCGCGTCGTGATGATGCCGAAGGACACCAATGCCCACGGCACGATCTTCGGCGGCGTGATCCTCTCCTACATCGACCAGGCGGCCGCGGTCGAGGCGAAGCGGCACGGCGCCTCGATGATCGTCACCGTCGCTATGAGGGAGGTCGTCTTTCACGAGCCGGTGCTCGTCGGCGACCTGGTCAGCTTCTACACGAAGCTCGTGCGCATCGGGCGCACGTCGATCACCGTTTCCGTGGAAGTCCTGTCGGAGCGGGACGAGCCGGAGTCGCGCCCGGTCAAAGTCACCGAGGCGGAGGTGACCTTCGTGAACGTGGACGAGAAGCGCCGACCGATACCGATATCGAGGTAAACCCAGTCCGCCTGCGACTCACCTCGCCGGGAGGGCGGGGACAAGCCCCGCCCCCACCTCGCGCGGCCGGGCGGCGCAAAGCCGACACGCGCTTCGTGAGTCACCTCGCCGAGATAATTTGAAAACTCTCTTCCGCTGACGGGCGGGGAAGCGTTGACAGTGAGAAACCGGTCCTCGCCCGGCAGCGCTACAACAGAAAGGCCCCGATCACTCGGGGCCTTTCTACTCGGCCAGCCGGGCAAGAGCCCGGCAATGGGATCAGCTAGAAGGATCCTACCACTCCGGCTCCTCTTCCGCACCATGGCGCGCGCTCTCGGCCAGATCGTCGTCCTCTTCGTCTCGTAAATCGGGCGGAAGGTCCTCTTCCGCCTCGCGTGCGAGCTGCTCGGCGTCGTGCGTCTCGGACCATTCCTCGAGATCGTTGCGATATTCCTGGTCCGCCTTCCAGTTGCCTTCGCCGTACATTCCGCCCGGCGGCGTCGCTTCCCGGGACGGCTTCCGGCCCGCTTTTGCCCGGCCGCCGGATCGAGTCGGCTTCGCGGAGGCGGCGCGTTTCGCCGCGCGCGCGGCCGGCTTTCTGGCGACCTTGCGCGACTTCTTTCGGGCCGTCGGCCTGGAGGCGGCCGGCTTCCGGCTCTTTTTCGCGGCGCCGCGGCGGGCGCCCTTTCCTGCGCTCCTTTTGGCTTTCCTCTTCCTGGCCACGGTGAGCTCCTCCTGCCGTCGGATCATACAATCGCGTTGTTGAGCAAGGGGGGCTCGCCCCGGGTCGTCGTCGTGATCTCGCCCGCCGGAACTTCGATCGAGATCCGGCCGCTCGTGAGAACCCGGGCCGCGCGCTGGCGCTTGGGCTTTCTCGCTGCCGCGGTGCTGGCGGCCGCCCTCGCCGGAGGCACCCGCCTGTCCCGGGTCTGGGAAGGAAGTCTTCGGCGCGGAGGGTTCACGGAGCTTCCGCTCGCCGCGCTCCTTCCGATGACGCTCGCGGTCGGCGTCTCGACTCCGCTCGCGCTCGCGGGCATCGCGGCTCTCGCCTTCGCGGAGGAGCGCATCGACGTGACCTCGGAGCAGATCTCCATCCGAACGACCGCTTTCGAGCGCACGCGCATCCAGACGATCCCGCGCCGCGATCTGATCGCCTGGGTCGAGACCTATCGTCCGCTGCCCCCCTGGTGGACGTGGGCATTTCGCCGGCTCGCGGCTCGCGTCGGGACGCGCCTCGTTCCCGTGGCCGGAGCCGCCGGGCATTCGGAGAAGAGGGCGATCGGTCTGCGTCTGGCGCGCGCGACGGGGGTCGACCTCCTCGGCGTCTCGGGACGCCCGGTGCCCGAGAGAGCTCCTGTTAAGATCCCTCGGTGACGACGAGCGAGGCTCTCACGACCGCCCCCGATTCCTCCACGCGACACCTCACCGACACGCTCCTGTCCTCCTACGATCTGCCGGACGAGGTGCGCTGGGGGCTCGCCGAAGCGGGCTTCGCGTTCGCCACTCCGATCCAGGAGAAGGTCCTGCCGCTCGCCCTCGCGGGACGGGACGTGGCCGGGCAGGCCCAGACCGGCACGGGAAAGACCGCCGCGTTCCTGATCACCATCTTCACGCGGCTGCTGTCGCGAAGGCGCACCGGCCCGATTCGCGGCCCGCGGGCGCTCGTGGTCGCGCCGACGCGCGAACTCGTGGTTCAGATCCGCGAAGACGCCGAAGTCCTCGGCCACCACACGGGGCTCCTGACGCTCGCCGTCTTCGGCGGTATCGACTACCACCGACAGCGGGACGAAGTTCGAAAGGTGCCCGACCTGCTCATCGGGACGCCGGGCCGCCTCCTCGACTACGAGGAGCAGCGCGCCACGAGCTTCCGCGACGTCGAGATCCTCGTCATCGACGAGGCCGACCGGATGTTCGACATGGGGTTCATCCGGGATCTGCGGAGGATCCTCCGGCGGTGCCCCCCGTACAACCGACGCCAGACGCTCCTCTTCTCTGCAACGCTCTCGATGCGCGTGCTCGAGCTCGCCTACGAGCACACGAACAACGCCGAGAAGGTCGAAATCGAGCCCGAGCGTGTCCTGGCGCACGGAATCCGGGAGGTCCTGTATCACGTCTCGTCGGCGGAGAAGTTCCGGCTCCTGCTGGGGCTCCTCGAACGCGAAGGGGGACGCCGCGTCTTGATCTTCGTCAACCGGCGCCAGACCGCCGCCGAGCTCGTGCGAGGCCTGTCGGCCAACGGATATCCGACGCGCGCTCTCGCGGGCGACGTGCCGCAGGAACGGCGGCTGAAGATTCTGCGCGACTTCAAGGAAGGCTCGCTCGCCGTCCTCGTGGCGACCGACGTGGCTTCCCGCGGTCTGCACATCGAAGGCGTCTCGCACGTCATCAACTACGACCTGCCGCAGGACTCCGAGGACTACGTCCACCGCATCGGCCGCACCGGCCGGGCGGGAGCGGAGGGCGACGCCGTCTCCCTCGCCTGCGAGGATTACGTCTTCTCGCTCGACGCGATCGAGAAGAGGGTTGGACGCAAGATTCCCGCGCAGTGGCCGACCGAGGACCTGCTGCGCGCCGGCCCCGTCGCGTCGGCGCCTCGCCCGCCGCGTTTCCGGAGACCGCCCGCCCCCGGGTCGCGCCGTCCCACGGAGCGCCCGCCGGCGAGCACCGCCCCGGCGGAAGACTCCTACGGACGCACGAAGAGGAAGAGCCGCCGGCGCTAGAAAAACTTGAGCGCGGCCGCGGCACTTCTGCTCGCGACGCGACCAAGGTTCGCGAAGTTCACCGAGCGAACCGACTCGCGTCGCGGGAGCTGGAGCGCAGCGAGGGCATCAGGCGAGCGGTCGAGGCCCTTTGGCCGAGCCGCGAGCCGGTGCGACGGGCGGGCGCCGTTCAGTCAGGATGAAATCTCCAAATCGAACGCGCCCGCCCGGCGCAGATGCCCGAGCAAGCTACGGCGACGTGGAGAGCGCCCCTTGCTCCACCCAGTGGGCGAGGAGCCGGCGGATCCGGTAGGCATCGGTTCGAATCTCCGACTCGCACTCGCGAGGCGTCGCGCCGCGCGAGACTCTGGTCCAGAGCGCCTTCTGCATGGCGCCGTCCTTCTCGCCGGGGAACGGAACCGGACGCACGTCCGTCGCCTTCAAGAGCGCGTCGTCCGGAACGATGACTGCGGCCTGGCGTAACTCGTCCTGCCGCCGCATCGCCTCGAGCGTCAGGGGAAGGACCTCTTTCAAGGCCGCGGTGTTCGTCTCGTCCCCGGCATCCGCCATCTTCACGAACTGGAACTGACCCGGCACCGGCCGCTCGAGCAGTTGATAGAACGCATCGTCGCCCGAGAGTGGGCCGCTCTGGCACGCTCGGAGCTTCCCCCCTTTCAGACGGATCGCTCCGAAGACCTCGCCCTGCGGATCGCGAAGCGTGAGCGATCCCGAGGCGCCCGAATCCGAGAGGCTCTGGAGCAGCGCCGGCAGCCCGAAGATCTCGAGATCTCCGTTCAGGGTTGCGGACGCCGGCGCCGACGGCGGCGCGGCGGCACTCGACGGCGCGGCGGCCGGCGCCGTCCCTCGCTTCCACGCGGCGAGCGCACGCGAAGCCGCTCGCGCGATCTCCTTGTCCGGAAAACGCGACACGATCTCCTCGAAAGCCGCGCGGACGGCGGGCGCCGGCGTGCCCGAGAGCGCGCTGATCTTGTTCAGCGTGATCTGGTCGTTCTGATGGAGCGCGAGGCCGAACAGCTTGAACGGCAGGTTCGACTTGAGCTCCGCGAGAAGGCGCGAGACGAGCTCGGAGTCTTCCGAGAGGTCCTGGCCCGCAAGCTCCGCGAGCCGTCCGCCGGGATCTCCCAGCTTCGGATCCTTCTTCTCCGCGTGCACGAGGAGCGCCCGGCGCGCGCCGCTCGTGCCGAGCCGGGCCAGGGCGCCGGCGATCCGGTCGAGGAGACCGGCCATCTCCTTGGCGTCGTACGGAGCGTCGGGACGCGCGAGCGCGGCTTCGATGTCGGTCATCAACGACGTCAGCGCGGCCTCGGACTTCTCGTGCTTCAACTGGCCGAGGTTGGCGACCGCCTCCTTGAGCAACGGCGGCGGGTACTTCAAGTCCGCGTGCCGGGCCGTGACCTCCGCCTCCTCGGCCGTTGGCGCATCGGCAGGGCGGGGAATCTTGCGCAGGATGTAGAGGAGGTTCCGGCGGAAATACCAGTCGGCGCCCGCGTGGTCGCTCGGCGTCTCCGCGAGCGCCCGGAAAGCGGCGGCGCGCGCCGGAGCCCCGTGAACTTCGAGGAGAGCGAGCAGGAGGCGGCGCCGGTCCCGCTTCTCCTCCCCCGTGAGCTGCTCGAGCAGCCCCTCGGGGGAAAGGGCGGGGAAGAAAGCGAGAAAGCGGCGCAGCGGATCGTGCTGCGCCGGACTCTCCGCTGCGGCCCGGAGCCGCTCCGAGTCGACTCCCTCGTCCGCGCGCCGGCGCGCCAGGTCGAGCGTTCCCGAATCCACCTTCTTGTCGGCCACGAGACGCTCCGCGGCTTCCAGCGTCGAGACCGCCTGGGGAAGCGACCCCTCGTTGAACCTCTCGACGGCCGCGCGAACGAGCTCCTGGAATCGCCGGCCTCCTTCGAGCGGATCTTCCGCGGCGGCCACCATCCGCTGCATGGCGTCGAGCGCCGTCGAGGCCGGCGCCTTTCCCGTCCACGCGGCGCCCGGCGGGACGACCCAGGCGGGCAGGCTGCTCGCGAGCGCCCGGAAGACGTCCGCCGTTCCGACTTCGACCCCCATCCCTCGAAGCTTGGAGAGCGCGCCTTCCAGGTCCTGGGCGTTCGGCGACTCCCGGGCCGCGGCCGCGAGCGTTTCGGCGATCGCGGAACGGCCGGCCGGCGCGCCGCCTCCCCCTCCCGCGAGCACCTGCGACTCGAGCCGCTGGAGAATGAGAGAGAGCCGGCGCTCCTGCGCCGCCGCGGTCGGAGAGACGCCGGCCGAGGCGGTGCCGCGCGGCGCCGCGTGCGGGCGCTGGAGGCTGGCGACGGGAGAGGCGGTCGCCGCGCCCGTCGATTCCGACAATCGGGACAGGTTTTCGGCGAGCATCGCCTGGTCTTCCTGCGGGCAGTCGGCCAGCACGAGAGCCTTCAAACCCTCGAGATAGCCTCCGAGGACCTCTCGCGGAACGAGTCGAAACTCCCCGAGCATGTGGATCTTCTTGACCGCGTGAAAGAGGTAGTCGGAAAGGGAGGCCTCCGGTCCCTTCGAGAACTGCGCCCCCGTCCAGGATCGGATGGTCGCGGCGACGAGAGCCGGCGGATATTTGAGCAGGAGCTCGGCCGATCCGGCGACGACGAGCGGCGGAAGCGTGTCGGACAGGTACAGTTCGAGCTCGGTGAGCGCGTCACGCACCTCGGGATCCGCCATCGGCTCCACCATGACTCCCTGGACCTTTCTGGGTCTGACACTAGGGTAGCGCAGCCGGGCGCCGGAGCGCGCGGCTTTCGTCCCACTCTCTCCGGGTCCGGCGGCCGGGGCGGACCCGTCCCCCGCCGTTTCCGGCGGAACGGGAGACGGCTAGAAGCTCTTCAGGAAGTCGGCGTTGGAAGGGAACTTCGAGAGGCGACCGAGAACGAGCTCCATCGCCTGGATCTTGTCGACCGCGGCGAGCGCCCGGCGCAGTTTGACGATCTTCGGAAGCTCCTCGGGGCTGTAGAGCTTCTCTTCCTTGCGCGTGCCGGACTGCGGGATGTTGATGCAGGGGAAGATGCGGCGGTTGAACAGATCGCGGTCGAGGACGATTTCGGTGTTCCCGGTCCCCTTGAACTCCTGGAAGATGATCTCGTCCATTCGGGAGCCGGTGTCGATGAGCGCGGTCGCGATGATCGTCAGCGAGCCGCCGCCTTCGACGTTGCGCGCGGCGCCGAAGAATCGCCGCGGCTTTTCCATGGTGCGAGCGTCGATGCCGCCCGAGAGGATCTTGCCTCCCCCTTTTTGCATCTGGTTGTAGGCGCGCGCCATGCGCGTGATCGAGTCGAGGAAGATGATCGCATGCTTGCCGCACTCGACCACGCGGCGGGCCCGCTCCGCGACGATCTCGGCGACGGCGATGTGATTCTCCGCGGAGAGGTCGGCGGAGGAGGCGATGACTTCGCCTCGGACGCTCCGGCGGAAGTCGGTGATCTCCTCGGGGCGCTCGTCGATCAGGAGCACGATCACGTAGACGTCCGGATCGTTGACGGAGACGGCGTGCGCCATGCGCTTCAGGAGCGTCGTCTTGCCCGCCTTCGGCGGGGCGACGATCAGGCAGCGCTGGCCGCGTCCGATCGGTGCGAGCAGATCCACGACGCGGCCGCACATTTCGTCGGCCGTCGTCTCGAGCTGGAGGTGGTCGTGGGGATCGATCGAAATGAGCTCCTGGAACGCCGGCCGCTGCCGGAACGCGGCCGGGTCGAGCCCCTCGACCGTTTCCACCCGGCGCAGGACGGGACGGCTTCCGTCGGCGGCGACTCCCGCGATCAGGGCTCCGGGCTCGAGGGACTCCCGACCCACGAGGTCCCGGGGGACGAGCGGGTCCCGCGACGTTGGCAGGTAGTTGTTCCGGGCCGAGACGAGGACTCCCGGCTGGCTCTCCTTCGGCGGGAGGTAGAGCACCCCTTCCACGGGGTGCTCGGGACCGGTCGCCGTCAGCTCGGGCGCCCGGTCGTGTCCCATTCCCGGCTGTCCGCCGCCGCCTCCCGAGCGACCGCGCCGCCGGCGGCGCCGACGCCGCCGATGCGGCCGCGGCTCCCCCGGCAGAGGAGCGGGACTTTCCGCCTGCATCGAGGGAGCGGGACTCTCCGCGCGAACGGAAACCGAGGCAACGCTTTCCGGAACCCGGGGATCTTCGGACATGAACTCCCAACGCCCGCCGCGCTGACCTCTGGGGTCCGGGCGGGAACGACTCATTCTATCGAAACGCGCTCCAAATGGAAGCGGAAACGGATAACTCCGCCGTAGGCCCGGCGCCTCCGACGGAACCGTTAAAAACGCCGGGGAAACGACTTACGAGAACAGCCCCAGGACCACTTCGGGGTCGGCCGGGTCGATCGACGCCAGGGCGAAGTCCTCCGAAGCGTGTGTCGGCGAGGAAACGCCGACGAGGCTGGTCGTCATTCCCGGAGAAGAGCGCGAAAACTGCAGCGCTTTCTGTGCGCCCGGACGCGCCAAAGAGAAGGCGGTTTCGACCTCCTCGGGCAGATCCGAGGCCAGGCGACCTTGGAGGATCGATGCCGACCCGAAGGCCGCGAGACCGCTCTCCCGAGCCGCTTCGAGCGCGGGGACGCGCCGTTTTCCGGCCGGTTGGGACGGGTAACCGATCGCCTCCGACATGGCCAGGTTGACGGGGAGCTGCACCGCGCGGAAATGATGTCCGCTCCCGGCGACCTCGGAAGCGAGATCGAGGAGGTCCGCGATCCCGAGGTGCTCGGGATGTTCCGGAGGCGCCCGCAGGCCGTCCCAGGTCGCCAGACCCCAGGCGGAGATGCGCCCCTGCGAAACCGACTCCTCCAGGACTTCGATCGCGGCGCGCATCCGCTCACGGAACACGTCGAGCCCGACGGCCGACTTCTGGGTCTCGACGTTGTGGAGGTAGTAGAGGTCGATCGTCTCGAGGCCCAGGTTCGCGCGGCTCCGGGCGATCTGGTCGCGGACGTAGGCCGGCGAGAGACAGTGTCCCCCTCGGGCGATCTCCGCGCGCGGAGCGAGGCCCGAGTCGACGAAGGTTTCGAGGATGTAGGCGCGCGGCTCCCGCGGATCCTGCGAATCGTGCGGGAGGTATCCCCCCTTCGTCGAGACGAACAACTCGTCGCGCCGCGCTGCCCCGTCCGCGATCGCTCGGGAAAGCGCGCGTCCGATCGCCCGTTCGCTTCGCTGCCCCCGGTAGTTGATCGCCGTGTCGAAGACGTTGACGCCGGAGGCGAGGGCGACCGCGACCGATTCTTCGTAGCCGCGGTCGGTCGAGTCGTCCTCGTTCCCGAGGTAGGTGCCGAGCCCGATCGAGGAGAGGGAAACCTCGACGCCGTCGCGGAAGTGCTTCGGAGCCGCCCCCGAGCGCTTCGCGAAACGGCGCGTTCCCTCCGGAGTCGCTCGGCCGGGGATCACCCGGCGAGGCTATCAGTCTTCCCGGCGGCGGTGGGCGCGAACCGGCTCAGAGGACCGGCAGGGGAATCCCGCGCGTGCGCGAGGTCCCCTCGACGGCCGCGTCCCAGCGGCCCGGGATCGGCGTGCCACAATCGGGGCAGCTCCCCTGCCGCAGACGATTCTCGAGGACGCGAAACCCGCGGCGGGCGATCACGGTCGCGCGGCACTTCGGGCAGCGCGTGTTCTCCCAGGACCCGACCGACCCCGGAAGATTTCCGGCGTACACGTAGCGCAGCCCCTCCTCGGTGCCGATCCGGGCGGCCCGGAGAAGGGTCTCCGGCGGCGTCGACCCGCGATCGTTCATCTTGTAGTCGGGATGGAACGCGGTGACGTGCCAGGGGACGTCCACGGAGACCGAGGCGATGAAGCGGGCCGCCTTTCGCAGCTCCTCATCCGAGTCGTTGAAACCCGGGATGACGAGCGTCAGCACTTCGAGCCAGATGCCTCGCTCGTGGATTCCGCGGATCGTCGCGAGGACGTTGTCGAGCACCCCGCCGAGCTGGCGGTAGTGCTTGTCGTCCATCGACTTCAGATCCACCTTGTAGAAGTCGATCCACGGCCGAATGTAGTCGAGGACTTCCGGCGTCCCATTCCCGTTCGAGACGTACGCCGTCCGCAGCCCCCGTCCCTTCGCCTCTCGAAAAACCTCGACGGCCCACTCCGACGTGATGAGAGGCTCGTTGTACGTCGAGACGAGCGTGGGCGCGCCCGCCTCGACCGCGAGGCCCGACAGGTCCGACGCATCGATGTCGCGAGGCTGGCCCACGGCGTTCGGGTCGCGGATCGACTGCGACGTGAACCAGTTCTGGCAGTAGGCGCAGTGCAGGTCGCACCCGAGCATGCCGAAGGAGAGCGCGTCGGATCCCGGAAGCGCGTGAAAGAAGGGCTTCTTCTCGATGGGGTCGCACTGCAGGGCGCCGACGTATCCCCAGGGCACCTTGAGCGTCCCCCCCTCGTTGTATCGAACGCGGCAGACGCCTTCTCTCCCCTCGGGGATCGGACAGCGATGTCCGCAGGAGAAGCAGCGAAGCCGCCCGTCCGGCAGCCTCTCGACGAGCTCGGGAGCTGCCGGGACCGTGCGGCTCGCGAGAACGTCGGCCAGAGGGGATGCGGTCGCCATGGAGTCGAACCTCTCGTGAACGATAACGCCTCCGGCGGCAGGGGAATGCCCATTTGGAAGGGTGCGTTAGGATTCGCCGGCTGATGAGGAAGTTCCGAGCGCTCTTTCTGTGCCTGGCCGCCGTCAGCCTCTCGACGGCGATCGCCGCGCAGACGCCAAGCCCGACCCCGACCCCCACTCCGACGGCAACGGCGACTCCTCCCACGCCGACTCCGACGGCGACGCCCTCGGTGAGCGTCACCCCCTCGGCCACCCCGACGCCGACCGCGACTCCGATGCCTTTCACGACGCCCTCCGGCCAGACATGGACGACGCAGGACTCGCGAGCCGTCAGCGGGGCACGTCTGGCGCGCGCCGCCGACGACACGACGTGGTTCATGACGCCGGCCAACGACCGGATTTCGAAGCTCCAGAACGGGTTGATGACCCAATGGCAGATCCGACCGAACGAACAGATCGGCGCCAATCCCGTGGACTTCGTCGTGGAGGGGGACCAGATCTGGTTCATCGAGAACGGCCAGAGCCAGATCATCGCCGGGTCGGGCGTGGTCGCGCAGCTCGACACCTCGACGGGCGCTCTTCGGGAATGGATCTTCCCCGCGTCGCGGCCGTCCGGCTTCTATCGCGCGCCGGACGGTAAGATCTGGGTGGCGCAGAGCGCCGGCGTCCTCGAGTCGCTCGACACCACGACCCTCGAGGTGACCGATTACCGCGCGGCGCCGACCGCCGCCTTCGCGGGAGCGATGGCCGTGGGGCCCGACAACGCGATCTACATCGGCGACTTCGGAAGCAATCGAGTCATCCGACACGATCTCGCCGACAACACCGAGAAGGCCTGGACCCTCTTCGATCCGTCCCTCTTCGTCCTGAACATCTCCGACATGAAGTTCGACGAAGACGGGTTCCTCTGGATCACCGAGCTGACGGGCAACCGCCTCGACCGCTTCGACCCCGCGACGGGAGAGTTGCGTTCCTACATCGGCTTCTTGAGTCCGATCCACTTCGATTTCGACGGAGGAAACATCTACGTCTCGGAGCGGACCGGAACGCAGGGGCGCGTCGTCATCGTGGACCCGCGCATCGCGCCCTACACCCTCCAGACCCTGACGGCGACCGACCTGACCGTCGGAACCGTCCAGCGCGACGGCACCAACTGTCCCACCTCCGCGCGGTGCCCCGCGGGGAAGACTCGAGACACGACGATCACGTCGACGACCTTCACGCCGGAGGTCGCGACGTTCGCCGGCTCCGATCTGACGGTCACGCAGGCCGCCCCCGGTCTCCTGCGCATTCAATTCAACAAGACCAACGCCTGGGGGATCACGTCCCAGGGAGGCGCGATCTGGGTCGGCTCCGATCAGAATCTCGTCCGGCTGGTCGCTCAGACGATCGGCGGCGCGGGAGACCTGACGGCGGCCGTGGCCCTCCAGCGCGGGACGTTCCCGGCCGACTCCGTCGCGGTCAACCTGATCCTCTCCAACCGCGGCACCGCGCCGGTCGCCGGGACGGCGCTCTTCCAGTACTCCGCCGGGGCCTTTCCACGCCCGCGCGTTTTCTTCGTGGCGCCTGGCCAGACGGCAGTCGTCCCCGACGCGTTCCTCGGCGCCGCGAGCGCCGGCGCGCTCGTCCTCGGGGGGGTCCGAATCCAGATCACGAACGGCCAGGCCGCGGACCTGATCGCGACGGTGAGGACCTCACGCTCGGTCTTCGGTGGGACTTCCGGTTTCGCCCTGCCCGCACAACCGCAAGCCGCGACGCTCCAGGCCGGGGCGACCCGGACGCTCTTCCTCGGGGCCCGACCGAACGACCTCTCGACGTTCGGCTGCTTCTCCTCTTCCGGAGGCGAGGGCGTCCTTCAGCTCGTGGCCGCCGACGGCACCCTGCGCGGGACCCGCTCGCTCTCTCTCGTCAGCAACGTGCTCGAGTTCCACAACCCGGCCGCTTCATTCTTCGGCGTCGCGGCGCAGCCGGGCGACGTGATCCGAATCAGCGTGAGCTCCGGTTCTCTTCAGCCCTTCGTCCTCGTCCAGGACGTCGGAACGAGAGACATCGCATCGATTCCGCCCGCCGCGGCCGGCACCGATGCCGTCTTCCCCAACCTGGTGAGCCGGACGCAGGGACCGGCCTTCTTCGTCTCCGGGCTCTTCCTCTCGAACCCGGATACATCGCGCGCGGTGAACGTCTCCGCGACGTACTACCCGATCGGGGGAGCGCCGATCGCAGCGACCGTCGCCCTCCCTCCCGGAGCGAGCATCGCCTTCGACGACGCACTGACCGATTTCTTCCACGCCCCGCCGGGCGAGGGAGCCGTCGTTCTCACCGGGGACGCCCCGTTCGCCTCCGCGATTCGCAATGCCGCCCGCGACCCGTCCAACGGGAACCAGTACGCCGGAGGGGCGGGCCCGGCGGCCGTCGTGCCTTCGGGGGGCGCGACGGCGTTCGGAGCCTTGAGCACGGGGCTCCGCCGGACCGACCTGCTGGTCTTCAACCGCGGCGCGGCCGGGACTCTCACGGTCGTCGGCTTCGACGGGGACGGAGAGCAGGCGGGGCAGGTGAGCGTTCCTCTTCCCCCGTCCGGAAGCGCGCGCCTCGAGGACGCCCTCCTGGCGACGGGGGTCGATACGACGTTCGGAAAGTTGCGCCTGCTCCCCTCCGCGGGGATGCAGGTCTACGTCCAGTCGATGACCGCGGACCTGCCGACCGGAGACACCGACGTCGGAGATCCGCACTAATCCGAAGCGCGGCGCCGTCGCGCGGGTCCGTCGGCGGAGGGATCGAGCGGCATGAGCTCACCGCGAATGGTCGTCCGAGGCTCGGGCGTGTATCTCGCTCCCGGCGTCGTCACGAACGAGCGTCTCTCGAAGCTCATGGACACGAGTGACGAGTGGATCCAGCAACGAACGGGGATCCGCGAGCGCCGGTTCGCTCGCCGCGGCACGTCGTCCGTCGATCTCGGCTACGAGGCGGCGCGGCGCGCGCTCGAGGACGCGGGGATCGGACCCGGGGACATCGACCTGATCGTCTTCGCGACGATGACGCCGGCGCACTACTTTCCCGGGAACGGGGGGCTCCTCGCGGCGCGGCTGGGACTCTCCCGAACGCACGCACTCGACATCCGGATGCAGTGCGTCGGTTTCCTCTCGGGGTTGCAGGTCTCGGACGCTTTCCTGCGATCGGGACACTGCCGCCGGGTGCTCCTCGTCGGGGCGGAGTGCCACGCCGCCTTCTTCCCCTGGACCGATGCGGACTGGGCGATTCTCTTCGGCGACTCGGACGCCCCTCCGTCGCCCGAAGCGTTCGCGTGGGGCACCGTGCATCGCGACCGGGCGGTGATCTTCGGAGACGGCGCCGGCGCCTTCGTGCTGGAGATCGACTACTCGGGCGACGGCCGCGGATTTCTCGGGTTCGACCTGAAGACGGACGGGAACCACTGGGACAAGCTCTACGTGCCGGGGGGCGGCTCCGCGAGCTTCCCCTATTTCTCTCCCGCGATGTTCGAATCGAACGGCACCGTGCCGATCGTCGAGGGACGCCAGGTCTTCCGCCTCGCGACGACCGCGATGCCCGAGGCGGTACGGGAGATCCTCCGGAATCACGGGCTCGAGGTCGAGGACGTCTCGATGCTCCTGATGCACCAGGCGAACCTGCGCATCAACGAGGCCGTCCAGAAGGCGCTCGGCCTGCCGGACGAGAAGGTCTTCAACAACATCCAGCGCTACGGGAACACGACCGCGGCGACGCTTCCGCTCGTCTTCCACGAGGCCAAGGAGAGAGGACTCTTGAAGCCCGGCGACCTCGTGGCTTTCGCGGCGCTCGGAGCGGGCCTCCACTGGGGAGCCGCGCTGATGCGGGTTTGAGAAAGTGAGCCTCGCCTCACAACCTCAAGAGTTCGTGAGCGGGATCAGGCCGCGCGAGCCGCTCGCTTAGGCTCCGGCCGGGCGCGAGAAACGGAGAACGCCGATGCGAACGAGGATTTCCACGATGTTCGGGGTCGCCGTGCTGGCCGTGGCCGGCCTGGCACGCGGCCAATCGCCCACACCGACGCCGACACCGACGGCGGCCCCGACGCCGCCGCCGGCCGACGAGGCCGAGCCCAAGGGAAGACAGTTCCGCCCGATCGAGGGCCACATGATCATCAACCTGCCGTCCGTGGACGTTCCGGCGGCGGGGACTCTGACGACCTGGTTCACGCATCGTTTCCGGGTGCCGGTACAGGGGTCCGACTTCCACGACCTCTTCTCTCTCGACGACGGAGCGGACATCGGCATCGGCATCGGGTATGCGCCGATCCAGAACCTCGACTTCTCGCTCTACCGATCCTCGTCGCTCGCTCTCGATCCCTGGGAAATCGCCGCGAGGTACCGGCTGCTCTCGACGGGGCCCTTCGGCCTCTCTCTGCGGGCCGGCGGGAACATCCGCAGCGAGAGGGGCCTCGAGAACCGGGGAAGCTTCTTCGCGCAACTGATCCTGGCATTTTCCTGGGGGGATCGCGTGCGGATTACCGCGGTTCCGACGTACGTCAACAAGATCTCGGGCCGCCCCTTCGCCTACTTTCCGCCGAGCTCGTTTCCTCCGCCGAACGACGCGTCGTGCGAAGAGACCGGGTTCGAGACTTTCCTCTGCGCCGGCCTCTATCGAAACGTCTTCAACGTCCCGGCCGCGCTCTCCGTCGCCGTCACGCATTCGATCACGCTGCACGCCGAGGTCACGCCGCGCTACGGAAAGGCGGACTCGATCGGGGTCGGCTGGATCGTCGCGATCGAGAAGACTCTGCTGCGGCACCGCTTCAGCTTCAGCGCCGGCAACCAGCGGCAGACGACCGTCGATCAGTACGTCGCCTCGCCCCCCTACTGGATGCGCTTCGATCCCGTCGGCAACAACGGCAAGGTCGAGGGGAACAAGGGGATCTACTTCGGTTTCAACATCACTCGACAGTGGAAGCTGAACTGAGACTGGTGATTGCTGATTGACGATCGTTGATCGGCTCGATGTGTCGAAGAAGCCTCACCCACTCAGGTTGAGATACCCGAAGCAATCGGGCCGATGGAAATCGGGGGGTTCGGCCCAGGTCGGACTCCACGCGGAAAACTCGTCGGGGCTGCCGCGATCGATCCTGTAGAAATTCGCGCGCCAGGACGTACTCATTTCGCCGCCGAGCGGCGCCAGCGGAATCCGGAGGAGCGCGGACCAATGCCCAGGACGCGTCCGAACGCGGGCCGAAAAGCCGGGGCAGTTCCACCCGACGTCCACGCGCATCGACTCCCGGCGCCCCTCTGGCGACTCGACGCGCGCGTCGAAGAGCGCGCCCAGGGGATTGACCTCGAACTCGTAGTAGACGCCCGGGACGCCGGGCGGAGCCAGAAAGACCTCGAACACGTCCTCCTGCCAGAGCGGTGCGTCCCGGCGGCGCAACGTGGCGACCCGGCCTTCGTCGCACCCGTCGAATCGGACGCAGAGGACTCCTCCGCGGAGGCCGGCGCGGACGGCGGTTGCGAGGCGCGGCGCAGCGCCGTCGGTGGAGCGGCGGAGTGAGACCGGCGCGACCTCGACGAGACGCGAGGTCGAAGAGAGGTGCGAAACGGCGAGGTCGGGCGGCGCGCCCGCCTTCACGATTCCCGGCGCGGTTCCCGGAACGGGACTCCGATCTCCTTCAGCCAGGCCTGCGCGCGCGCGAGCGCCTGGTGCTCCTTGAACTGGAAGAACCGGGCCTCCTCTTTCGGGTAGCGCGTCAGGATCTGACGGTATGTCGCCGGCGCTCCGTCGCCCGCCAGGGCCCCGGCGAGATCGCGGCGGCAGGCCGGATCCTCGCAATGCGCGAGGAACGTCTCGAGGTCCCCGTGGCTGCGCTCCCCCAGGTCGCGGGGCAGCGCGAGATATCGCGGGTCGGTGGAGAACGCCGCGTGGCGTTCGGCGTCGCGCGCGAGCACCTGCTCGACGTCGCCCGTCTGCCGGTCGAAAAAGTGCGTGATCTGCTGCGACCGACTCTCGAATCCGACGATCAGGCCTTCCCAGTCGATCGTCAGCGGCACGGGGGCCTTCGCCGAAAGACCGGCATAAACCGGTATGATACTGGGTTGCGATGACCGTGAAGAAGATCGGCACGTTCGACGACTGGATCGACGCCTTCCGCGCCTGGCAGAAGGACATCGGCCTCTCCCTGCCCAAACACGCCGACTACCAGTTCGAGGCGAAATACGGCGACCTCCCGACCGACGAGATCGAATACGGGGATTTCCGGGGATCGAAGAAGTGGGAGCGAGTCACGCAGATCCCCCACCAGCCGATCCGCGATGCGCTCCTGAACCTCATCGTCTATCAGGGCGACACGGAGTTCGCCTCGGTCGAGCAGCAGCGCAATCTCCTCGAGACCTCGCCGTCGGACTACGACACCGACAGCGTCTGCCGCATCATGACCGAAGAGATGCGCCACGGCTGGCAGATGTGCCATCTGCTGGTCAACCACTTCGGCGAAACGGGAAAGATCGAAGCGCGCAAGCTCCTCGAGCGGCGCTCGTGGCAGAACAACCGCCTCCTCGGCTCCTTCAACGTGGACGTGGACGACTGGGTCGACTTCTTCACGTACACGGAGTTCGTCGATCGCGACGGCAAGTTCCAGTTGAACATGCTCTCGACGTCCGGCTTCGCGCCGCTCGCCCGCTCGATGGGCCCGATGCTCCGGGAAGAGGGGTTCCACCTCGGAACGGGTCACATGGGCCTTCAGAGAATCGCCAAGGCGGGCCGCGTACCGCCGGCGCTCCTCCAGAAGTACGTCAACAAGTGGGTCTCGACCGCCTACGATCTCTTCGGAAAAGACTCCTCCTCCTCGGCCGAGTGGTTCTACGTGTGGGGTCTGAAGGGACGCTACGACGAGGCGCGGCAGACGGCGGAACCCGATAAGGCGCACTTGAACGAGTTCTCGCGCGAGCTGTACCGGCAGGAGGTCGAGAAGCTGCTCGAAGGCATCAGCCGGCTCTTCGCCCCCGGCTCGTCCCCGCTCGTCGCGCCGGATCTCAAGTTCCACCGCGCGATCGGAGAGTTCGCGGGAGGCACCTGGTCCGTCGGGGGCGAAAAGCTCTCGCCGGAGGAATACGAGAAGCACGCCGCGGAGGTCCTCCCCAACGCGGAGGAGAGGAAGCTCATCGCCTCTCTCATGCGGGAGCCCGGGTGGATCGCGCCACGGCAGGCGGTCACGGGAGGCTAGCGGAATCGGAACATCGGACGATCGGGTCATCCGTGGATCGGGCGCCCGACGCGGGCTGCTGACCCGATGAACCGGTCTCCCGCCGAACCGATCCGGCGCCGGCTCCTCCGCTGGTTCCGCCGAGAGAAGCGCCGCCTCCCCTGGCGCGGCACGCGCGACCCGTACCGGATCTGGGTGTCCGAAGTCATGCTCCAGCAGACGACGGTCGCCGCCGTGAGCCGGCGCTACGACGCCTTCCTTCGACGTTTTCCGGACCTCGACTCCCTCGCCCGGGCGCGCGAAGACTCGGTCCTCGCGGCCTGGTCCGGACTCG
>JBKPSZ010000267.1:0-14932 GCA_046735265.1 Acidobacteriota bacterium | reverse complement strand
CGCCGACGGAGTGCACCTGCCCGCCGACGGGCTGCCTCCGCTGCGCGTGCGAGCGAACACGCCTCGCGGGTTCCGCATCGGCGTCTCCGCGCACTCGGTGAGCGAGGCGCGGGAGGCGATCGCGGACGGTGCCGACCTCGTCGTCATCGGGCCGATCTTCGAGACGCCGTCGAAGACGGCCTTCGGTCCGCCTCTCTCGCCGGAGATCCTCGGGGAGCTGCCGCCCGCTTCGGAGCATTCCGCCGACGTCTTCGCGATCGGCGGCATCGAGGAGAGCCGCCTCGACGCGTTCGAGCCCTATCGCGATCGAATCGCCGGCGTGGCCGGGATCCGCCTTTTCCAGGAAGCGGCGGATCCGCTCGCGACCGCCGAGAGAATCGCATGTCGCTGACCACGCGGGAGCTCCGACCCGGCCCCCTCCTCGCGAGGCGGCTCGGCACCCCCGCCGTCATCCTGGCCGCGACGGCCGGGCTCGTCTGGCTCTTCCCCCGCCTCGGCATCCCCGTGACGGGCACGCGGATCGACCCGGTGACTCGGGTCGCGGTGACGCAGCGCTGGGGCGCCGTGGCCATCGGAATCGCCGCCGTCTTCTTCGGGGTGCGCCTGCTCGACTATCTGGTCTTCGACGTCGTGCTGCGCCGCCGCGGAGAGACCGTCGTCCCCGCGCTCCTTCGCCAGCTCATCGGGCTCGCGGTCTTCCTGATCGGGGTCTCGCTCGTCTTCAAAACGATCCTCGCGGTCAGCCTGACGGCGCTCCTCGCGACGTCGGCGATCATCACGGCGGTCATCGGCCTCGCCCTCCAGGACACGCTCGGCAACTTGTTCGCCGGCCTCGCCCTTCACCTCGAGAAGTCTCTTCGCGTGGGGGACATGCTCCGCGCCGGCGAAACGTACGGGACGGTCGAAGAGCTCTCCTGGCGCACGATCAAGCTGCGGACACTCGAAGGCCACGTGCTCCTCGTTCCCAACGCCCTCGCGGGCCGGGAGCGGCTCGAGATCTTTCCGCGGCCGGGCCGGCCGATCGCGCGAACCTTGCGCGTCGGCCTCGACTACGACGCTTCGCCGGAGCGCGCCCGCGAAGCGCTCGAGTCGGCGATGCGCTCCATTCCGGGGATCGTGAAGCATCCCGCGCCGGTCGTGTACCTGCGCACCTTCGACGATCACGCGATCACCTACGAGGTGCGCTACTGGCTCGACGACTACGCGCGCCTGCTCGAGGTCGACTCGAAGGTCCGCGAGCGCGTCTGGTACTCCCTCGACCGCGCGAATCTCAAGATCGCCTACCCCGTCGTCCGCCAGCATCAGTACGCCGCCGGTCCCCTCGCGCGGGCTTCGGGAGAGGAGGACCTGCTCTCGAATCTCGCGGCCACGCCGATCTTCGAGCCGCTCTCCGACTCGGAACGCGAGCGACTCGCCGCCGGAGCGACGGTGCGCCGATTCGGGCCGGACGAAGTGGTCGTCCGTGAGGGGGAAAGCGGACGCTCCATGTTCCTCGTGCAGTCCGGCCGGCTCGCCGTCTCCTTGCACGACGTCTCCGGAGTCAGCCGGAAGCTGACCATGCTCGAGCCCGGAGCGGAGTTCGGCGAGATCAGCCTCCTGACCGGCGAGCCCCGGACGGCGACCGTACGGACCGTGACCGAGGCCCGGCTGATCGAAATCGACAAAGACACTTTGGCGCCGATCCTCGAGGAGAACCCAGCGCTTGTCGAGACGCTCGAGAGCACGATGCGGGAGCGGCGACAGGAGGCCGCGGAGTTCCTCGTGAGGGCGGCGCCGTCGGGCGCGGAGGCGGCGGAGAGGGTCGCCCTGGCGGGCCGCATCGCTCGCTTCTTCGGCCTGCGGGCGCCGCGGTAGACCGCCCGTGGGTGTCCTGATCGGGATCGATCTCGCGGAGGTGGAACGGGTCGCCGGCGTCCTCGGCCGATACCGCGAACGGTTCCTCGCGCGCGTCTTCCTCCCGGGCGAGATCCACGAGGGCCGCCGCCATCCGCGGGCTTTCGCCGAGCACGTCGCCGGTCGGTTCGCTGCCAAGGAAGCGGCGATGAAGGCGCTCGGCACCGGATGGCGCGGCGTCTCCTTCCGCGAGATCGTCGTGAGGCGCGAAGGCAGCGGGAGGCCGCGCCTCTCGTTTCGCGGCCGCGCCGCGGAAAGGGCGCGGTTGCTCGGCGTCGTCTCGGCCGAGGTCTCGATCACCCACACGGCGACCACCGCGGCGGCGGCGGTGGCGCTCGTCACCCGGGACGCGGCGGCGGATCCGAATCTCTTCGGTTAGACTGCGGCGCTTCAACATGGCCGAGCCCAAGGACTACAAGGCGACCCTGAACCTGCCGCGGACGCAGTTCCCCATGAAGGCGGACCTGCCTCGCCGCGAGCCCGCGCAGCTCGAAGCCTGGAAGAAGATGGATCTCGAGGGGAAGCTCCGCGCCGCGTCCGCGGGCCGCCCCCGCTTCCTCCTCCACGACGGTCCCCCCTACGCCAACGGCCCCATCCATCTCGGGACGGCGCTGAACAAGATCCTGAAGGACGTCGTCGTCCGCTGCCGGTCGCTCGCCGGATACGACGCCCCGTACGTGCCCGGATGGGACTGTCACGGTCTTCCGATCGAGCAGAAGGTCGACAAGAAGCTCGGCTCGAAGAAGCGCGAGATGGACGCCGTTGCGATCCGAAAAGCCTGCCGCGAGTACGCGCTGGGATTCATCGACGTCCAGCGGGAGCAGTTCCGCCGGCTCGGGGTCGGCGGGCTGTGGGAGCACCCCTATACGACGATGAGCTATCGGTACGAGGCGGAGATCGCGCGCGCCTTCGGCGAGTTCTACGGTAAGGAGCTCGTGTACCGGGCCCTGAAATCCGTCCGCTGGTGCTTCACCGACCAGACCGCGCTCGCCGAAGCGGAACTCGAGTATGAAGACCGCGAGGACCCGGCGATCTATGTCGGGTTCCCGCTCAAGGAATCGCAGGCATTCCTGGCGCGGCTCGGGCCGGCCGCCCCGGAATTACCTACCAACGGGAAGGTCGAGCTTCTGATCTGGACGACGACGCCCTGGACGATCCCGTCGAACATCGCGATCGCGGTAGATCCCCTTAAAACGTACGGCCTCGTCCGCGAGCGCAAGACTGGCAAGCTCTTTGTTATTGCGGAGACGATCTGGCTGGAAAAGCTAAAACCGCTGGGTCCGCGCGCTCCGCTTGATTTCGAGCCTCTCCTGTTCTTCAAAGGCGGGGATCTCGTCGGACTCCGCTACGAACACCCCCTAGCCCGCGAGCAGCGCGGCGAGCTAACCGCCGAAGAGGAGGCTCGGTCATTTCGGGTCGTCGGCGCCGATTACGTCACAATGGACGCCGGCACCGGCCTCGTACACACGGCCCCGGGTGCAGGAGAGGACGATTTCCGAACGGGGCAGCGGGAGAACCTTCCAATCCTCTCCCCTGTCGATGAGGCAGGACGCTTCACGACGGTCGCCAAGTACCGCGGAAAGAAGGTCCTTGACGCCAATCCGGAGATCGTCGAGGACCTGCGGGCCGTAGGAGCTCTGATCGGGCTCGATCCGGCCTTCCGCCACTCCTACCCGCACTGCTGGCGTTGCAAGAAGCCGGTCATCTTCCGCGCCACGGTCCAGTGGTTCGTCAAGCTCGACGATCCGAAGTCCGACGTCCGCCGCCGGGCTCTCGAAGCGATCCGGCGCGTCACCTGGGTGCCGGCCTGGGGCGAGACGCGCATCACCGGCATGGTCGAGAGCCGTCGCGAATGGGTCATCTCCCGTCAGCGGCGCTGGGGCTCGCCGATCACGCTCCTCTACGCGACCGAGAACGGAGAGCGCGGACGCGTCTATCCGTGGGCCGACGATCCCTCGGAACAGAAGAAATTCTTCGACCACGTCGTGTCGATCTTCCAGGCCGAGGGAGGCGACGCCTGGTTCGCCCGGCCCGCGCACGACTTCCTGCCGCCGGGAGCCGACCGGCGCGGCGTCGAACGATTCGAGAAGGAAACCGACATCCTCGACGTCTGGTTCGACTCGGGGGTGTCGCACCTCGCGGTTCTCCGCCACGGCGAATGGCCGGACCTCGCGCCCCGCGGCGATGGTCCGCCCGCCGACATGTACCTCGAAGGCCACGACCAGCATCGAGGCTGGTTCCAGTCGTCCCTCTTGACCTCGGTCGCCCTCTTCGGCGACGCGCCCTACCGCCAGGTCGTCACCCACGGGTTCTTCCTCGACGCGTCGCGCAGCAAGATGTCGAAGTCCCTCGGAAACGTGATCGACCCGCAGGATTTGATCGCCCGGTACGGCGCCGACATCGTGCGGCTCTGGGTGTCGAGTCTCGATTACCGCGACGACATGCCGATCTCCGAGGAGATCCTCTCGAGGTGCGCCGAGGGCTACCGCAAGATCCGCAATACGGCGCGCTACCTCGTATCGAATCTCTACGACTTCCAGCCCCGGGAAGGCGCGCTGCCGCCCGATCGATTGGAGCCCCTCGACCGCTGGGTGCTCGCGGAGGCGCGCGCGGTCGCACGGCGCCTGGCGGAGGCCTACGAGCGCTACGAGTTCCACGTCGTGTACCACACGCTCGTCAACTTCTGCGCGACGACGCTCTCCGCCTTCTATCTCGACGTCATCAAGGACCGCCTCTACGCTTCGCGGCCCGACTCCCCGGAGCGCCGCTCGGCTCAGACGGCTCTCGACCGGATCGCCCGGATCCTTTCGACCCTTTCGGCTCCGGTCCTCCCCTTTACGGCCGAGGAAATCTGGACGGAGCTCCCAGCCCCGAAGGAAGAATCGGTCCACCTGTCGCGTTTCGAGACGCTGGGCGACTTTCCGGAGGAGATCCCCTCGCCCGAAGCCTGGGAACGCCTGAGAATGCTGCGGCAGGAGGTCAACGAAATGCTCGAGGAGGCCCGCCGGGAGAAGCGGATCGGCTCTTTTCTCGAGGCGGCCGTCGTCCTGACCGGACACGAAGGCCTTCGGGTCGATCGGGCGGCGGCCGGGGCCGAGGGCGCCGGTCTCGCGGACCTCTTCATCGTCTCCGAGGTCGCGGAGACGCCGGAACCCGACGGTCCAGGATGGCGGGAGTCGCGCGTCTATCCCGGTCTGAAGCTCAAGTTCCGTCCGGCGGCCGGAGTGCGCTGCGACCGTTGCTGGAAGGTGACACCGGAGGCGGAGGTCGAAGGATTGTGCCGGCGGTGCCGGGAAGTCCTCGCGACCTTGCCGGGCGCCACCGCGGAGGCCTCGCGATGATCGGGAAGATCCGGCTGAAAGAGAGCGCGCTCTATCGAGCGGGATATCTCGTCGTTTCGCTCGCGGTCCTGCTCGCGGATCAGTGGACGAAGGGAATCATCACGCGCGCTTTCGAGGTCCACCAGTCCAAGACCGTGCTGCCGGGCCTCTTCGACATCACGTACGTTCGAAACAGCGGCGCGGCGTTCGGGCTCTTCGCCTCGGTGGACTCGTCGGTCAAAGCGATTCTCTTGAATAGCGTGGCCGTCCTCGTCTTCCTCGTGGTCTCGGCGTATGCGCTCCGCTCCTCGCACAAGAGCGTTCGCCTCCAGGTCGGCTTCGCGCTCATCCTGGGCGGGGCGGTCGGCAACCTCCTCGACCGCGTCCGATTCGGCTACGTCGTGGACTTCCTCGACTTCTCGGTTTCCGGGCATCACTGGCCCGCCTTCAACGTCGCGGACTCCGCGATCTGCATCGGCGTGGGCCTGCTCTTCATCGACATGCTGCGCAACGAAGGGGAAGAGCCCGCGGGGCCGGAGCCCCGGACGACCGGCGGGAGCTAGGCGATTCATCCGCGTCTGATCCAGATCGGATCGTTCTACCTCCCCACCTACGGGGTTCTCCTGGCGGTCGCCTACCTGACGGCGATCTGGTGGCTTCGACGCAAGGCGGCCGCCGAAGGACTGCCCGAGCAGAAGATCCTGGACTTCTCCCTTTACGTGCTCGCGTCGGCGATCCTCGGGGCGAAGGCCCTGCTGGTCCTGGTCGAGTGGCGGCACTACGTCGCACACCCGCGGGACCTGGCCGGCGTCCTGACGTCGGGCGGCGTCTTCTACGGCGGCCTGATCTGCGCATCGGTCGTCGGCATCGCCTATCTGCGCAAGCACGAGCTGCCCGCCTGGAAAGTCGCGGACATGGGAGCGCCGGCGATCGCGCTCGGCGAGGCGATCGGGCGCTGGGGCTGCCTCGCGGCGGGCTGCTGCTACGGAAAGCCCTCCGACGGGCCGTTTGCCGTGACTTTCACCGATCCCTTCGCGCACGAGGCCGTCGGGACGCCGCTGAACGAGCCGCTCCACCCGACCCAGATCTACCTTTCGATCAACGCGTTCCTCCTCTTTCTCGTGCTGAACTGGTTCTATCGCCGGCGCCGCTTCGACGGCGAGATCTTCTGGCTCTACGTGCTGCTCTACTCGTTGACGCGGGGCATCATCGAAATCTGGCGCGGCGACCTCGTGCGCGGCTTCGTGATCCCCGGTTTGCTCTCGACGTCGCAGTTCATCGGTCTCTTGACCGCGATCGCGGCGCTCGGAATGCTCTTCTACCTGTCGCGTCGGAGCCGCGCCGAAGCGTAGGTCGTCGCTTGTCCGCGGCCCGACCTCCGACCCCGGCGCCGGACCCGTTCGGACGATCTCTCGAATGATCCGGAGGTTCCGCGTCGGCGCCGCCTCGGCGGGTTCCCGCCTCGATCTCTTCCTCGTTCAGGCCTGCTCGGACCTCTCGCGCTCGCGCATCCAGAAGCTGATCGAGGAGGGCGCGATCCGCCTCGCCGGGGCGCCGGTCAAGCGCTCACACCTCGTGCGCGCCGGGGATGAGCTCGAAGTCGAGGTTCCCGACCCGCGGCCGACCGAGCTCCTTCCCGAGGACATCCCGCTCGCGGTCCTCTACGAAGACCAGCAGCTTCTCGCGATCGACAAGCCGGCCGGTCTCGTCGTCCACCCCGCGCCCGGACACGCCTCGGGAACGCTCGTGAACGCCCTGCTCCATCGGACGCGCGATCTTCGCGGCATCGGCGGTGAGCTCCGTCCCGGGATCGTCCACCGTCTGGACCGCGACACCTCCGGGGTTCTCCTCGTGGCCAAGACCGATCTGGCGCATGCCTCCCTCTCGCGCCAGATGAAGCGCCGATCGATGAAGAAGGAGTACCTCGCGCTCGTCGCGGGCATCCCCCGAGTTCGGAAGGGGGAAGTCGCGTTCTCGATCGGCCGCGACCCGCGCGACCGAAAACGGATGAAGGCCTTCCGGGCGACGGACCCGGCTCCCGCCGGCGCGCGGGAGGCCCGTACGCTCTTCGAGATCGAAAGGGAGTGGTTTCCGCTCGGGCTGACGCTGCTCCGCTGCCGTCTGATCACCGGCCGCACGCACCAGATCCGCGTGCACCTGGCCGCCTCCGGCCTCCCGGTCGTAGGAGACCCGGTCTACGGACGCCCGAGGTTCGACCGCGTCGGCGACGCCGCTCTTCGCAAGCGCCTCGACGAGTTTCCGAGGCAGGCCCTCCATGCCGAACGCGTCGCCTTCCGTCACCCGGAAAGCGGCGAGCCTCTCGAAATCGCGGCCCCGATTCCGCCCGACCTCTCGGAGCTCTTCGCCGCGATCGACGCCGCGCCCTAACCGCGGCGGACGCGCCGGCGCCCGCGTCTACTTGCTGAAGGCCCGGATGACCGTGTCGAGCGCCGACTGCACGACGCCGTGGTCGAGGCTCGAGTATCGGAGGATCTTGTCGCGGGACTTGTCCTTGATCACGTAGCGTCCGCGGTCGAGGGTCACGGTCCACTCGTTTTCGAGCACCAGGCCGCCGGAGGCGCCGCTGCCGTAATGGGTCCCCGCTTTCGCGATCGTCTCCCGGGCCTCGTCCATCAGGTAGGTGAGCTCCTCCGACGTGAGAGTCACTTCGACGCCTCCTTCGGCCGCGCGGCGACGACCGGCGGGATGCCCGCCTCCTCGACCGCCCGATTGAACGCGGCGAGGTCCGTTTCCAAGACTCCCGACAGCTCTTTCTCGACGGCGTCCAGCCGCCCGCGGATCTCGCGATAGTAGACCACGGAGGAGTCGGTCGGGCGCGCGTCCGCGCTCGAGACGACGGAGGCGAGCCCGGCGAACTGGTGGTCGAGCGCCGGCGGGAAATTCAGAACGTCCTGGTTCGACTTGATGTCCGGGTTGACGAGCTTCTTCTCGATCGCCGACAGCTTCTCGTTGAGAGGCTTCGCCCTTTCCTTCAGGCTCTCGCCTTTCCCGAGCCTTTCCGCCCGATCGAGGATCCCCCGAACCTGGGTCTGCACGTCGCGGATCTGCCGCACGTCCTCGTGTGTCGCGGAGAGGCCGTCGCGCGTGTCCCGCAGGAGATCGAACTGCTTGCGCAGGTCTTCGGGCGTCGCGGCGACACCCGGACGCGGAATCACCACCGCCGGCTGCGTCGCGATGTGGCTTCCGAGCTTCATGCGGACCGTGTAGGTGCCGGGAGCCACCATCGGGCCGCGGTCGTTGCCCCAGAGGATCGCTTTGGGCAGGAGCGTCGGTCGGAGAATCCGCATGTCCCAGACCATTCGATTGAGGCCGGCCTTCGGCTCGAGCGGTTTGTCGGCTCGGGTATCCCGCGGCGGCTCCGGCTCCCCTTCCTTCGGCTTCTCCGGTTTCTCGCTCGTGTAGGACCGGATCACCTTGTCGCCATCGAGCACCTCGACGGTCAGGATCTCCTTTTCGGCCGGCTTCTCGGCGAGCCAGTAGGAGATCGAGACGCCGGCCGGCGGATTCTTCCCGCGGTCGAGCGGCGCGCTCTCCTCGTCGTCGCCGGGGCCTCCGCCGCCGGGAAACCGGACCGAGGGGCGAGGAGTAAAGAGGGAAAGGGCTTCCCGCCGGATCGACTCCTTGTACTGACGCAGCGGTGTGAGGTCGTCCAGGATCCAGAAGGAACGGCCCTGTGTGGCGACCACGAGGTCGCCGTTCTTGACGACGAGGTCGGTAATCGGAACGAAGGGCAGGTTGCGTTGGAACGGCTCCCAGCGCGCGCCGTCGTCGAAGGAGACGAAGAGGCCGTACTCGGTGCCGGAGTAGAGGAGTCCCGGCCGCTCCGGATCGGCGCGGACGACGCGGGTGAACGCGCGGTCCGGGATGCCCGAGACGATTTTCGTCCACGTCTTTCCGTAGTCGCTCGTCCGGTAGAGATACGGGCGGAAGTCGTCCGACTTGTACATCGTCGCCGCGACGTAGGCCGTTCCGCGGTCGCGCGGCGAGGCGTCGATCGCGTTGATCTGGATCCACTCGGGGAGACCCTTGGGCGTGACGTTCTCCCAGTGGCCGCCTCCGTCGCGCGTGAGGTGGACGAGGCCGTCGTCCGTGCCGGCCCAGATCAGGCCCGCCTCGAGCGGCGACTCGGCGATCGCGAAGATCGTCCCGTAGACCTCGACCCCCGTGTCGTCCTTCGTGATCGGACCGCCCGACTTCTCCTGTTTCGACCTGTCGTTGCGCGTCAGGTCCGGCGAGATCTCCTCCCAGGACTGCCCCTCGTCGCGGCTGCGGAGAAGCAGCTGCGCCGCGTGATAGAGCGTTTTCGGATCGTGCCGGGAGACGACGATCGGCGCGTTCCACTGGAACCGGTACTTCAGATCCTTCGGCGCCATGCCGATCGCGAGCTGCGGCCACGCCACGATCTGGCGCTCCTCGCCGGTCCGATGGTCGTACCGGGTGATCTCGCCGCCGTACGAGCCGGCATACACGACGTCGGGCTCCCCCGTCTTCGGCGCGATCCATCCGCTTTCCCCGCCCCCGACCGGATACCAGTCGGTCAAGCCGATGTCGCCGTCGCGGCCGCGGCTGGCGATCGAGATCGTCGAGTTGTCCTGCTGCGCTCCGTAGACGCGGTAGGGGAACTGATCGTCCGTGATCACGCGGTAGAACTGCGCGGTCGGCTGATTCAGGAGGCTCGACCAGCTCCGCCCGCCGTTGAACGTCACGATCGCGCCGCCGTCGTTTCCTTCGATCATCCGATTCGGGTCGTCCGGATCGATCCAGAGGTCGTGGTTGTCTCCGTGCGGCACCGGGATGGTGTCGAACGTCTTTCCGCCGTCGTTCGAACGGAAGAATCCGACGTTCAGCACGTAGAGAGCGTCCGCATTCTTCGGGTCGGCGTAGATCTTCGTGTAGTACCAGGCGCGCTGGCGCAGCTTGTTCTCCGAGTTGACCCGGGTCCACTTCTCCCCGCCGTCGTCGGATCGGAAGACTCCCCCCTTCTCCGCTTCGACGATCGCCCAGATTCGCTCGGGCCGCGCGCCGGAGACCGCGACCCCGACGTTCCCCACGACCCCTTCGGGAAGGCCGCCGGAGAGCTTCTTCCAGGTGTCGCCGCCGTCGGTGGACTTGTAGACGCCGCCTTCGGCGCCCCCTGAGGAGAGCATCCACGGCTTGCGGTACACCTGCCAGAACCCGGCGTAGAGGACGCGCGGGTTCGAAGGATCCATGCAGAGGTCCGAGGCGCCGGTCTTGTCCGAGACGAAGAGGACCTTCTGCCACGTCGCCCCGCCATCCTTCGATCGAAAGATGCCGCGCTCCGCGTTCGGTCCCCAGACGTGCCCTTGCGCGGCGACGTAGACGAGGTTCGGGTCCTTCGGGTGGACTCGAACGCGCGAGATCTGCTGTGTATCGGCGAGGCCGACGTGCTTCCAGGTCTTGCCGCCGTCGGTGGACTTGTAGACGCCGTCGCCGGCCGAGACGTTGCCGCGGATCGCGGACTCCCCCATGCCGACGTAGAGCACGTTCGGATCGGACTCGGCGACTCCGATCGCGCCGACCGATCCGGACCGGAAATCCTTGTCGGACATCGGCTGCCAGTTGGCGCCCGCGTCGACGCTCTTCCAGACTCCGCCTCCGGTCGCCCCGTGGTAGTAGACGAGCGGCAGACCCCGCACCCCGGCGACCGCATCGACCCGTCCGCCTCGAAACGGTCCGATCAGCCGGAAGTCCATTCCCGCGTACACCGCCGAGAGGCTCTGGTCCGCCGCCGGAGTGGCGGACTTGCCCGGGGTGGGCGCCGGAGTCGGAGCCGGCGCCGCGGCGAGCAGCAGAAGCGAAAGGAGAGGAAGGAAGCTCGATGGGCGCGCGGCGCTCGACTTCGCCGCCCCCGACGCGCTACTCCCCATGCGTGTCGATCTGCGCCTTCTGCAGGCGTCCGGAGAAGTCCACGTAGATCGACTTCCACTCCGTGAACACGTCGAGGCCGGCGATGCCCGCCTCGCGGTGTCCGTTGCCGGTGTCCTTGATCCCGCCGAACGGAAGGTGGACCTCGGCGCCGATCGTCGAGGAGTTGACGTAGAAGATCCCGGTCTCGGAGTCGCGCATCGCGGTGAAGGCCTTGTTCACGTCCTGCGTGTAGATCGAACCCGACAGGCCGTAGGGCACCGAGTTGGCGACGCGGATGCCTTCCTCGAGGGAGGAGATCGGAACGACGGTCGTGACCGGGCCGAAGATCTCCTCGCAGGCGACGCGCATCGTCGCATTCGCGTCGGCGAAGATCGTGGGCTGGAAGAACCATCCTTTCCCGAGGTTCCCGTCGGTCAGCTTCTCCCCACCACTGACGAGCTTCGCCCCCTCCTTCTTGCCGATCTCGACGTACCGCGCGGTGTTCTCCCGCTGCTTCTCCGAGACGGCCGGGCCCATCTCGACGCCGGGCTCGAGGCCGTTGCCGACACGAAGCGCCTTCGCGCGGGAGGCCAACTTGCCGAGGAACTCGTCGTACACCTTCCGGTGCACGAGGAGGCGCGAGCTCGCGGTGCATCGCTGCCCGGTCGTGCCGAACGCGCCCCAGACGGCTCCGTCCACGGCGAGGTCGACGTCGGCGTCGTCCATGACGAGGATGGCGTTTTTGCCCCCCATCTCGAGGTGGACGCGCTTGAACGTCGGCGCGCACGCGATCGAGATGCGCCGCCCGACTTCCGTCGAGCCGGTGAACGAGACGACCTTCACGTCCGGATGCTGGACGAGCGGATCGCCGACCGCGCCGCCCGAGCCTATGACGACGTTGAAGACGCCGGCCGGCAGCCCCGCCTCCTCGAAGACCTTTGCGAGCGCCACGACCGACGCGGGCGTGTCCGTCGCCGGCTTGATGACGATCGTGTTGCCGGCGATCAAGGCGGCCATCGACTTCCATGCGGGGATCGCCATCGGAAAGTTCCACGGGGTGACGAAGGCGCAGACCCCGATCGGCTGCCGCACGCACATGGCGAACTTGTTCGGGAGCTCCGACGGGGTCGTGAAGCCGAAGAGGCGCCGTCCCTCGCCCGCGGCGAGGAACGCCATGTCGATCGCCTCCTGGACGTCGCCGCGCGTCTCGGCGAGGACTTTGCCCATCTCCCGCGTCATGAGCCGCGCGAGCTTCTCCTTGTCCCGGGTCAGGATGTCACCGGCGCGGTAGAGCACCTCGGCGCGCCGCGGCGCCGGCGTATCGCGCCAGCCCGGAAACGCCTTCTTCGCGGCGGCGACCGCGGCATCCACGTCCTTCGCGTCGCTTTCGGCGAAGACGCCGACGAGGTCGTCCTTGTCCGCCGGATTTCGATTCTCGAAGGTCCGTCCCGAGGCGGCCGGAACCCAGCGGCCTCCGATGAAATTGGTCTGCGGCTCGAGCGCGAGCTCGGTCGTCATTTTGGTTCTCCTCCTGTTCGAACGACGCGGGGTGGCCCCGCGAGAAAAGACTTCCGTCGTGGCCGGGTCAGCTCCCGGCGGGGATCCCGAAGTCGGGGGAATCGGTCGAGGCCCCCGCGAGTGCCGCTTCCGCCGTCTCCGGGCGGCGGCCCGGATAAGCCTCGAGTCCCGCTCGCAGGATCCGGACCGAGGCGCGCAGATCCTCTTCCTTCAACACGTACGCGATGCGGACCTCGTCCGCTCCGAGACCCGGCGTCGCATAGAAGCCGCTCGCGGGCGCAACCATGACCGTCGCCCCGTCCCGCTGGAAATCGGAAAGCATCCAGCGCGCGAAGTCTTCGCTGTCGGCCACCGGCAGCCTCGCCACGAAGTAGAAGGCGCCCTCGGGCCGGGTGAGAAAGACCCCCGGGATCGCGGAGAGCTCCGAGTACAGCGTGTCGCGCCGCTTCTGATACTCGGCGACGATCGAAGCCGTGTAGCCGGGAGGCAGGTCCCGCATTCCGACGGCGATGAACTGGGCGAGGCCGGGGGGCGACAGGCGGCCCTGCGCCATGCGGAGAGCGGACTGATACATGTCGCGGTTTCGCGTGGCGAAGCAACCGAGCCGGATGCCGCAGGCGCTGTACCGCTTCGAAAGGCTGTCCACGACGATGACCGTCGATTCGAACCCGGGAAGAGCGAGCGCGCTGGCGGTCCGGCGGCCGTCGTAGACGAACTCCCGGTAGACCTCGTCCACGATGAGGAACAGCCCCCGGTCCCGCGCGAGCTCCACGAGCATGAGGATTTCCGACTCCGTATAGACGGTGCCGGTCGGATTGTTCGGATTGCAGACGAGGATCAGCCGCGTCTTCGGCGTGATCGCCGCCTCCCAGACGGGCCGCGCCGGGAGATGAAACCCGTCCTCTCCACGGGTCCGAAGCGCCACGAGGCGCACGCCCGCCATCGTCGCGAACGAACGGTAGTTGGTGTAGTACGGCTCGACGACGAGAGCCTCGTCGCCCGGATCGGTCGAGGCGAAAAACGCGAAGAGAAGAGCTTCGCTTCCGCCGGTCGTCGCGACGATCTCGTCCTTCGAGAGGGAGACGCCGAGCTTCGCGTAATACTCGGCGAGCGCCGCCAGGTATTCCGGCGTGCCGCCGGACGGCGTGTACGCATACACCCGGTCTTCGAGGAGAGCGAGGCGCGACCGCATCTCGCGCGGAGTCTCCAGGTCGGGTTGGCCGATGTTCAGGTGGTAGACGTGGACGCCCCGCTTCTTGGCCGCGTCCGCGAACGGCATAAGCTTGCGGATGGGCGACGCCGGCATGGCGAGGCCGCGGCTGGAGATGCGGGGGGGATTCGAGTCGCGACTCACGGGCCGAAGATTCTACCTGCCCCGGGGCGCCGGGGCGCCTGGCCCTAGGAAGTGGTCTCCGAGGCCTTCTCCCCGGCTCCGACCGGCGACGACATCGTGACGCTGCCCTGAAGCTGGGCTCCCTCGGCGATGACCACCTTGGGGGCCTGGACGCTGCCGGTGACGGTGGCCGAGGCCAGGAGCTCGGCTCGCTGCCGCGCGACGATCTGCCCCTCGATGCGCCCGGCGACGACGACGGCGCCGGCGGTCACGTCCCCGCGAACGTCTCCGGTCGGTCCGATCGTGGCGAGGCGATCGATCTGGATCTTCCCCTCGACGCGCCCGTGGATCAGGATGTCTTCGTCTCCGAAGATGTCCCCGGTGATGCGGGACTGCGCGCCGACGACCGTCGGAGCCGAAGGTCCGTTGCTCGGGGCGATCTCCCGGGGCGCGGCGGCGGGCGGATCCGTCTTGCCGAAGATGGCCAGTTTGTCTCCTTTGTTCGATTCCGGATCAGTATAGCGCCGGGAGCACAGCCGGGGATTCGGGAACGTCCGTCGAGAGAGAGCGTCCGCTCGGAGGGCGGCGCGCCCTAGCCGGTCCAGCGCGCGCGCTTGCCGCGCGCGTCGATGTGGACGAAAGGACCGTGGGATCCGTTTCCCGGATAGACGCCGATGCCGCCGACGAGCTCCGGATGACGCGCCTCGACCGCCTCGGCCGCGGCGGCGACGACGCGCGCGTCGTTCAGATCGCGCCGGCCGTCGCGGTTCAAGTCGTCGATCCACGCGCGTCCGTTCGAATCGGGATAGACGTCGGCCGCGTCGCCGTAGAGGTGGCGCGACACGGCCGATCGGCCGGAGGTGTCTCCGGCCGATCCGTTGTAGTCGGGGGTGCGGAAACCGCTCATCACGAAGAGTCCCGAGACCGGGTGCCCGCGCCGCGCGAGCTCCTCGATCGTGAGCTCGAGCTTGTCCACGAG
>JBKPSZ010000266.1:0-4187 GCA_046735265.1 Acidobacteriota bacterium | reverse complement strand
CCTCGTGGCGGCGGTCGCTTCGCTTCTGGTGTTCCGCAGGCTGAGCCGAAAAGCCATGCAGGCTGTCTCGGAACGGCTCGAGTTCGAGCGCCTCGTGTCGGAGCTCTCCGCGGAGTTGATCGAGGTGGACGCGGACCAGATCAACCAGGCCGTCGAGCAGGGGCTGCGCCGGGTGCTCGACACGCTGGCTCTCGATCGCTGCGCGCTCTTCGTCATTCTGTCGGAGAAGGGGGAAGCCCGCCCGACCCACGCGGCAAACTTTCCCGGCGCCCCGCGCCTGGCGGGCCCCGTCTCTTACTCCGAGGCGCCTTACCTCTTCGACCGCCTCTTCGCCGGCCACACGGTCGTGCTGGAGAACGTCCTCCGGGATCTTCCTCCGTGGGCCTCGGCGGATCGCCAGACTCTGGCCGATCGAGGCGTGAAGTCTCTCCTCCTGATCCCCGTCACGGTCTCCGAGCAGCTGGTCCGCGGCATTTCCCTCCAGACGATCCGCTCTCAACGCGACTGGCCGCCGGATCTCGCTCCGCGACTGCGGCTGGTGGGCCAGCTCCTGTTTTCCGCGGTCGTCGGCAAGCGCGCGGAGGCTGCCCTGCGCGCGAGCGAGGAGCGCTACCGGGAGGTGGTCGACAGCCAGACCGATCTCATCTGTCGTTACCTTCCGGACACCACGCTCACCTTCGTCAACGAGGCGTACTGCCGGTACTTCGGCCGGTTCCGGGAGGAGCTGATCGGCCGCCAGTTTCTCGAGCTGATCCCCGAGGAAGTCCGGGAGGTCGCGCGCCAGCACGTGAAATCGCTGGTCGACAATCCCCGGATCGAAGCGGACGAGCACGAGGTCGTGCGCGCCGACGGGTCGATCGGCTGGCAGCAGTGGGTGGACTACGCGGTTCGAGGCCGCGACGGCCGCGTGATCGAGTTCCAGGCCATCGGGCGCGACATCACGGACCGCAAGCGCGCCGAGGAGGCGGATCGACGAGCGGCGCAAGTGAGCCGCCTCGCGCTGCTGGGGGAGCTGACGGCCTCGATCGCGCACGAGATCAATCAGCCTCTCGGCGCGATCCTCTCGAATGCCGACGCGCTCGAGATGCTGCTCGAGTCCACGAACGGCCGACCCGAGGAGATCCGGACCATCCTGTCCGACATCCGTCGGGAGGGGCTGCGCGCGAGCGAGGTCGTCAGCCATGTGCGAACGCTCGTTCGCCGGCGCGCGATGGAGATGTCTCCCCTCGACGTGAACGAAGTCGCGGAAGAAGTGATGGGGCTGGCGAGCGCGGAAAGCCGCCGCCGCGGCGTCGTGATCGAGACGGACCTCGCGTCCGATCTCCCGGAGGTCCGGGGCGACCGGGTCTGGCTGCATCAGCTCTTTCTCAACTTGATCGTCAACGCCATGGATGCCATGGGCTCCGTCGAGACGGGGAATCGACGCCTCCTTCTCCGCACGTGCCGCGACGGCGATGGCCGGGTCGAAGTCGCCGTCGCCGACACCGGGCACGGGATCCCGGCCGGACTCCTGCCGCGCCTCTTCGAGTCGTTCGTCACCACCCGGGAGGATGGAATGGGCCTGGGCCTGGCGATTTCGCGCTCGATCGTCGAGGCGCACGGGGGTAGGATTCGAGCCGAGAACAACCCGAGGGGAGGCGCCACTCTGAGGTTCACCCTTCCGGCGGATGGGCGCGATCGGAGGACGGGGGAGGCCCCATGAGCGCTCCGGGTCCGGTCATTCGCGTCGTGGACGACGACGAGGCGTTCCGCACGGCGATCACGCGCCTGCTCAAGGCCGGCGGCTACGAAGTCCGGTCCTATGCTTCGGCGGGCGACTTCCTTCTCGGGGAGGAGGACTCGACTCCCGGATGCGTCCTCCTCGACCTGCGGATGCCCGGGCCCGACGGTCTCGAGCTTCAGTCGGCCATCGGGCGCCGGCCGAATCCGCTGCCCGTCGTCTTCCTGACGGCACACGGCGACGTCGCGGCGAGCGTGCATGCCATGAAGGGCGGAGCCGAAGATTTCCTGACCAAACCCGTCAAGCGAGAGCCCCTGTTCGCCGCGATCCGGGCCGCGCTCGTCCGGGACTCTCAAGCGCGCATCACGCGGGAACAGGTCTCGGAGATCCGCCGACGATTCGAGGCGTTGACGCCGCGCGAGCGGGCGGTGCTCGAGCACGTCGTCGCGGGCCGACTCAACAAGCAGATCGCGTCGGCCATCGGAGCCTCGGAGAGGACCGTCAAGGCGCATCGCGCCCGAGTGATGAGCAAGATGGGCGTCTCGTCGGTGGCCGAGCTCGTGAGATCGGCCGACCGGATCACGCGGAGCAGCGCCGAGCCCCCTTCCTAGGCGGGTCTTCCCGGCGGCGCTTCCCGAAAGGGCACAATGCCGCTCCCGAAGGTCCCCTTCGGAACCCTTTTCTCCGCTGAGAAGATGCTGGGAGGGAATGCCCTCCAGGGAAATCGTTCTCGTCGAAGATGATTCCGGACTGCGAGCCGCGCTCGGGAAGGTCCTCGCCGCCGCCGGTTTTCCCGTGGCCCCCTTTTCGTCGGCGGAGGCGCTGCTCGAAGCGGGAGGCGCCGGCGCCGCCTGCTTCATCCTCGACGTCCGGCTGCCCGGCATGACGGGACTCGAGCTCTGGCGCGTCTTGCTCGGTCGCGGCGTGACGGCGCCGGTGCTCTTCATGACCGCCTACGACGATCCGTCCGTGCGAGAGGAGGCCGAGCGCCTCGGCGCCGCCTTCTATCTGCTCAAGCCCTTCCGAGGAGTCGAGCTCGTCGAAGCCGTCACGGAAGCGATCGGCGTCGGCGCCGCGTCCTAGGAAGGCTTCTTCGGAGGTGGGAATGAGAGGGATCCCGCGGCTCGCCGCTCGGATCGTCCTTGGCTGTTTGGTTTTTCTGGCCGCCGCTTTCGGATTCGCCCAGACGGATCCGCTTCCCTCCTGGAACGATACGGCGCCGAAGAAGGCGATTCTCAAGTTCGTCGCCGACACCACGACCGACGGAACACCTTCCTTCGTGCCGCCTGACCAACGGATCGCGACTTTCGACAACGACGGGACACTCTGGGCCGAGCAGCCCATGTACTTCCAGCTCGCCTTCGCGCTCGAACGCGTCAAGCAGATGGCTCCGCAGCATCCGGAATGGAAGACGACCGAGCCTTTCAAGTCGGTGCTGGCGGGGGACACGAAGACCGTCCTGGCCCAGGGCTCGAAGGGTTTGATGACGCTGATGGCGGCGACGCACACCGGGATGACGACCGACGAGTTTTCCGCCGAGGTCGTCGCCTGGTCGAAGACGGCGCGTCACCCAAAAACCCAGAAGCTGTACGTCGAGATGGTCTACCAGCCCATGCTCGAGCTGTTGACCTACCTCCGCTCGCAGGGATTCAAGACCTTCATCGTTTCGGGCGGAGGCCAGGAGTTCATGCGGGCCTGGACGGAGCGAGTCTATGGCATTCCCCCCGAGCAGGTCGTGGGAAGCGACCTCGACATGAAGTACGAGCTCCGAGGCGAGAAGCCTGTGCTCATCAAGTTGGCGAAGATTTCCCTCGTCGACGACGGCCCGGGCAAGCCGGCTGGCATTCAGCGTTTCATCGGCCGCCGGCCGTTCTTCGCCTTCGGCAACTCCGACGGCGACCAGCAGATGCTCGAGTGGACGTGGGCCGGAGACGGCACGCGCTTCTGCGGCATCGTTCATCACACCGATGCGGAGCGCGAGTGGGCCTACGACCACCCTTCGAAGATCGGGCAGCTCGACAAGGCCCTCGTCGAGGCGAAGGCTAAGGGCTGGGTCGTCGTCGACATGAAGAAGGACTGGAGAAGAGTCTTTCCGTTCGAGTAGGGAAGCGCGCCACTTCGTTCTCGATCGTTTTGGCGTACGCGGGAAGACGGACATCTGGCAGTTCCGCATTCAGACCATCTATTGAGGCGCACTGGAGGAGACACAGCAATGCCACGCGGGATGATCCCCCTCGATCAGCCGCCGAACCCGAGCTCGCGCTCTCGTTCGTGCGCGACGACTTCCCGTTTCGCGTGTTCCGCGAGATCGGGCTCGTTCCGACGACCGGTCTCGGCGTCGTCCGCCGGGCGGTCTTCTTCACGCTCCTCGCGTGGCTTCCGCTGGCGATCTGGGCCTGGGTAGCGAAGCGGGCACTCCCGAGCGCTCCCGGCGAGCCCCTCCTTCAGCACTTCGGCGTGCTGGTGC
>JBKPSZ010000265.1:0-5545 GCA_046735265.1 Acidobacteriota bacterium | reverse complement strand
TCCCACTGCCGCCCCCACGGCCGCGCCCACCGGACCACCCAGCGCCGCGCCGACCACCGCGCCGGTCGCCGCCCCACTCGCGGCTCCCACTCCGGTGCCGACCGGATGAGTGGTCAGCTTTTCTGTCGGGTCGATTCTTTCGTCCACCATGATGAAACCTCCTCTTTCTATGACGACTCGAAACCTGTAATCACCGAGGAGACCGTGTCGGCCTCACTCAAGGAATGCGGTCCGGCTCGATCATGAACAGCATGGACCGTCGGAGTGACGCCGTCCAATCGCTGGTTCCGATGAGGTTGGGATGTCCTAACGATCGATGTCGGAGAATCTCATGCAACGACGCCAGACTCCTCAGCTCGTCCTGATTCCCCTCACCCCGATCCACGCCCCGAAGCCGGTGCGCGTCTGTGGTCACTCCTCGCCTCGGACTCGACCCCTTCCCGCCTTGACGCGGGCTCTTCGCACCTTCGCGGCGTGCCGCCGCTCGCGCGCCGCCCTCGTCGGCCGGGTTCTCTTTCGCGACTTCGGTCTGGCGGCCGCACGCCGCACCAGATCCATCAGCCGCTCTCTCGCGGCCTCACGGTTCTGCGCCTGCGTGCGATGCTCGCGACTGTCGATCAGGAGCACGCCGCCGGAGGTCATCTTCCTGCCGGCCAGCGCGATCAGCCGGGCCTTGACGTCCTCTTCGAGCGACGACGCGCCGACGTCGAACCGAAGCTCCACTGCGGTCGCAACCTTGTTGACGTTCTGCCCGCCAGGCCCGGACGCGCGCACGAACCTTTCGTCGAGCTCGTGCTCGCTGATGGTGATGGCCGGCGTCACGCGGAGCATTCCGGGACCTGATTTCGAGGCGTCATCCTGGCTTCGAGCCTGCGGCGGAGCCTACTATCGTCGGAAGATCCGAAGAGCGGACAAAAAAAAGAGGCCCCTCGCGGGGCCTCGCACGAACGAGCGCGAATGCGCTCGCCTTACTTCCTACGCACGGAGGTATGAGGCGGCGCCATCGTAGGTCTCCACCTTCGGCGTTCCCTGGATCACATCGGTCAGCTTCGCCAGAACCTTCGGGTAGGTCTCCGAGTGGTACGTCTCGGCGGTCTTACGATCGTCCCAGAGGCTGACGCCGACGACGGCGGTCGGGCTGCTCAGCATGACCTCCTGCTGAAACCCTTCCTGCTTGCGGAGAATCGGAAGGACCTCTTTCTCGAAGAGGTTATTGAACTCCCGCTCCTTCCCGTTCTTGAGCTCGAAACGGACGTTGCGTGCGAATTTCATGACACCGACTCCTTGGTCCTTGAGATCGAGGGTCTTCATCGGGAGATGCCCCGTCGCAGAAGGAACGGCGGCGTCGTCAAGGTTTCGGAGCCGCAGGGCCTTTGAAGGAATTCAGACTATCACGATCTCGACGGTAGCAATGGCCGCGAGCTCTTTATCAATCGCCGCGAGCTCTTTTCTTTTTCTTTTCGACGTCGCGACAGTAGAGACAGACGCATTGTGCACAATCCGAGAGCAGTTTCTCTGCGGCGGCCTCACGCGAGACGATACTTGGCGCGAAACTCGTCGATGTACTTCGCCGACATGTCCGGTCCCGCCTGGCCGGGCGGAAGAGTGCTGACCAGCTCCGAGTGATGCAGGTAGGCGGCGAGGTCGCGGCGCGCCGCCGGGTCGCGCCCCGCGCGCTCGAGCAGGACCCTGATTTCGCTGTCGCTCAGAGCGCGCGGACGGTACATGAAGCCTCCCTGTCGTCTCTCGGCACGCGGCCGACCGGCTACGACCTCGTCCTCGTGACCCTCGTCGTCAGCGCGACGGTGAACGTGCTTTCTCCGTCGAGATAGTGCCGGATTCCGGCGATCTCCCACCCGGGCCATCCTCGCCGCAGGGGCGTGTGCAGGTCGGAGCCGCCCGAATACTGGTCTCCGTAGCCATCCTTCGCTGCGCAGCCGGCACAGGCCTCGCGCAGGGATGTCGAGGGCTGCCGGTACTGCTGCTGCAGATAGTCGATCACCGCGTTCCGGAGAGCTTCGGTCCGGATTGTGGAGCCCCCGGCCTTCACGAGGTACTCGAGGCCGGCCGCGATCGCGGGATCCTCGCGAACCGCCTTCTCCGCCGCCGCGACGAGGCCGGGCGTGATCTCCGCAACGTCTTCCTGCGATTTGCCCCCCTTGACGGAGAAGCGCATCTCGAGCGCGAGCTCGCGGGGAATCGAGATGGACGACGGATATTCGTCGTCGCGCAATACGACGGAGGAGCCGGAGGCTCCCTGGAAGACGTAGGTGCGCTGGGTTCGTCCCGATTCGAGCGGACGAGAGGGGCGCATCTCGGTCTTCTCGAGGACATAGCCGGCACGCCCGAGGTCGGAGTCCTCCGCTGTGGACGGCGGGACCGTCGCCGAGTAGACCGCTCGCGCAACAGGAAGCGTCGGCAGCAGCTCGCCTCCGCGCAATAAGGCAACTCCGATGAGCAGGACACTTGCCCCGACGAGAGCGAAGACGAGAGCGAGAGGAGCGCGCCGCATGAGGCACCAGCTTTCAGCCGAATACCAGCGGCGTGCGTTCCGTTTTTTTGGGGGGAACTCGGTCCGTCGAAGGAAACGGAGGTCCACAGTATCACGGAGCGCCGCAGTCGATGGTGAGGGGCAAATCACCGCGGGCGGGGACGCACCGAGCGCCCGAAGGGCGCGACAAGCGCCGGGTTCGCCCGGCGCTAACCCCCGCCCCTACATCCGGAGGGCGCCGTCTAGCCGCCGGAGCGCGTTCGAAGGAATAGATAGAAGAGAACCGCGACGACGATCAGAAGAACGATTCGAGCCGCGGTCATCATCCGGGAGTTGGCGACCGGGCGGGCGCCTCGCGGCCGGAGGCCGAGGGTCGCGAAGAGAACGCTGACGACGACGGCGACCGTCAACCAGAAACCCCAGCTCATGCAGCGATGCTACAGCCACCGTGATGCCGGCGGACGTGATTACCGTGCGGCGACGGTGAACCGCCACGGCCAGTGTAGGGGCGGCCGTTAGCGCCGGGCGAACCCGGCGCTTGTCGCGCCCTTCGGGCGCTCGGTACGCGGCCGCCCGCTCCGCCGATGCGGATGCCTTACGGCAGCATCCTCAGATTCGGATGCCGCCGCTTGAAGTAGAAAGCCATCGCTCCGACCGCAAGGAGGTTGCCGATGAAGACGGCCTGCCACGACAGCGCCTCGAGGACATCGCCCGCGAAGACCATCGTCACGAAGAGGAAGCCCGAGAGAAAGATCACGAGGAACAGAACGATGCCGAATGTGTAGTTGGCACTCTTCTCGGCAAGCCGCACGAGGAGCGCCGCGATTTCGCCGATTGCAACGAAGACCGCGCCGTGGATCACGGTGAAGAGCAGGACCAGCGGCAACGACGCCGGCATCGCCTCGGGGGGCGCGATCGGAGCGGAAGGCCGGAAGATGGCGTTGCCGAGCAGCGTCGGCGTGTAGAGAGGATGCCCATGGATCGAGTCGAGGATGAGGAACCACACGGCGATCGTCGCTCCTCCGAGGACCCCGGCCGTCACTCCCTCGGCCGTGAGTCGGGCTCGCTGCGCGGTACCCTTCGCCCGCAGCGCACCGGCTTCGATCACGACTTCTCTTCTTCCTCCTCCCCCAGCTCCTCGACGGACTTGCGCGTCCTATTGCCGAGAATGTCAGACCCGGACGAGCTCGCGCCGCTCACCGGGCCGACGCCGGCGAAGCCGGTCCCCACGTGGATGTCGCCGCCGATCTTCGGGTTGTTGGGGTAGCCGCGATAGCCGTGCTTGCGATGCTTGTGTTGCTTCTGCGCAGGGGGAGTCTGGGTCTTCGTGTCGATCTTCTTGGTGATGTCCTGATCCGGGGCCTTGTCTTTCGGCGTCATTGAGGACACTCCTTTCGGATATCGGTGAGAGTGAACTGCTCGATTCCCCTGGCCGACGTCTTCATGAAGGCTTTCGGTGTCCCGTCGCGGCGCGGGCGGATTCGCCGAACGAGACATCTCATATCAGCCCGTCTCAGATATTCAAACGAGTGCGGTGGCCGCGCGATTTCAAGCGGTCGTGCATGCAAAAAACGCTCCGGCGGGACCCCGTATGTCGGGGTGAGGCTTGCCCCTCCTGCGGCCCGAGAGCCGGTCATCCCGAGGAGTCCTCGACGAGGGATCCGGAGCATGTACGCACCAGCGCAACGTCTTGGCTCGACGCCTGCCGAGTCCCGGATCCCTCGCTATCGCTCGGGATGACCGGCTGATCGCGGGCGGCCGCAAGGGCCGCCCCTACATCGACCTCTCGAACCCGTCCCGGCTCCACTCCTCGCTGCCGACGCCGTTGTGGACGAAGAAGAGCCCGTCGGGGTCGTACTTCTTCTTGACCTCCGCGAGGCGCGCGTGGTTCGCCCCCCAGTACGATTTCTGGAACCCGCGCTCGAAGTAGTTGCTCTCGTTCGAATACGACGCCGCCTCCGGCACGATCGCGCGAAGCTGCTCCATCGCCGCCGCGATCGCCTTCGCGTCCGCGCGCGCCTTGCCCTCGTCCGGCGCATGGCCGGGGACGCCCGGGTTCGCGTGGGGCACGCCGGTCGCAATGATGACGAGAGCAAGCGCATCGAGGACCGCCGGGTTCACCGCGGTGTCGCGCGCCGCCGCGATCGCCTCCGCCGGCGCTCCGGCCAGACCCTTGTTGAAGTGGAACTGGACCTGAAAGTGACGTGAGCTCTCGTACACCGCGTCCGCGAGCCGCTCCTGGTCGCGGAAGAGCGCCGCGGGCATCCATAGCGACTCGTAGCCGTGCACGAAAGCATTCGCCTCGCCGGAGTTGTCGGACCACCATACGTTTCCGGGCAGGGTACCCGGCCGCGGGTCGGACTTCATCGCGTCCGGCGTATGCTCCCTGCGCCATTCGTAGTCCCACCAGCGGCGCGCGGCAGTCGTTCCGACCTCGATCGGCTTCGCGGCGGTGAAGTCGTCCGGCGACTCGGCGATGAGACGTCGAAACGGGTTCCACGCCGCCTCCGCCTGATCGTCCGAGAGTCCCGCGAAGAGCATGTGGATCGACAGCGTGTTGTCCGGGCCGAAGAGAGCTTGCTCGCCCCAGTGCGGGTTGAAGAGCGACTTCTCGTAGAAGCGCAGGAATTCGCCGACGAGCCGCCGGTACGCGCGGTCGGACTTCGCCTGGACCTTGCCGAACGCCCAGCCGAAGGTCTCGGGAAGGTCGTGCGTCGCGAGCGTAATCCGTGTGACGACGCCGAGGCTGCCGCCGCCTCCCCCTTTCAGTCCCCAGAAGAGGTCCGGGTGCTGGCACGCGTTCGCGATACGAACCTTGCCGTCGGCGGTGACGACCTCGGCCTCGAGGAGGCTCGCCGCCGCCATGCCGAAGAACTTCGAGAAGCTCCCGAAGCCGCCGCCGGAGATCAGGCCGATCACGCCGACGGTGCAGCAGCCGCCGCCCTGCACGTACCGGCCGGCCTGCGTCGTCACCGCGTCGTAGGCCTGGACCCAGCGCGCGCCCGCGTCGATCGAGACCGCCTTCCGCGGTGCGGTGCCGGCGCAGCCCTTCGG